>NZ_JACHJU010000003.1:600000-915239 GCF_014203795.1 Streptosporangium album | reverse complement strand
CGGCTGCGTCGTCGGGGCCGCACTCGGGCTCGGGCTCAGTCAGCCGGACCGGCTCGGAGGTCGCGGGCAGGGCGTGGCGGTGCAGCACGTCGCGCTCGAAGGTCTCCCATGACTCGGCCTGTCGTTAAGGGGGGGTGCCGCCGGTCGGGTCGCCCCGGGCGTTTCAGCCCGGGGCGACCCGAGCGGTGATCTCCCTATTGGGGCGGCTGGCCAAGCGTCGGGCGTACAACCGGCTCGGATTCGCGGTCCAGCTGACCTGAGCGATCCGGGGTGCATCAGGGACTGGTGACACTGATAGCGGAGGGCCTGGTTGAGAACACGTCACCGGCCGAGGCTGTGACCAGCCCATTTCCCCTTTTCGGCCTTACTCGGCCTGCCGCCTTGTGCCCACCGGATCGAGCGCCGAGAGCCAAGTTGTTGACTTGGCATCAAAGTCGAGCTTACTTTGTTGACACATCATCAGTGCTGGGTGTCACGGCTGAGCGCCCATCGCTGAAGACGACGGCTGTAGGGGTCGGACAGGGCCGAATGGAGACGCTAGCGAGGCCCGTATATCCCGGCAGCTGTGTCCTCGATGCCGCGTGGCCTCCCCGGGCGGCGCGGTTGACAGTCCCGCCCCGCGGAACTGCCCTCAGTGGCTGACGAAAGGAATCTCCACATGGATCCGCACGTCACTCCCTACATCGGACTCGACGCCCTGCTCACCCCGCAGCGCTCGGTGCTGTTGCTGATCGATCACCAAGGAGCGCAGTTCGCCGGACTACAAAGTCACGACGCCAACCTGGTGATCAACAACGTGACGGCGCTGGCCAAAGGGGCGAAGCTGTTTGGCATCCCGACCATCCTGAGCACCGTGGTTGAAGACCGTGGTGGCCGCATCATCCGTCAGATCCAGGAACTCTTCCCCGAGCAAAAGCCCATCGACCGCACCACCATCAACACCTGGGAGGACCCCCGGGTAGTCCAGGCCGTCGCGGACACCGGGCGCAAGGACCTCATCATCGCCGGCCTGTGGACTGACATCTGCCTGGCCTTCCCAGCGATCCACGCACTCGCCGACGGCTACCGGGTCTTCGCGGTCACCGATGCCTCGGGAGCCACCTCCTTGGAGGCGCACGAGCGTGGGGTCCAGCGTATGGTGCAGGCGGGCGTGATCCCCACCACGACGGGGACGGTTCTGGGGGAACTGCAGCGTGACTGGGCACGAGAGGAGACCGTCCCGGGTATCGCCGACATTTTCCTCTCCCACGGAGGCAGTTTCGGGGCCGCGCTGGCCTGGGAGTTCCAGCTCCTCGGCGCAGACGCCACGTGACAAGAGTCTGATCTGCCCAGGCAGGATGACGCCACCTCGAACGAAGGAGCGCGCATGAGGATCACGGTAATCGGGCGGGGGCGGGTCGGAGGCGGTCTGGCGAGGCTGTGGGCCGACGCCGGTCATCAGGTCACCGTACTTGGCCGTGACGGCGGCGACGCAGGTGACGCCGAGGTCGTCGTGGTGGCGGTCCCGGGCCAGACGATCGGAGAGGCGCTGGGCCGGGTGTCCGGGCTGAACGGGCAGGTGACGATCGACACCACCAACATGTACGTACCACGGACGAGCGAGCACCCGTCGCTGGCCCACGAGGTCAAATCCGTCATCGGAGGTCCGACCGCCAAGTCGTTCTCCACCAACTTCGCCGCCCTGTATGACGAGATCGCCAAACAGCAGGTCAGGCCGAGCAACCTGTACGCCGCCGACGACGCCGCCAAGGCGGTGACGGAACAGCTGGTCAGGGACGCCGGCTACGACCCCGTCTTCGTCGGGGACCTGGACCGCGCGGCCCGCCTGCTGGAGGATGGCTCGGCGTTGACCCGGGCCATTGCCGCCCAGCTCGGCCCTCATTTCTACCGCTACGGCAGTCCCGGCCAGTTTTGATCTCGCTACGCTCGGACGTCCTCATGACACGGCTGAACCGGCCGGTTCATTGTCATGGGGCGTCCGGGCGGACGCGAGCCGTACGGCTGACCGGCAACGGCTGTTCAACCAGGCCGGAGACCGGGGCGGGCCAACTTCCCGGCGGAGCCGTTCGGCCGGTGCGCGGCCGATTCGCGTTCGAGTGCGGCGAGCATGCGATCGAGGAATCCTTCGAACACCCGCATCTCCCCCGGGGTCAGGGGGTCGAAGAACAGCCGTTGCACGGCCTCCACATGCTGAGGTGCGGCTGCTTCGATGGCGTCACGTCCGTGCCGGGTCAGCCGTATCATCGCTCCGCGGGCGTCGCCCGGGCACGCTTCCCGGGTCACCAGCCCGCGCTTCTCCATGCGTGTGAGCTGATGGGAGAGCCGGCTGCGTTCCCAGCCGACCTCTAGCCCCAGTTCCCGGAATCTCAGCACGCCCTCGGGTGACTCCGACAGCGGCGCAAGGAGTGCGTAGTCCGCGCCGGACAAACCCGAATCGCGTGCCAGCTGCCGGTCTTGCGCGAGCTGCAACTCCCGCCGCAGCGTCCGGTATTTCTTCCAGACGGCGGCCTCTTCGGGGGTAAGCCAGCGAGGTTCGCCCATCACCCCACCCTACCTTATTGTTGTTATGTCATATAACGGAGTGTAGTCAACGCTTCGGCGGTACCCGGGCCCCCAGGCTCGTGACGTACCCTCGTCTCTGCTGGTCGCGCTGATCGCCACCTTCGGGGGAGGAACGCGAGAACAGCTGCTGGCGGTAAGAAAGATTTTTTCGAATGACCCTCCTACGCCGACACTCGGGATTCGACGGCGTTTGCCCAGGTCGACGACATCGAGGACTCGTGTCAAGATCAACGCGGTCTGGGGCTCATGACGTGATTCTTAGTGGTCGGCTCCGGAAGTCCTTCGGGGGTTGATCACGGTGCCGGTCCGGCGGAGGATTCTTCGTGGTGATCGGCGGTGTGCCGGTCGAGTCTGGCCAGCAGATCGTCCAGGTCGGTGGTGGTGAACTTCCATACGTCACGCATCTGACCGAGGACGGAGTCGACCGCCGGTTCATCCAGCAGCAGGTCGGCCATGAGTGCGACAGCTCCCTGGCCATCTACACGCACGTCAGCGACGACTTCATGAACACTTCCCTGCACAAGGCACCGGCTCCGGCGTTCGCCGGGTCTGACAGGAGGGATCCGGCGATGGCCGCCAAGCTCGACTACCATCGTCTCCACCGTCCTGTCCGATCTCGGCTCCGGCCGCCATCCCCTTACCCGCGAGGCCCTGGACGAACTCCCGGAAGGCAAGGTCGTCGAACACGTCCGCAGCGTCCTCGTCGCCACCGAAGTCCTGCCCAAGCGGGACGAGCAGATGGTCCGCCTCGAACGGCACGTGAAGGACCTCGTCACCTCCCATGCGACGGCCGAGGGACGGAAAATCCTGCACCGGTACGCGACTTGGCACCTCCTGCGACGGCTTCGCCGACGCAGCCGCGGCAAGGACATCACGCACAGCCAGCTCACGGTCGCGCGGCAGCATCTGCGGGCAGCCGTCTATCTCCTGAACTGGCTCACGGACCAGAACATGACCCTTGCAACCTGCCGACAGACCGACCTTGAGCGTTGGATGACCAGTGACGACGCCCGTCTTCGCCAGGAGGCAGGCCACTTCGTGCGATGGTCCCTCTCCCAGAAGATCGCCCGTGATCTCACTTTTCCGGCCGAGCGATGGAACGGCCCCTCCCAGCCGATGGACGTCGAAGCCCGCTGGGCCACCGCCCGCCGCCTGCTGCACGACGACACCCTCAAGTCCGAAGACCGCCTCGCCGGCCTTCTAACGACTCCGCAAACTCGGCATCCGGCTCGCAGAGACCCGCTCAACCGCCTTGTTCCAGCTCGCCACCGAGCTGCCCGCCGCGGTCCTCGCCCGCACCCTCGGCATCGACATCACCGTCGCAGTCAAATGGCAGCGCGCCGCCGCCGGAGACTGGGGCGCCTACGCCGCCGACGTCGCCAGCCGGAACCCGCAACCACCCCGTTCAGAAGGGCCATGATGACCAGCACTCCGAAGGCATCGTCGAACACAGACGAACACGGCATTCCCGAATTCCCGCAGCTCGAACGGGCGATCATCCTCATTACCGGCATCCAGGCTTCTGGAAAGTCGACGGTCGCGCAGGCATTGGCCGAGCGGCTGCCACACTCCGTGCACGTGCGTGGCGACCAGTTCCGCCGCATGGTGGTCAACGGCCGCGCCGACATGACCTCCGCCGCCAGCGAAGAGGCCGTCCGCCAGTTGCGGCTCCGTCACCAGCTGACCGCACACGTTAGCGACGGCTACTTCCAAGCTGGCTTCACCGTGGTCGCACAAGACGTCATCCTCGGCGAGCACCTCGCCGAGACCATCGCGCAGATCCGCAGCACACCGCTGCTGGTCGTCGTCCTCGCGCCGGGACCCGACACCGTCCTGGCCCGCGAGGCCGTCAGAACCAAGAACGCCTACGACACGCTGACCGTTCACATGCTCGACAAGGTCCTTCGCGAGGAGACCGCACGCCTCGGCCTCTGGATCGACACCTCGTTCCAGACCCCCGCCGAGACCGTGGACGAGATCCTTGCCCGCGCCTGGACCGAGGCCCGCATCGGGGAGCCACCAGCATGATCAAGCAGGCATTCCGAGAGTTCCGATACCCGACTCCACCATTACCGGTCGTCACGGGACGATGGGGCTGGGCGCGATGTGGCGTGGCGCACCCCGGCCAGCGTGAACGTCAGGATTCTAGTGATCAGTGATCTAGCCTGCGGTCCGTTTCTGCCATATTCCGGCGGCACCCGCCCTACGGACGGCGAAACCCTCGGCTCAGATGCAGGACGAACTCTCCGTGTTCTCCGATCTCATGATGTGAACTGACGTGGGTTTCCACTGAAAGTCCTTCAGTCCGGCTGAACTCACGGCGGACTTCCCCTTAAGGAGCGTGTCACCAGATACACGCGAGCCCTGTACGACCAGTTCAGAGACGCCATAAAGAGCGTTGGACGTGACAGGGAACGGGCGCTTCCCTGCCAACATCGGAGATCTAGCCAGCGGGCTGACCAGCGTCATCACCAAGCCTGACGTCGCCCGAAGAGAACACGTTCCCTGTCATGTCGTCTTGCGTGCAGGGCCCCGGCGTTCCTGGGTTCTGATGCGGTATGGCGACGTTGAGTGTTTGGCCGGGTGGAGTACGAAAGAGCGCGACTTCTGGTGATCTTTCAGGTCTCTCAAACCGAAGATCATTGCAGGAGTCGCGCTTGTGTCCCCATCTTCGCTGACCACATCTCCGACTGTCTCGTGTCTTGACCAGCTCACCGACCTGGCATTGTGGGAGGCCGAGCTGGAGGCCGATCCGGTCGTGGTGGAATCGGCATTGATGCGCCGGTTGGCGACGGTCCCCGACCGGCGCCCGGCATGCGGGCGGCGTCATCGGCTGGTGGTCATCTTGACCTTGACCGCGTGCGCGACGCTCGTGGTCGGCGGCGACAGCGTCGCAGCGATGCGAGGGACCGGCCGCCCGCACGCCGCTGTCGCAGCTGGAGGTAGCCGGGATGGTGCTGACCCTGGACGCGCTGCACACCACCAAGGCCACGGCCCGTCTGATCACCGAGCAACTGGGCGGCCACTACGTCCTCATTTTGAAGGGAAACCAGCCGCTGGCCCGCGCCGCCGCACGCGCCCTTTTGCCGGGCCCGGATGCCGAGTGGAGCGACACCACCGCCATCGACCACGACCACGGGCACGACCGCACCGAACGGCGGACCATCCGCACGACCGAAGCAGACGAGGGCTTGTTCCCCGGCGCCCGGCAAGCCTTCCGGCTCCGTCGCGACGTCGGTGACCTGGACGGCACCTGGACCGGCAAGGAAATCGTGTACGGCATCACCAGCCTGCCCGCCGCCCTGGCTGAACGGCAAAGTCATCCGGTGCCCTTCATCGCCCGCACATCCGAGCCGGAGAGGGAGTCGACACCGTGGACGATCATGATGACCAGTGACGACACCGCTGCCGCACGAACTGTTTCGCACCACAGCATCAACCGCCTGCGGTCAACCCGATGTGAAGACCCGAGGCTGGAACCGAGAAAGGGCGACTCCGGCCCGGTCACCTGACGATCTCCAGGACCGCCATCATCCCCTTGTCCTCGTGGTTGAGGATGTGACAGTGCAGGACGGTCTTGCCGGTGTAGTCGGTGAAGTGGATCCGGATGACGAGCTGTCCCCTGGCGGGAACGGTCGCGGTGTCCTGCCAGCCGTGGCCCTGATGAGGGCGGCCGTTGATGCTCATGAGCTGGAAGTCGTCGACGTGGAGGTGGAAGGAGTGCTCCTCGTCGCTGTCGTTGCGGACGGTCCATTCCTCCACCGTGTTCAGCTTCGACCTGATGTCCACCCGGTTCGGGTCGAACTGCTTGCCGTTGACGTAGTACGCGGTCCCGGCCTTGTTCTCGGAGAACACGATGGTGCGCCGTGCGGCGACGGTGGCGTGGCCCAGATTCTCCACCGGCGCGAAGGTCGAGGGGAGCGCGGGCGGGTGCATCGGCTCTCCTTCGGAGACCACGGTGGCGAGAGTCGCCTGCGGGAACTGGTTTCCGGCGAGTCCGGTGGAGTACGGGAGCGTCTGCAGCTGGGTACGGCCGGGCGGACCGCCCCGCACGAGCACGTCGAACCGGGCGCCGGCCGCGAGGAGGAGCGAGTCCGCCGGCCAGATCCGGTCGACGGGGTTGGCGTCGTGGGCGATCACCTGGAACCGCTGCCCCTGCAGATGGAGCTTGTAGTAGATGTTGGCGCTGATGTTGGCGAGCCGCCACAGCTGGATCTCGCCCGGCCGGATGCGGATGACCGGGTTCAGCTGGCCGTTGACCGTGCGGTTGGTGGTCGCGCCGATACGCAGACCCTCGGTCTTGATCGCGTCGCCCTGGGCCTGGAAGTCCTTGAGCGCGATGACGTGCTCGGTGATGTAGCGCAGGGCCGGTGGCAGATGCCGCTTCAGCCCGCCGACGATGATGACGCCCGACATTCCCCCGGCGACCTGCGGCGCGGACATCGGATGTGCGTGGGAGTGGTACCAGTAGGTCCCGGGCGAGAGGTTGCCCGGGAACCGGTAGGAGTAGTGGAACGTCTGGCCGGGATGGATGTGGATGAAGACGTTGTCGGAGTCGCCGCTCGGCGACACATGGAGCCCGTGTACGTGCAGGTTGGTGTACTTACCCAGCCGGTTCTCCATCGCCAGCTCCAGCCTGTCCCCCGGCTGGATCCGTAGCGTGGGCGGCATGTAGCGGCCGTTGTAGGTCAGGGCCCACAGTTTGCGGCCGGCCACGTCCACCTGCCGCCTCTCCACGACGATCCGCGCCTTCAGGACCCCGTCCTGGCTCATCAACTGCGGCGGGTCCCGCAGTGGGGCGCCCTCGCGCACCGACGGTGACGGTGAAGATGACGGCGACGGCGACGGGCCTGTGGCCGGGCCGCCCACCAGGGTGGTCATGGAAAGCGTCACTGCTGCGGCGAGGCAGGTCAGGCTGGATCGGGACCGCATCACACCCCCCGAGGTGAATGCCGTAGGTCTAGCGCCGCGCTCCGGAGCCACCGGATCGGTTTTCAGCTGACGTCGTTATCGGGACCCGTAAGAATTATATGAACCGGTCCGTTCCCGGGACGTGCCCGGGCCCCGGTCCGGAGCGTTTCCCGCCGCCGTCGCGCCTGTCCGGCCCGGGACGGGCAGGACAGGCGCGGACGTGAAACTTTCAACGGTGGCGAATGGCATCCGCACAGCTCAGAAAGGCGGACGATGCGCGGGCGGTGGCCGGGGCTGTGTGCGGGATCGGTGGACGGTTATTGTGGGAGCGCTCCCATGTCTCCCTTCAAGGAGCCCGTCCATGCCAAGAAGATCCGTCCTCGCGACGCTCTGCGCCGCCCTGGTCGTCGCGGCCGCCTCGGTGTCCGTTGCCTCCGGAGCGTCCGCGGCCGACCCGCCGTTCTACGTCGACCCGGAGACCAGCGCGGCCAGATGGGTCGCGGCCAACCCGGGCGACTACCGCGCCCCGGTGATCCGTGACCGGATCGCCGCCGTCCCGCAGGCGCGCTGGTTCACCACGACCAACACCTCCGCTGTGCGCGGCCAGGTCTCGGCGTTCGTCGGTGCGGCGGCGAGCGCGGGCAAGACTCCGATCCTGGTCGTCTACAACATCCCCAACCGCGACTGCAGCGGGGCCAGCACGGGTGGCGCGCCCAACCACACGGCCTACCGGCAGTGGATCGACGAGCTCGCGGCGGGCCTTCAGGGGCGTCCCGCGACGGTCATCCTGGAGCCCGACGTGCTCCCGATCATGACCGGCTGCATGAGTTCCTCCCAGCAGCAGGAGACCAACGCCTCCATGGCGTACGCCGGCAAGAAACTGAAGGCCGGATCGGCGGCGGCGAAGGTCTACTTCGACATCGGGCACTCCGGATGGCTGTCCGCGTCCGAGGCCGGGGCCCGGCTGAGGGCGGCGGACGTCGCCAACAGCGCCGATGGCATCTCCCTCAACGTCTCCAACTACCGCTGGAGCTCCACCGAGGTGGCGTACGCCAAGAGCGTCATCTCCGCCAGTGGGGTCTCCCGGCTCCGTGCGGTGATCGACACCAGCCGCAACGGCAACGGCCCGCAGGGCAGCGAGTGGTGTGACCCGGGTGGCAGGGCCATCGGCACCCCGAGCACGACCGGCACCGGTGACTCGATGATCGACGCCTTCCTCTGGATCAAGCTGCCGGGCGAGGCCGACGGGTGCATCGCCGGCGCCGGGCAGTTCGTGCCGCAGCGGGCCTACGACATGGCCATGGCGGCCCCCCAGCCCACCCCCACTCCCACGCCGACCCCCACGGTCACCCCCACTCCCACGCCGACCCCCACGCCGACGCCGTCGGTCACCCCCACCGGCGGTGGCGGCAAGGCCTGCGCGGCCACCTACCGGGTGACCGGCTCCTGGCAGGAGGGTTTCCAGGCCGAGGTGACGGTGAAGAGCGTCGGCGGCGCGGCCATCGCGGGCTGGACGGTGAGCTGGTCCTTCCCGAACGGCCAGGGCGTCACCCAGCTCTGGAGCGGCCAGTACAGCCAGAGCGGTGCCAACGTCTCGGTGCGGAACGTGGACTACAACGGGGCTCTCTCCCCGGGTGCTTCGGCGTCCTTCGGCTTCACCGGCAGCTGGTCCGGGACCAACGGTGTGCCGACCTCGGTGAACTGCGCCGCCGCCTGACCCGGCGGCGCAGTCGGAATCCGGTACGGCTCGCGTGGAATGTGCTCCCCGCGCGTGCCGTACCGGTCTTCCCTCTCTCCGGGGGGCGGAGACCCCGTGTCCCCGTGCCGGCTCCGGCGTTCCGGGAGGCAGGGAAGATTCCGGACGCCAACCCGTTAGGGGTGGCCCGCGCCAGACCTGGTGTCATCGCACCATCGCCTCAATCCACGCGCTCCCGCCGGTCGGGCCGGTTCTGACGCCGTCCATCGGCCGCGTGTTGACCGAACGGGTGGCTGGGCGTCGTCGCCATCACCGTCGCGGCCCTCGACATGATCCGCGTCATGGCCTGGAGCTCCTCGGGGGTCAGCTGGTCGATCAGGAAAGCGCGGACGACGGCCACGTGACCCGGCGCCGTCCGCTCCAGGCAGCGCACCCCCTCGTCGGTGAGCACAGCGAGGACTCCTCGTTCGTCGGAGGGGCAGGTTGTCCGCTCGACGAGACCGATCTTCTCGAGCTGGCCGATCTGGTAGGTGAGTCCGCTTTTGGACACGACCACCCGGCGGGCGAGCTCGGTCATCCGCATCCGCCGTTCGGGGGCGGCCGAGAGTTTGGCGAGGATCTCGTACTGGGCGTGGGTGAGTCCGGAGTCGGCCTTCAACTGTTCCTCGACCCGCCGCTCCAGCAGGTGTGTCGCGGTGACGTACGCCATCCAGGCGTTCAGCTCGACTTCGCTGAGCCATCTTGTGTCCTTCACCGGCACAGTCTACGACTTGTTCAAATTTGAACCAATGGCTAGGGTGTCATTCAAGTTCAAACAACTGTAGGGAGTCGTCATGCTTGACCGGGTACGCCCCATCGCCCTGCTGGTGGCACGGATCGCCATCGGAGTGATCTTCTCCGTCCACGGCTGGCAGAAGTTCACCACGATGGGACTGGACGGGACGACGGCGTTCTTCGATTCGGCGGGGATCCCGCTGGCGGGTGTGGCGGCGCCGGTGGTGGCCGTACTGGAGCTCATCGGTGGGATCGCGCTCGTTCTGGGCGCGGCGCTGCCGGTTGCCGGCACTCTGCTCGCGCTGGACATGGTCGGCGCGATCGTGTTCGTTCACGGCGCGAACGGGTTCGCGGCGGACAAGGGCGGCTACGAGTTCGTCCTCGCCCTCGCGGCGGGCAGCCTGGCCATCGCCTTCAGTGGCGGCGGGGCGCTCGCCGTCGACAGCCTGTGGCAGCGGCGGCGCGTCTCCGCCCCGGTCTCCGCGTCCGTGGGGTAAGCGCGGAAACCCCGGTCCTGCCGCCCGTCCCTCATCCGGGGGGCGGGCTTCTGCCGCGTATGTCAGCTGGGTAGCTGGGCGTCCAGGCGGTAGCCGTCCACGGTGACGTACACCTGGTCGCCCGGACGGGCGTTCAGGCGCATCAGCACCGGCTGGAGAGAGTCGAAGACCGGCTGGTCCCGCCAGACCAGCACCACCGCGTTGTCGCCGGGGCCGGTCACCGACAGCAGCGTGCCGGGACGCATGCCCAGCTGGGTGGCATACCCCTCCGGGACCGCCACCGGGCCGCCTCGCAGGTGCTCGCTGGTCACCTCTATCCGCTGCCAGCGGCTCGGGTCGGTGACCGGGTTGGTCGGTGGATGCATGGGGGCGCGCTGGCTGGTGATCAGATGGGGCCGGGCGTTGACGCCGGACAGCGCCGACAGCGCCGCCAGAGCGGCACGGGGGTCGATGGAGCCGGTGTTCACCTGCGGAATCGGCTGGCCGCCGCGGTGGTGGTGGCCGTTGGCCCCCGGTGTGCGGCGGGGGAGCTGTTTGCCGGCCTCCGAGGCGGGGTCCTCGGCGGAGAGCGCGTTCTGTGTCCCGGTGGCGGCGAGCGCGTCCAGCCAGGCCTGCGCGGAATGTGTGCGGATGCCGATCTGGTGCTCCATCAACGCGACCACGTCGGTGTCGATGGGTTTGCTCGCCAGTAGCTGCCGGGTGCGGTCCCGCAGGCCTCCCAGGTCGCCCACGACGAGCCAGCCGTCCTGCAGACGCCGGTCGGGCATGAGGGTGACCAGTACCCGCCAGAGCGGCGTACGGAGTGTGGGGACCCCGACGGGGTGGGCGGGGTCGGCGCCGATGAGCTGTTCCTGCGTCGCGGCGGCGCCCAGCCACTCGGTGAGCCCGAACATGTGCCCCGTGAGCGGGGCGGACTCCGGGGAGCGCAGCCAGAGCAGGATGCGTTCCTCGGCGGTGCGCTGGGCCATGGACAGGGCGTCGCGATCGGCGTTCAGCTTGTGCGCCAGCGCACGCAGGCTGATCGGTTCGACGGCGAACAGCCGTTCCACGGCGACCGCGCGCTCCAGTGGGCCCCAGTCGCGGAACATGTTGTCCACCAGCCGGACCAGCGGGTAGTCGTGGGGCCTGACCCGGGGCTCGGGTGCGGGCTCGGCGACCGGCGCTCGCGGGGCCTGAGGCGCGGACGGGGCCTGCTGGGGCACCGGCGGGGCCTGTGGCGGTACCGCCGGGGCCTGCGGCGGCATGGCTGGGGCCTGCTGGGGCACAGGCGGGGCCTGAGGCGCGGACGGGGCCTGCTGCGGCATGGCTGGGGCCTGCTGGGGCACAGGCGGGGCCTGTGGCGGTACCGCCGGGGCCTGGGACGGCACGGCCGGGGCCTGCGGCGCGGAGGGACCCTGCTGCGGCGCAGCCTGCCGCATCGGGGCGGCTGCCGGCGCGGGCTGCTCGCCGAGCACCGGGATCCTGCTGAGCACCTCGTGAAAGATGGCGGTCACCACGACCTCGGGAGACGCGGGCAGCGAGGGGCCGCTGAGGTCTCCGGTGGTCAGACGGCGCAACCGGGACCAGCCGCCCAGCCTGGCGATCGAGGATCGGGCGGGCTCGGACCAGCCGGGCATGGTGGGATCGACCGTGTGCACGTGCAGTGCGGGCAGGACGTCGCTCAGCGGCAGGTGATCCCAGCGGGACACCGAGAGCCGGGCCAGCCGCTCGCAGACCCAGTCGAGCCCGGCGACGCCAAGGGCCTTGGGCAGGGTGACCGAGGACCACCAGCCCGCAGGCAGGCGGGTATCGGCCAGGACTTCGGCGATCTGCTGTGGCCGGCTCCAGCGCAGGGCCGGAACCAGATCACTCAGGCAGATCGATGACTCGGCATCCATCGGCGGACCGAAACCTCCCCAAAGTGACGCATGTGGCTAATGGTGCAGCCTACGCCGCAAGCTATCAATTGGTGTTAAGAGGGTAAAGCTGGTCGGTACCCAAATCGGACGCAGAGATGCGCGGCCGACCGCCTACGGCTGTCACAGCCTCGGCTCCGGCCCGGCCTCCCGCGTTCAGCGCCGTCTCGTCGGCGACCCCTCTCAGCAGGGCGGTCAACAGGCCGGCGGCGAACGCGTCCCCTGCTCCGGTCGAGTCAACCACCTCTGCGGCTATTCCGGGAACCCGGGCCGTCAACTTTCCGTCTCTCGCCATCAGGGCACCCCGGGAACCGAGCTTCACGGCCGCCGCGCCGTACCGGAGGCTCAGCCGTTCGGCGGCACGTTCGGCGGAGCTCTCACCGGTGAGCAGCAGTGCCTCGTCCAGGTTGGGGATGATCAGCTGGGCGGCCAGGGTCTCCTGGATGAACCGTTCGGCGCCGAAGGAGCGCAGGAAACCGGTCGAGGCGGGGTCGACGCTGATCGTGACGTCCCGCAGGGCGGCCTCGGCCAGGGCCAGCCGGGACAGCTGCAGACCCGGCTCGGCGAACAACGTGTATCCGGACAGGTGCAGGTGACGCACCCCGTCGAGCAGGCCGTCGTCCCAGTCGTCGACGCCGATGTGCCCGCCCGCGCCCCGGTTGGTGAGCATGGAGCGCTCCCCGGTCGCGTCGATCATGGCGATCACCACCGCGGTCGGGCGGTCGGGATCCACCCGCAGGTGCGGCCGGACCCCGCCGCGCCGCAGTTCGGCGGCGTGCCACTCGCCGGTGTCGAAACCCACCCGGGTGAGGATCCGGGCGTCGGCCCCCAGATGGGCGGCCCAGGAGGCCGTGTTGGCCCCCGAGCCGCCCGGACGGAGCACGATGTCGGCGGCGGTGTCCGTGCCGAGGGCCAGCCCGGCCAGGGCAGGCCCTCCGTGCAGCGCGACGACGTCGGTGACCACGTCGCCGATGACCAGCAGGCCCTTCCGGGTCACGGCTTCCCCGGCTTCCGCGGGCTCCACGCCGCCGCGATCTGTGCGGCGACGCGGACGTTCCCCCGCACGGCCGCCAGGTTGGCCTCAAGCGAGGCACCCCCGGTGCCCCTCACCAGATAGCCCAGGAGGAACGGCGTGATGGCCTGGCCGGTGATCTTCTCCCGGTCGGCCGCGGCCAGGGCCTCGGCGAGGACCCGGTCGTGCAGGGCGGGGTCGAGCTGCTCGTCCCGCGGCACCGGGTTGGCCACGATCAGCGCGGTCTCCGGCCCGCCGAGCGCGTCCTGGCCCCGCATGATCTCCGCGGCCTCGGCCGGGGTCTCGATCCGCCAGTCGATCGGCTCGCCGGAGGTGTGCAGGTAGAAGCCGGGGAACTCGTCGGTGCGGAACCCGGCGATGCTGACGCCGCGGGTCTCCAGCCGCTGCAGGGTGGCGGGGACGTCCAGGATCGACTTCACACCCGCGCAGACGACGGTGATGCGGGTGCGGCTCAGCATGTCGAGGTCGGCCGACTCGTCCTGGCTTTCGGTCCATCCGCGGTGAACGCCGCCGAGGCCGCCGGTGGCGAAGATCCGGATGCCCGCCCGCGCGGCCAGGAACGAGGTCGCCGAGACCGTGGTCGCCCCGCTGGCCCCCAGCGCGACGGCGGCCGGCAGGTCGCGGAAGCCCAGCTTGCGCAGGCCCGGCTCGGTGGCGATCCGTTTGAGCTCGTCCGGTCCCAGGCCGATGTGCGCCACGCCGTCCAGCACCGCGATGGTCGCCGGTACGGCTCCCGCCTCGCGGACGATCTCCTCCAGCTCAACCGCGACCTCGAGGTTGCGGGGCTGGGGCAGGCCGTGCGAGATGATCGTGGATTCGAGTGCCACGACCGGGGCGCCCTGCGCCAGTGCTTCTGCCACCTCGGCGGAGGGGCGGAGCACGCTGTCGATGGGCTGCTGGGTGGTACGCATGAGCGGGTTCTGTCTCCTCGTCGGGCTGGATGAACGGCCGCTGGAACGCTGCAAAAAGGGTTCCCCGGTTCAAAGGTGCACGTTACGGGGGTTGTCGTAAGACGTCCACCTGGAGGTCAGCCGATGACGAGCACTCCGAGCAGGGAGATCGCGCCGATGATCGCGGTTGCCACCCCACCCAGCAGCAGCGATCGGCCACCGCGTACGAGTTCCCTGAGGTCGACGTTCGTCCCCAGTCCGAAGAGGGCGGCCGCGAGTAACACTCCTGTCACCTCCGGGAGCATCCGGGCGATCCCGGAGGGCACCACGCCCGCGCTGCGTACGATCACCATGGCGATGAATCCCACCACGAACAGGGGCATCACCGGCGGACGCCGTCCCGTCCCCACCGCCGGGAGATCCCCGGACCCCTCCGGCGTCCTCCGTGCCCCGGCGGGGGCGGTACGGCGGAGGGCGAGGGAGGTCGCTCCCACGATCGGGGCCAGCAGGACGACGCGGGCCAGCTTGACCACCACCGCGCTCGCCAGCACCCCCGCGCCGGCCGTCGCGCCGATGGCCGCCACCTGGGCGACCTCGTGGACCGACGCGCCGGCCCACATGCCGAACTGGTGCTCGGTCAGGCCGAGAAGCCGTGCGAGCGGCGGCAGTACGGCGATCGCGGCGCTGCCGTACAGGACCACCACGCTGACCGCGCTCGCCACGTCGTCGTCGTCGCTGTCGGCCACCTCGTGCATGGCGGCCACGGCCGCGGCCCCGCACACCGAGACCCCGGTCGCGATGAGCAGCGACCTGCGCGGGTCGATCCCCATCCGCCCGCCGAGCCACCGCGTGGCGAGGAACGTGCCACCGGTGGCGGCGGCGATCACCATGAGTGCCCGCCACCCCAGGGCCAGCACCTCCGGCAGGGCGATCCCCAGCCCGAGCAGCACGATGGCCAGGCGGAGCAGCCGACGGCTTGCGAACCGCAGACCCGGGCGGAACGACCGGTGAAGCCCCCCGAGGTTGGTGAGCGCGACCCCGCAGGCCACCGCGGCGACGGCCGTGCTGACCCCGGGGACGACGCGGCTCAGCGACATCGACAGCCCCACCGCGACGGCGACCACGGCCAGGCCGGGCAGCAGGGCGCCGGTCTCCGCCGCGGCCCGCCGTACGGCCCCCCGCCGGGGGCTGGGCCCAAGGGCGTCGCCGGCGGACGGGGCCGTGACCGGCGGGTGAGGGCCGGGTGTGCCCGCGTCCGGGACATGCCCGTCCGTGAGGTGTCTGGGAGAGTCGCCGACCGGGAGGATAGCCATGATCTGAGTGTTGGCCCGGGCCGGCGCGGCCGGTAGCCGCCATCTCCCTGGAAGGTCATAGCCTAGGGCTATGAGTGAGCTGCCTGATCTCGGATCCCTGCGGTTGCTCGTCGACGTCGACCGCCTGGGGAGCCTCGGCCAGGCGGCCCGGGCGGCGGGCATCGCCCAGCCGTCGGCGAGCAAGCGGATCGCGCTGCTGGAGCGCCGCCTCGGGCTGCCCCTGCTGGAGCGCACCCCGCGCGGCTCCACCCTCACCCCGCAGGGCGTGATGGTCTCGGCCTGGGCGGCGCAGGTGCTGGCGGCGGCCGAGGAGCTGATGCGCGGCGCGGAGGCGGTACGGCACGGCCGGGCGGCTCACCTGCACATCGCGGCCAGCATGACCGTGGCCGAATACCTGCTGCCGCGCTGGCTGGGGGAGCTGCAGAACCGCGAACCCCAGGTCCAGGTCGGCCTGGACGTGCAGAACTCCGCCGAGGTGGCCAGGTTGGTCGGTGGCGGGATCGAGCTCGGGTTCGTGGAGGGCCCCTCGGTCCCACCGGGTCTGACCTCCCGGGTGGTGGCCACCGACCGGCTCGTCGTGGTGGTCGCTCCCGGCCACCCGTGGGCGCATCGCCGTACCGCGCTGCTGGCCGCCGAGCTCGCCGCCACCCCGCTGGTCGTCCGCGAGCGCGGTTCCGGCACCCGCGAGACCCTGGACCTGGCGCTGACCGGCCACACCGCCGCCGCTCCCCGGCTGGAACTCGGCTCCAACGCCGCGGTCAAGGGCGCAGCCCGGGAGGGCGTCGCCCCCGCCGTGCTCAGCGGTTACGCGGTGGAGGCCGAGCTGGCCACCGGCCGGTTGGTCGAGGTGACCACCGGCGGCATCAACCTCGAACGCCGCCTGCGCGCGGTCTGGCGCAGGGGCCGCACCCCCACCGGTCCCGCCGCCACCCTCCTCCGGATCACCCTGTCCGCGGCCCGCGGGTGAACGGATGTCCCGGGAGAGGCCTGTAGACCGATTTGTCGCCTTCGCTATATGGTGCGGGACATGGTGTCGATCGAGGTGTTGAGCGTGCTCCGTCCCGAGCCGCACTGGCAGACCGGTCTCTGACCGTCCCGAGTCCCCTGGTCCGTCACCTCTCCGCCTGAACCTGGGATGTCTCGTGCTCCGTTCCCGCTATGACGTCGTGATCGCCGGCGGCGGCCACAACGGCCTGGTCGCCGCCGCCTATCTCGCCGGCGCGGGCCGCAGGGTCCTCGTCCTGGAACGCCTCGGCCACGTAGGCGGCCTCGCCGTCTCCGCGCAGGCGTTCCCCGGCGTCGACGCCCGTCTCTCGCGTTACTCCTACCTGGTCAGCCTGCTGCCATCCAAGATCGCGGCCGACCTCGGGCTCAAGGTCGAGCTGCGCCGCCGCCGTTACGCCTCCTACACCCCGGCCGGGGGCACGGGTCTACTGGTCGACAGCGGCGACGCCGGCCGTACCGCCGCCTCCTTCGCCCGGGTCACCGGGGGGACGGCCGACCTCGAGGCGTGGCGGCGCTTCTACGCGATGACCGCCGAGGTGGCCGGGCGGATCGCCCCGACCCTGCTGGAACCCCTGATGAGCCGCGACGCGATGCGGGAACTCGTCGGGGACGAGGCGTGGCGGGAGCTGTTCGAGCGGCCGATCGGCGACGTCGTGGACGAGCGGTTCGCCGACGACACCGTGCGCGGGGTGGTGCTCACCGACGCCCTGATCGGCACCTTCGCCGACCCCTGCGACCAGGACCTGCTGGCCAACCGCTGCCTGCTCTACCACGTGATC
This sequence comes from Streptosporangium album, assembly GCF_014203795.1. Classification (NCBI taxonomy): domain Bacteria; kingdom Bacillati; phylum Actinomycetota; class Actinomycetes; order Streptosporangiales; family Streptosporangiaceae; genus Streptosporangium; species Streptosporangium album. The sequence goes on along the minus strand of NZ_JACHJU010000003.1, from coordinate 897,884 downwards.
GGGGACGGGACCGGCGACTGGAACGTCCCGGTCGGCGGCATGGGCGCGGTCTCCGGCGGCCTCGCCGACGCCGCGCGCGCGGCGGGAGCCGAGATCCTGACCGGGGCGGAGGTCGTCGCCGTCGACCCCTCGGGCGAGGTCACCTTCCGCGACGCGGGCGGGGAGCACGCCGTCCGGGGGGAGCGGATCCTGGCCAACGTGCCGCCCGCCGTACTCGCCCGGCTGCTCGGAGCCGACGAGCCCGCGCCCGAGGGCGCCCAGCTCAAGGTGAACATGGTGCTGTCGCGGCTGCCCCGGCTCAGGGACGCCGAGGTGGACCCGGTGGCGGCCTTCAGCGGCACCTTCCACATCAACGAGAGCCGCGACCAGCTCGCACGTGCCCACGCGCAGGCGTCTGCCGGGCGGATCCCCGAGCTTCCCCCGGCCGAGGTCTACTGCCACTCGCTCACCGACCCGTCCATCCTCGGCGCGGACCTGCGCGCCGCCGGGGCGCAGACGATGACCCTGTTCGGCCTCCACATGCCGGCCCGCCTGTTCCGCGAGGACCCCGCCGGAGCGCGTGAGGCCGCGCTGCGGGCCACGCTCGCCTCGATCAACCGGGTGCTCGCCGAGCCGATCGAGGACTGCCTGCTGCGCGCGCCCGGCGGAAGCCCCTGCCTGGAGGTCAAGACCCCGGTCGACCTGGAGAACGAGGCGGGCCTGCCCGGCGGCCACATCTTCCACCGCGACCTGTCCTGGCCGTTCGGCGAGCCGGGGGAGTGGGGGGTGGAGACCGCCTTCGAGCGCGTCCTGCTCTGCGGCGCGGGCGCCCGCCGGGGTGGCGGCGTCAGCGGCATCCCCGGCCACAACGCCGCCATGGCCCTACTGGCCTGAGATCAGCTTCGCGGCGACGGTCAGCGCCGTCTCGGCCCTCTCCTCCTCGGGCAGGTCGAGACCCACCACGAAGGGGAAGCTGCCCAGGATGAGCGCGATCACCGCCAGCCGGGCCTCGAACTGCTTGACGGGTCCGTCCCCGGCCGAGTACGGACGCCTCCGCGAGGAGGCGCCGCTGGTCGAGGCCGAGCTTCCCGGTGGCCGGGTCTGGCTGGTGACCCGGCACGCCGAGGCGCAGCAGGTGCTCACCGACCCCCGGATCAGCACCGACCCCGCCACTCCCGGCCACCCCGTCACCAAGCTGTCGGCCGAGCTCCCCACCGAGGAGGAGCGGCAGGCGCACGCGAAGTTCCAGGCGGGGCAGTTCATCGACATGGACCCGCCCGAGCACAGCCTCTACCGGCGGATCCGGCCGGCTGGCCGGACGCGGTGGAGGAGCTGCTGCGCTACCACTCCATCGTGGACTGGATCGCCTTCGACCGGGTCGCGACCGAGGACATGGAGATCGGCGGCCAGGCCGTCCGGGCCGGGGAGGGCCTTTTCGTGCTCGGCGCCCCGGCCAACCGCGACCACCGCGTCTTCGAGCGCCCCGACGAACTCGACGTCCGGCGCGGCACCCGCAACCACGTGGCGTTCGGGTACGGCGTGCACCAGTGCCTCGGGCAGAACCTCGCCCGCGCCGAACTGGAGATCGCCTACCGCACGCTCTTCGAGCGGATCCCCGGCCTGCGCGTCGTGGGGGACGACGACGCGCTGCCGTTCAAGTACGGAGGTGTGATCTTCGGCCTGCACGCCCTCCCGGTGGCCTGGTGACCGTGCGGATCGCCGGCGGTCGCGGCGGTGTTCATCGGGTTCTCATGATGAGCCTCTAGCGTTGGGGTATGGGTGACGGTGAGGCGGCGCGGGTGCTGGTCGTGGACGACGAGCCCGCGCTCAGGGAGGCTCTGCAGAGCAGCCTGGAGTTCGAGGGGTACCGGGTGGGCCTGGCCGCGGACGGGCAGGCCGCGCTGGAGGTCCTGGAGCGGGAGCCGTACGAGCTGGTCCTGCTCGATGTGATGATGCCCCGGCTCGACGGGCTGACCGCCTGCCGCCGGCTCCGGGCGGTCGGCAATCACGTGCCGGTGCTCATGCTCACCGCCCGTGACGCCGTCGGGGACCGGGTCTCGGGGCTGGACGCGGGGGCAGACGACTACCTGGTCAAACCGTTCGAGCTGGACGAGCTGCTGGCCAGGGTCAGAGCTCTGCTGCGGCGCAGCGCCCTGGCCGCGCCCTCCGCCGCCGACGGCGTGCTCGTCCACGGCGACCTGCGGATGGACACCGCCAGCCGCGAGGTCACCCGCGCGGGCGAGCCGCTGGAGCTGACCAGGACCGAGTACCTGCTGCTGGAACTGCTCATGATCCACTCTCGTCAGGTGCTCACCCGCGAGCAGATCCTCAGCGAGGTGTGGGGGTTCGACTTCGAGCCGTCCTCCAACTCCCTCGACGTCTACGTGATGTACCTGCGGCGCAAGACCGAGGCCGCCGGGCGTCCCCGGCTGATCCACACCGTCCGTGGCGTCGGCTACGTGCTGCGGAGCTCCCCGTGAGTGGCCGCCGCTCCCTGCGCTCCCGCCTCACCCTCCTGATCACCGTGGCCGTGGCCCTCGCGATCGCGGCCTGCGCCGGGACGTGCTGGTTCGTCGTCCGGGACGAGCTCTACGCCCAGGTGAACCGGTATCTGGAACACCCGAGGGGAGGGCCGCCCGGAGAGGGGCCGCCCAAGGGCTGGAACGTCGACAGGGTCGTCGCGATGTGCGCCGCCGGGCGGACGTCCCCGCCCGGCGGCGACGAATGGCGGCCCTTCCTGCCCCTGGTGCAGGTCGTCTACCCGGGCGGCCGGCGGTGCGTGCTCGGCCAGACGGCGGTCGCGGTGAACGGATCCGACAGGGCGGTGGCGGCGGGGGCGTACGGGTACGCCCAGTTGCGCGACGGCGTCACCGACGACGGCGACCCGGTGCGGGTGCGGACCGAGAACGTCGCGCCCGGTGTCGCGGTGATGGAGTCACGGTCGCTGGTCCAGACCGAGTCGACGCTGACCTGGCTGGCCGGGATCCTGTCGGGGGTCGCCGCGCTCGGGGTCCTGGGCGCCGCCCTGGCGGGCCTGCTCATCTCCCGTACGGCGCTGCGCCCGGTGGAACGCCTGACCGGGGCTGTCGAGCACATCGCCAGGACCGAGGATCTCGACACCGGGATCCCGGTCGAGGGCACCGATGAGATCGCCCGGCTGAGCACCTCGTTCAACGCGATGACCGCCGCCCTCGCCGGGTCCCGCGACCGCCAGCGCCGGCTCGTCGCCGACGCCGGACACGAGCTGCGCACCCCGCTCACCAGCCTGCGCACCAACATCGACCTGCTGCTGCGCAGCGAGCACACCGGCAGGGCGCTCGACCCGGCCGCCAAGGAACGCCTGCTCGTCAACGTCAAGGCCCAGTTCGAGGAGCTGTCCACGCTGGTCGGAGACCTGCTCCAGCTCTCGAGAGGGGAGAGCGACCACGAGCCGCACGTGGAGTTCGCCTTCCACGAGGTCGTCCGCGCCGCCGTCGAACGGGCCGGACTGCGCGGCGCGGAGATCAGCGCCGACCTCGATCCCTGGTACGTCGAGGGCAATCCCGCCTCGCTGGAGCGCGCCGTGCTCAACCTGCTGGACAACTCCGCCAAGTTCAGCCCCGGCCGGGTCGAGGTGCGCCTGCGCGCGGGCGAGCTGACCGTGCGCGACCACGGCCCCGGCATCCCCGCGGACGAGCTGCCCTACGTCTTCGAGCGCTTCTGGCGATCACCGTCGGCGCGCAGCCTGCCGGGCTCCGGGCTCGGCCTGGCGATCGTGGCGCAGGCGGTGTCGGAGGCGGGTGGCCAGGTGCGTCTCGGCAACGCCGAGGGCGGCGGCGTGGTCGCGAGCCTCAGCCTGCCGGGTGCCGCCCACCCGTAGTCACCGCCCCGATGGCGCCAGCGGGAGGGCGGGAGGGGCGCGGACGGCCCCGGCGGCGGACTTTCTCACCCGGCGTTCATCGTCGGCTCAGTCAGCTCCAATGCCCCGTCGCGATGGTGAGGGCATGCAGACAGCACTCACCACGCGCCTGGTCGAGGTGGTCGTCCCGGTGTACAACGAGCAGCGCGCCCTGCCGGCGAGCATCAGGCGGCTGCACGGATACCTGACCCACACCTTCCCCTACGGCTTCCGCATCACGATCGCCGACAACGCCAGCACCGACGGCACCTGGCAGATCGCCAGGGAGCTGGCCGCGGAGCTTCCGGGCGTGCGTGCCGTACACCTGGGGGAGAAGGGACGCGGCCGGGCACTGCGGCAGGTGTGGTCGGACAGCGACGCGGACGTGGTCAGCTACATGGACGTCGACCTGTCGACCGACCTGGACGCCTTCCTGCCGCTGGTGGCCCCGCTGCTGTCCGGCCACAGCGACCTGGCGATCGGCACCCGGCTGTCCCGGAGGGCGAACGTGGTGCGCGGGCCGAAGCGGGAGCTCATCTCCCGCTCCTACAACCTGCTGCTGCGCTCGGTGATGGGCGCCGGATTCTCCGACGCGCAGTGCGGGTTCAAGGCGGCGCGCACCGAGATCGCCCAGGCGCTGCTGCCCGCGGTCGAGGACCAGGAGTGGTTCTTCGACACCGAGCTGCTCCTGCTGGCGGAACGGCACGGGCTGCGTATCCACGAGGTGCCGGTCGACTGGGTGGACGATCCGGACAGCCGCGTCGACATCGTGCGGACCGCCGCCGACGACCTGCGCGGCCTGGCCAGGGTGGCGCGGAAAACCCTGTCGGGCGCGGCCCGGATCCCGGTGCCGCCGCGCGTCCGGGCGGCCAGGCTGCCCAGCGGCATGGCCCGCCAGCTGCCCAGCTTCGCCGTCATCGGTGTGATCAGCACGGTGGCGCACCTGGCCCTGTTCGTCACCCTGCGGCTGGTCGTGCCCGCCGTGGTCGCCAACGCCCTGGCCCTGTCCGTCACCGCGGTCGCCAACACCGCCGCCAACCGCCGATTCACCTTCGGCGTCACCGGCCGCGCGGGAGCCCTCCGCCACCAGCTGGAAGGCGGGCTGGCCTTCCTCCTCGGTCTCCTGCTGAGCACCGGCGGTCTGGCCCTGCTCGACCGCCTCGTACCCGGGGCCTCCACCGCCACCGAGCTCGTGGCGGTCATCGTCGCCAACGCCCTTGCCGCCCTGGCCCGCTTCCTGCTGCTCCGCGCGTGGGTCTTCAACCCCCGCCGCACGAAGGAGAACGCCCGTTGACCTCGCAGAACCCCGGCCCGCTCGTCTCCGCCGAGCCCGTCTCCGCGCCGTGGTCCGGCTCCGTCGCGGCTCCCCGTCACGCGGTCCCCTCCGGTGAGGGCGCCGGTGCGCCGGGTCCCGGTCGCGCCGTACGGAGAGCGGTCTTCGGCGCCCCCGGTGACCCGCGCTGGGCGCGCCCCGCCCTGTGGGGCGTGCTCGCGCTGGCCGCCGTGCTCTACGGCTGGGCGCTCAGCGGCCTGGCCAACGAGTACTACGCGGCCGCCATCCTGTCCGGCACCCGGAGCTGGAAGGCGTTCTTCTTCGGCGCGCTGGACGCCGGATCGTTCATCACCGTGGACAAACCCCCGTTCGCGCTGTGGGTGATGGGGCTCTCGGCGAGGATCTTCGGGTTCGGGACGTGGAGCATGCTCCTGCCCCAGGTCCTCGCTGGTGTCGCCGCCGTCGCCGTGGTCCACTCGGCCGTACGGCGGGCACTGCCCGGCACGCCCGGCCATGCCGCGGGGCTCCTCGCGGCGCTGGTGATGACGCTGACCCCGATCACCGTCGCGATCAACCGGGACAACAACCCCGACACCGTCCTCGTCCTGCTCCTGGTCCTGGCCGCCTGGTTCTGCCTGGAGGCGGTCCGCACCGGCCGGACGCGCACACTCGTCCTGTCGGCCGTCCTCGTCGGGCTGGCCTTCACCACCAAGATGCTCCAGGCCTACCTGGTGCTTCCGGCCTTCGCCTCCGTCTACCTGGCCATGGCCCCCGGAACGGTGCTCCGCCGCCTCGGCCGCCTGCTCGCGGCGGGCGCCGCGCTGGTGGTCTCCAGCGCCTGGTGGATGGTGGTCGTGGACCTGTGGCCCGCGTCCAGCCGTCCCTACATCGGCGGCAGCACCGACAACTCCGTCTGGGACCTGGTGATCGGCTACAACGGCCTCGGCCGGATCTTCGGCGGCACGCGGGGGGCCGGCGGGATGCCGGGCGGTCTTCCCGAGGGACTCCCGGAAGGCGCGCAACGCGGCTTTCCCGGAGGGGGCGGCGGGTTCGGCGGCACGTCCGGGGCGGGGCGTCTGTTCAACGACATCCTGGCCGGGCAGATCTCCTGGCTCCTGCCCTTCGCCGTGATCGCCCTGGTCGCCGGGCTGGTCCTGTCCGGTCGCGGCTCTTCGCGCGGCACCCGCGCGGCCCTGCTGCTGTGGGGTGGCTGGCTGGCGGTCCACTACGTGGTCTTCAGCTTCGCGGGCGGCACCTTCCACCCGTACTACACCACCGCCATGGCGCCGGCCGTCGCCGCTCTGACCGGTCTCGGCGGGGTGCTGATGTGGCAGGCCTACCGGGAGTCCCATGCATGGTCGTGGGCGCTGCCGGCGGGCATCGCGATCACCGGGGCGTGGGCTTTCGTGGTGCTCCGCCGTACTCCGGACTTCGTGCCCTGGCTGGCCTGGGCGGTGGCCGCGGCGACGGTGGCCGGGGTGGCCGGGCTGGTCCTGGCCCGGCTCGGCCGGCGGCTACGGCGGCGGACCGCCGTGGTCGCCCTGGTCGCCGGGCTGGTCGCGGGCCTCGCCGGTCCCGCGGCCTACGCCCTGACCCCGCTCGGCTCGCCCGTCAACGGCACCAATCCCACCGCGGGCCCCTCGGGGAGCCGGGGCTTCGGTGGTATGGGCAGGCCGGGTGGGATGCGGGGCGGCCCCGGTGGGGCCGTGGACCAGAAGGCGATCGAGTATCTGCGGAAGAACCGGGGGAGCGCGACATGGCTGGTGGCGGTGGGCAGCGCGCAGAGCGCTTCGTCGGTCATCCTGTCCACCGGCCTGCCCGTGATCGCCATGGGCGGCTTCACCGGCAGTGACCCGGCCATGACCGTCGACCGGCTCAAGCAGCTCGTCTCCGCGGGGCAGCTGAGGTATGTGATGCCGGGCGGTGAGCGGGGCGGCCCCGGAGGCGGCGGCGACTCCGAGGTGAACGCGTGGGTGCAGGCCAGCTGCACGGCCGTCACCCCCGCCGAGTACGGCGGCGCCGAGGGGGACGCGTCCCTGTACCGGTGCGGCTGACCGGCTGCGCGCGGCCGGGACACCGTTCCCGGCCGCGCGCGCCGAGGCGCGACCCGCGGCCGGAGACCGGGCGGCGGGTCGGCCGCAGTGGAGGGCCGGCAGGCCGCACCGGCGCGGTCTGACGGCTGTAGTCTTGCGCCGTGCAAAGCGGAGGGGCGCGCGGCAGCCGCGCAGACCAGGCCGATCAGCGTCGCGCCGAGCTGCTCGAAGCCACCAGGCGGGTCGTGCTCGAGCGGGGGCTGGCCAGCACCCGCGTGGCCGACATCGCCAAGGCGACCAACGTGAGCGGTGGGCTGATCCACTACCACTTCGCCACCAAGGACGATCTCATCACCGCGATGCTCCGCAGCACGAGTGAGTCGGAGGTCCGGCGGCTGAAGGAGATCGTCGCGGAGCAGGGCACCCCCGTCGAGCGGCTGGACCGCGTCCTGCGTTTCTACATTCCGGCGTCCCGGTCCGACCAGAGCTGGATCCTCTGGCTCGACGCCTGGGCCGTCGGGGTGCGCGAGGCGCATGTCCGGGCCATCCTGCTGGAGCTGGAAGGCGCCTGGATCGAGATCCTCGGCCAGGTGATCGCCGACGGGGTGGCCTCGGGAGCGTTCGTCTGCGACGATCCCCAGGGGGCGGCCGAGCGGATCGACGGCATGCTCGACGGCCTGGTGGTCCGCTACACCCTGCATGCCGGCAACATGTCCCGTGCCCGGCTCCTGCACCACGCCCGGGTCGCCGCCGCCCGCGAGGTCGGCCTCGATCCCGGCGTCTTTCCCGCCTGAGCCCCTGGCGGCCGGCGGCCGGGGAGCGATGCCGTGGGGGTCCGGAGCGATCCGGACCGGCTGCGGGTGGTTCAGGCGGGCAGCGCGGCGAGCAGGAACGCCAGGCGCGCGGCGGCGTCCTCGATGTTGTCGGTGCTGCCCAGCCGGTAGCCCCACGAGGTGATGAAGCCGCCGTCCTGCGAGCAGGTCACGGTCTCCATCAGCGTGTTGCTGAAACGGTTGCGCACGCACACGTACGCGGGGTCCCCGAATGACATCTTCTGTACGGAAAGGTCGGCGTGCCGCCGCGTCGCAGTGGCGAACCTCTCCAGGCAAGACAGCGTGTCCAGCATCGTGCGTCACCTCCGTCTCGACAGAGAATTGCACGATCTTGGGAGGTTAATCAAGCAATTGCGAGGATTAATTCGAGGATTGTCGCGCGAAGTCGCTCAGTACCCGGACGATCACCGCTCTCGCCTCCTCGCGGAAGGCCGCGATCTCGCAGAACTCCTCGAAGGCCCGCTCGTAGAAGGCGATGTCCTCCGGGTCGCGCAGGACCAGGTCGCGGGTCCTCGTCGGCACCGCGACCTGGTCGCGGTCATAGATCCAGAAGCCGTTGAGCAGGGCGGAGGGGAGAGGGGCCTCGAAGGGGACCACACCGAACTCCACGTTCGGCAGGGCGGTCACGGCGAGCAGCCGGTCGAGCTGACCGCACATCACGTCCAGCGGGGCCAGGCGGTAGCGCAGCACGGCCTCGGGCAGGATGAACCGGAACTTCTTGCTCTGGTCGTAGAGGATCTGCTGGCGCTGCATGCGCACCTGGATGGCGGCGTCGATCTCGTCGGGCGCGTTGTAGAGGCGTTTGATCCGGGTGAAGATGCTCCTGGCGTACTCGGTGGTCTGCAGCAGCCCGATGACCACGCCCGGCTCGAAAACCTGGAACAGCGTGGTCCGCATCTCCAGGTCGCGGATGTCCTCCTGGAGCGCGGCCAGCCCGCTGCGGTGCCGTTGCCGCCAGGAGTCCTGGCGCTCCATCAGCCCGGAGACCTGCTCGATCAGCTCCTCGACGGTCTCAGGGGTGGCCTGTACGGCCTGCCCCCACCGGGTGATGTCGTCCTCGGTGGGGGTCTGGCGGGCGTTCTCGATCCGGGAGACCTTGGAGGCCTGCCATTTCAGGCGTTCGGCCAGATCCTTGCCGGACAGATGGGCCGCCTCGCGTAGCTGCCTTAGCTGCGCGCCAAGGTCGGTCCGGACCTGCTGGAACCCGCTCACCCGATCTCCTTCGCCGCCCCTGGAGAGCAGGGGGGCGTGGTGCCCGCCGATCCGCTCACTCCGCGTGCTCACGCAGACTTCCGTATGGTGCGCACGAGGCTAGACCCGGGCACGCCGATCATGCCAGAGGGGTCTCTCCAATCGTGATCAATATTTACAGAAGCACCTGGCGGGCGATATCCACGAGAAGCTCTCTGGGGACCTCGATGGCGGTCTCACCGTCCAGGACGTGGCGGAGGTCGGCCAGGGCGTCGGCGTCGGTGACGTGGAGTCCCTGGACGACGATGGTGCCGCGGTCGGTCTCATAGAGAGAGGGGCAGGCGCCCGCCTCCGAGGTAGAGCCAAGAAACCGCAAACGCATGACTGATTCCTTCCCCGAGCCAGCCTCATGATGCAATTGCGAGCAATCTTAGAGTTCAGAAGATCACGGGAAGCTGCCAATCGCTAAATTACCCATATTTCGCCCATCCGGTAGGTGTCCGGCATCGACCCTCGGGGTGTGGGAGGGCAGGCCCGTTCACAGCCGCCCGCCCGTGTGAGGCGGTGCTCCTCCCGTCCGGGTCGGCGCGCAGCCGTACGGAGAGTCACAGGAGGGCTCGGGGGATGTCCGCGTGCCCGGCGCGGAGTTCCTCGCCGAGGGCCTTGGCCTGGGCGTCGAGGCGGGGGCCGGCGGCCACGCCCCTGCCGAGGAGACCGTGGACGACGAAGTTGAGGGCATGGAGGTTGGGGAGATCGTAGCGGTCGACCTCCAGACCGGCCGTGGCCGGGAGGAGTTCCTTGAGGCGTTCGACCGTCAGGTGACCCGACAGCCACGCGAACTGCTCGGCCGTGCGGACCCAGACGCCGAGGTTGGCGTTCCCGCCCTTGTCCCCGGAGCGGGCGCCCACGATCGCGCCCAGCGCGGTCCGTACGGCCGGCCCGTCGCCGTCCTGCCCCGTCTCCGGTCCCTCCAGCGGGGCCGGAGGGACCGGTGGGGCGACGGGGGCCACCCGCGGAGCCGGGAGCCCCTCGCGGCCGTCACATCCCTGATCTCCGGCCGCCGGGCCGCCGCTCCCGTGTTCCCCGGACCCCCGGCCGTCGTGTTCCGGGGCGGTGAACCGCCGGTCGTCGAGCTCCTGGCCGTCGAGCTCCTGGCCGTCGAGCCAGACCCGGGGCCGGACGGTCCCCGCCGGGACGAGGGTAGGCCAGTAAACACCGTAGGGGGAGGCGTCGCCGGGAGGGGCGAGGCCGTAGAAGCCGGGGTAGCTGGCCAGGCCCGTCTCGACCACGGCGGAGGAGAAGGCGCGGCCGGCCCTCTTCCGGTCGGGGTCCATCACGGTGATGCGGAGCAGGGCGGTGCCCGAGAGGGGGACGGTCCGGGGAGGAGGGACGGCGTCGGCGAGCGGGGTGAGCTCGACATGGACCTGTTCGAAGGACTCCCGGGGGACGCGCGACCAGATGGCCTCCTGCGCGATCCGGGCCTTGGCCTCGATCTCCAGGCCGGTCAGGACCATGGTCATGGTGTTGCGGTAGCCGCCCACGTAGTTGATCGCGACCTTGAGGGTGTCCGGCGGGGCCTCGCCGCGCACTCCGGAGATCCGGACCCGGTCCGGGCCCTGCTGCTCCAGCTCGATCGTGTCGAAACGCGCCACCACGTCGGGGCCCGGATAACGCGGAGAGGCGATCTCGTACAGCAGCTGCGCCGTGACCGTGCCCACCGAGACCAGTCCCCCGGTCCCGGGATGCTTGGTGACCACGCTGGACCCGTCGGAGGCCAGCTCCACCAGCGGGAACCCGCAGTGCGCCAGGTCGGGCACCTCGCCGAAGAACGCGTAGTTCCCGCCGGTCGCCTGGCAGCCGCACTCGATGACGTGCCCGGCCACCACCGAACCGGCCAGCGCGTCGTGGTCGCCGGGCCGCCAGCCGTACCGCCAGATCCCCGGGCCGGTGACCAGCGCGGCGTCGGTGACGCGGCCGGTCACCACCACGTCCGCCCCGGCGGACAGGGCGGCGGCGATCGGCCGGCCTCCCAGGTAGGCGTTCGCGGTCAGCGGAGCCGAGGGCAGCCTCTCGCCGGTGTCCAGGTTCGGCGCGTCGCCCAGGTCGCGGCCGGACAGGTCGTCACCGGTGACGTGCGCGACCTTCACCCGCAGCCCGAGCCGCCCGGCCAGTCCGGCCACCGCCGCGGCGCACCCGGCCGGATCCAGCCCGCCCGCGTTGGAGACGATCTTGATGCCTCGCTCCACGCAGGTCCCCAGCACCTGCTCCAGCTGCGCCAGGAAGGTCGGCGCGTAGCCGGGGCGGCCCTTCAGCCGATTGCCGGCCAGGATCAGCATGGTCAGCTCGGCGAGCCAGTCGCCGGTGAGCACGTCGATCGGGCCCCCCTCGACCATCTCCCGGGCGGCCGAGAGCCGGTCGCCGTAGAAGCCGGAGCAGTTGGCGATGCGCAGCATCGGACCTCCTCATGCCGGGGATCCAGGAGCGGGGCCGGGGGACACGTCTCAGGACCGGGGGATCCAGGACGCGGGGCGTTTCTCCATGAAGGAGGCGATGCCCTCCTGGCCCTCGGCGGAGGTGAAACGCTGGGAGGACAGCTCGGCCATCCGGTGCAGGCCCTCCTGAACCGGCAGCGTGGGCACCGTCCGCACGAGCTGCTTGGTGAGCGCCAGCGACTCGGGGCCTCCCCGCAGCAGCATGTCGGTGTAGTGGGCCACCGCGGCGTCCAGGTCCTCCTCCGGGACGGCCCGGGTGAGCAGGCCGATCTCCTGCGCGCGAGCGGCGTCGAAGACCTCACCGGTGAGCATGTACTCCGACGCGGCCCGGGGGTCGAGCCGCCGCAGCACGGTCACCGAGATCATCGCCGGGACCACGCCGAGCCGTACCTCGGTGAACGCGAACGACGCCGTGTCCGGCGCGAGCGCGAAGTCGCAGGCCGCCACCAGGCCCAGCCCGCCGGCACGCGCGGTACCGTTCAGCCGGCAGACGACCGGTTTGGGGCTCTCCCAGATCAGGTTCATGATCTCTGGGAACGAGGCGGTCACCGGCGCCGCGGGGGCGTCTCCCGGTCCGGTCCGCTGCTCCTTGAGGTCCGCGCCGGCGCAGAACACCGGCCCGGTCCCGGTGAGCACGATCACTCGCACGCTCTCCTCGGCGAGCGCCCAGGCGAGCCGGTCCGCCAGCTCGCCCAGCAGCCGCACGGACAGCGCGTTGCGGTTGCGCGGGGAGTCCAGCGTGATGGTCGCGACCCCCCCGGCCACCTCCCCGCGCACCAGGCGTTCCGCCGACCGGTCTCCATGGGTGTTCACTGTCTCTCCTCTATCACGGCCAGTACGGCTCCCGCCTCGACCTGCCGGCCCGGCGCGACGTTCAGCGCCGACACCGTCCCGTCCGAGGGGGAGGTGATCCGGTGCTCCATCTTCATGGCCTCCAGCACCACGACGACCTGGCCCGCGGCGACGGGCTCGCCGGGTCTCACATCGACGCGGAGCACGGTACCGGGCATCGGCGCCGGCAGGGATCCCGGGGCCACGTGCTCGACCGGTCCGGGCAGCCGGGGCAGCGGCGTGAGCCGTACGGGACCGAGGGGAGAGTCGACATGGGTCACGCCGTCGTAGCGGGCCACGTCGAACCGGTGCCGCACGCCGGAGGTCTCCAGCACGACCAGGGCGGGTGCGGCGCCGACCAGGACCGTGTCGGGGAGACCTTCGGCACGCAGGCCGTCCCTGGTGATCCGGTAGGCGACCTCCGCCTCGGCGAAGGCCACCCGCTGCGGCTGTGACACCACGTTGCGCCATCCGCCGGGCAAAGTGGCCTGCACGGTCGCCGCCGCCCGGTTGGCCGCGGCCTGGGCGAGGGCGGCTGCCAGGGCGGACAGGCGCAGGGCATGCGACTCGGCGGCGGACGCGCGTACGGCGCGCGGCTCCGCGGCCGTGTCCGGCGGACGGAGAGCGAGGTCTTCCCCGTGCTGGGTGAGGAATCCCGTGTGGGTGTCCCCCGCGAGGAACGCCTCGTGGCGCATGACTCCGACAAGGAGGTCCCGGTTGGTGACGAGGCCGTGGATCCGCGCCTTCGACAGGGCGGCGGCGAGCCTCCGTACGGCGTCGGCGCGGTCGGGCCCGTAGGCGATGACCTTGGCGAGCAGGGGGTCGTAGTGGACACCGATCTCGCAGCCGTCCTCGACACCGGAGTCGAGCCGCAGGCCGTAGGCGCTGTCGCCGGGCCCGGGGGAGAAGCGGCAGGTCACACCGGGGACGTCGAAGCGGTGCAGGGCGCCGCTCTGCGGGAGCCAGCCGCGTGCGGGATCTTCGGCGTAGAGGCGCACCTCGACGGCGTGGCCGGAGGGGGACGGCGGAGACGCCGGCAGGCGCGCGCCCTCGGCGATCCTGAGCTGGAGTTCGACCAGGTCGACGCCGTAGACGCATTCGGTGACCGGGTGTTCTACCTGGAGCCGGGTGTTCATCTCCAGGAACGCGACCGTCTCGTCCCGCACGAGGAACTCGACGGTCCCCGCCCCGACGTACCCGATGGCCTCCGCCGCCGCGACCGCCGCGCCGCACAGCCGTGCCCGCAGCTCCGGGGAGAGCGCGGGGGAGGGGGCCTCCTCGACCAGCTTCTGGTGCCTGCGCTGGATGGAGCACTCCCGCTCGCCCAGCGTCCATACCGTCCCGTGTGCGTCGGCCAGGATCTGGACCTCGATGTGCCGGGCGTTCTCCAGCAGGGGCTCGACGAAGACCGTCCCGTCCCCGAACGCCGCCGCGGCCTCCCGCCGCGCCGACTCCACCGCGGCGGGCAGGTCGTCCGCCGGCTCCACGACCCGCATCCCGCGCCCGCCGCCCCCGGCCGACGCCTTCACCAGCAGGGGGATCCGCCGGCCGGACGCCGGCCCGCTCATCCGGGTGGACACGATGCCCAGGTCCCGTTCGAGGTCGTCCATCGAGGAGCCGGGCCCGGCGGTGAAACCCGGGAGCACCGGCACCCCGGCACCGGACATCAGGGCCTTCGCCTCGATCTTGGAGCCCATCGCGGCGATGGCGGCGGGTGGCGGGCCGACCCAGGTCAGGCCGGCGTCGAGCACGGCCCGCGCGAACGCGGCGTTCTCCGACAGGAAACCATAGCCCGGATGGACCGCGTCGGCCCCGGCCCGCAGGGCCGCGTCGACGATCGTCCCGGCGGACAGGTAGGTGTCGGCGGGTCTGACGCCGGAGAGCCGTACGGCGTGGTCGGCTTCGGCGACGTGAGGCGCACGGGCGTCCGCGTCGGAGAAGACCGCGACGGTCTCGACACCGAGGTCACGGCAGGTGCGGAAGACGCGGCGGGCGATCTCACCACGGTTGGCGACGAGCAGGCGACTGATCATGAGCGGACCCGGTGCGACGAGGGGAGCGGACGGGGGGCGGGAGAGCCGGTCACGGGCCCGGTCACCGGTGCGGTGGTCGGTTCGGTCGCGGGTCCGGTCGCCGGCGCGGTGGTCGGCACGGTCACATCCGGAAGACACCGAAGCCTGCGGGCTCCGGGACGGGGGCGTTGCCGACGGCCGACAGGCACAGGCCCAGGACGGTCCGGGTGTCGCGAGGATCGATGACGCCGTCGTCGTAGAGCCGCCCGGACAGGAAGAACGGCAGCGACTCGGCCTCGATCTGCGTCTCGACGAGCCGGCGCATCTCGATGTCGCCCTCCTCGTCGTAGATCTGTCCCCGGGCGTGGGCCGCGGCCCGGCCCACGATGGACAGCACCCCGGCGAGCTGCGCGGGGCCCATGACGGCGGACTTCGCGCTGGGCCAGGCGAACAGGAACCGGGGATCATAGGCGCGGCCGCACATGCCGTAGTTGCCCGCGCCGTAGGAGGCGCCCATGACGATCGTGAGGTGCGGGACGGTCGAGTTGGACACCGCGTTGATCATCATCGCGCCGTGCTTGATGATGCCGCCCTGCTCGTAGTCCCTGCCGACCATGTAGCCGGTCGTGTTCTGCAGGAAGACCAGCGGCGTGCGCGTCTGGCCGGCGAGCTGGATGAACTGTGCGGCCTTCTGAGCCTCCTGGCTGAACAGCACGCCCCGGGCATTGGCCAGGATGCCGATCGGGTAGCCGTGCAGCCGCGCCCATCCCGTGACCAGGCTCCCGCCGTACAGGGGCTTGAACTCGTCGAACTCGCTGCCGTCCACGATCCGTACGATCACCTCGCGCGGGTCGAAGGGGATCCTCAGGTCCTCGGGGACGATCCCCAGCAGCTCGTCCTCGTCGTAGCGCGGTTCCCGTACGGCTCGCGGTGGTGTGCCGAGTTTGCGCCAGTTCAGTCCCCTGACGATCTGCCGCCCGATCCGGAGCGCGTCGTGCTCGTCGGCGGCCAGGTAGTCGGCCAGGCCGCTGACGCGGGCGTGCATCTCGGCCCCGCCCAGCGACTCGTCGTCGGACTCCTCGCCGGTGGCCATCTTGACCAGCGGCGGACCGCCGAGGAAGACCTTCGCGCGCTCCTTCACCATGACCACGTGGTCGCTCAACCCGGGAACGTACGCCCCACCGGCCGTGGAGTTGCCGAACACGAGGGCGATCGTCGGGATCCCGGCGGCCGACAGACGGGTCAGGTCCCGGAACACCCGCCCGCCCGGAATGAAGATCTCCTTCTGGGCCGGCAGGTCGGCCCCACCGGACTCCACCAGGTTGACCAGGGGCATCCGGTTCCGGAAGGCGATGTCGGCGGCCCTGAGCGTCTTGCGGAGGGTCCACGGGTTGGACGCGCCGCCCCGGACGGTCGGGTCGTTGGCGCTGATCACGCATTCGACGCCCTCGATCACCCCGATCCCGGTGACCACGCTCGCCCCGACGGGGAAGTCGCTGCCCCAGCCCGCGAGCGGGGAGAGCTCCAGGAAGGCGGAGTCCGGGTCGATCAGCAGCTCGATCCGCTCCCGGGCCGGCAGCTTGCCTCGCCCGCGGTGCCGCTCGAGGTATCTCTCACCGCCCCCCGCCACCGCCTTGGCCTGTTCGGCGTCCAGTTCGGTCAGCTTGGCCAGCATCGCCGCGCGCCGCGCCGGGTAGTCGTCTCCGGAGGTCTCCAGCAGGCTCACCGGCACTCTCCCCCGGGCGGCACGGCCGCCCTCGACGGCGGCCCGGCCGGGCCCCCTGACTTGACGATCACGTCAGTCAAGGTAGCCGACTCCCTGCGCACCTGCCAGAGGCGTAGCGGGCCGGAGGGGGCGTCCGCCGGAGGCGAGGAAGGATGTCCGGCGGAGGAAAGGGCAGGCGGGGCGCAGTGAAGGATGGGCGGCACAGGGGCCCGTCAGCCGCAGTGGCTCCAGCCGCTCTTCCAGCTGGCCGTGCCGTACGAGCCGCCCCACATGACGCACTTCTTGACGGCGGCGAGCCGTACGGGGCCCGCGTAGGCGGTGAAGGAGCCCGGGTTGCTCCCGGACGAGCCGCCCTGCACCTGGAGCGTGGCATTCATCTTGACCTTCGCGGGGGCCACGTACTTGGCCATGGTGACGACGCAGTTCTTGCCCGCGCCGGAGCTGTAGAGCAGATAGATGGTCGCGGAGGTGCCGAGGGCCCTGGAGTCGACGACCTTGTAGCCCGCGCCGCAGGCACCGGTCACGGTGTAGGGGTTCGGCTTCGGCGGTGAGACCGGCTTGGTGGTGGCGGTCGGCTTCGTGGTGGCGGTCGGCTTGGTCGTGGGTTGCGTCGTGGGCTTGGTCGTGGGTTGCGTTGTGGGTCTGGCCGTCGTCGGCGCAGGGGACGGCTCGCCCCCGTCCGTCGGCTCGATCACCGACGGCGTCTGCGGCGCGGTCTTGTCCGGCTGGGTGTCCCCGTCCGAGGGGTCGCCGGCCGCCTTCTTGGTCGGCTGGTGCGTCGGCTGGTGCGCCGGCTGGGAGACAGGTCTCTCCGTGGCCTGGACGGTCGGCGAAGGGCTCCTGCGGGGTTTGGGAGACTCCCACGCCGAGGGCGGGTCGTCGGGAGTGAGGGCCGGATCCGTCTCCTCGGCCTCCTGGGAGGGGGGAGCCGGGGTCGCCGTCGCAGGCCGCACCGCCGCGGCCTTCTCGCCGCCCTGCATGACCACCACCGTCCCCGCGGCCACGCACAGCGCGGCCGCCCCGGCCAGCAGGAGCCCGAGCGGCCGCCGCGCCTTGGGGCCGCGCTGCGGCGGGGTGGCGGGCGGGGACTGCCGGGCTGGGGGCTGCTGCGCCGGGGACTGTGACGGCGGGGTGGGCGCCTGCCATGCCGACGAGGTGGGCGGCGCGGGAGCCTGCCGCGCCGGCGAGGTGGGCGGCGCGGGGGTCCGCGCCGGGACGGTGAGCGTCGCGCCCATCAGGTGGCTGACGAGCTCTTCGGCGGTGGGGCGGAGCGAGGGGTCCTTGGACAGGCACGCGGCGACCAGGTCGCGGAGCTGCCCCTCCAGGCCGCCCAGGCTGGGCTCCGCGGTCAGGATCCGGTTCATCACCACGGCGATGGAGTCCGCGCCGAACGCGGGCTTCCCCGTCGCGGCGAAGACCATCGTGACGCCCCAGGCGAACACGTCGGCCGCGGCCGACACCTCGCCCTCGCTGAGCTGCTCGGGAGCGAGGTAGGAGGGGGTCCCCATCGCCATCCCGGTGGCGGTCATCCCCGGCGAGTCCAGCGCCCTGGCGATACCGAAGTCGATCACCACCGGGCCTTCGGGCCCCATCAGCACGTTGGCGGGTTTGAAGTCGCGGTGCAGGATTCCCGCCCGGTGGATCGCCGCCAGGGCGGTGGCCGTGCTCACCGCGAGCCGCTCGAGTGCGGCGCCGCGGCGCGGACCCTCCCTGTCGACCAGCTGGCGCAGAGACGGTCCCGGCACGTACTCGCTCACGATGTAGGGCTGGCTGCCGGCGAGGTCGGCGTGGAGCACCGGGGCGGTGCAGAACCGGGCCACCCGCTGGGCGACCGACACCTCCCGCAGGAACCGTGTCCGGGCGTCGGGGTCCGCCGCCAGCCCATGGTGGAGAAGCTTGACGGCGACCTGCTCGCCCGCCGGCCCCCGTCCCAGGTAGACGACCCCCTGGCCGCCTTCCCCGAGCTGGCCGGTCAGCTCGAACGGACCCAGCCGCTGAGGATCCTCCGCCGATAGCGGCTGCACCACGATGACCCCCCGGCCGAGTATAAAACGTGTTATGTGGTGAGGAACGCTACCAGTGTGTGGAGTGATACGGGTGTTCTATTGGGATTCGCCCCGTTCATTTGGGGAATACCGATAGATCGTTCTTCAGATGGCCTTTCCGGGGTTGAGTATGCCGAGCGGGTCGAAGACCCGCTTGATCCCGTGGTGGATCTCCTCGGTGGCGGGTCCGGCCTCCAGCGAGAGCCAGCGCCGCTTCAGCAGCCCGACGCCGTGCTCACCGGTGAGCGTGCCCCCCAGTTCCAGGGCCTCCCGGAAGACCTCGTCGGCCGCCGCCCAGACGCTGGGCGGCGGCTCGGTCAGGCCATGGTCGAAGATGAAGACGGGGTGCAGGTTGCCGTCACCGGCGTGGGCCACCGTGGCGATCAGCACGTCGTGCTTCGCGGCGATGGCCTCGATCTTCTCGATCATGTCCGGCAGCGCCGAGCGCGGCACGCACACGTCCTCCACCAGGCATTTGCCGATCCGCTCCTTCGCCTGGTAGGCCATCCGGCGCACTCCGATCAGCTCCTCGGCCTCCTGCGGGGACGACGAGACCGCCACGAAGGGGGAACCGTTCGCGGTGCAGAGCTCCGCCATGCGTTCGGAGACCGCCTGGCCGTCCGCCGCGTCGGACTGCGCGATCAGCATCGCCTGGGTGGACTCCTCCAGCCCGATGTTCCGCCAGTCGTCGATCGCCTTGAGCGTGTTCCGGTCGAGCATCTCCAGCAGTGACGGCTGGCACCCCGCCGCGATGATCGCCGCGACCGCGCTGGCCGCGTCCCTCAGGGAGGTGAACTCGGCCGCGATCGTCGCCGGGTAGACCGCGGGCGCCCGGCGCAGCCGTACGGTGGCCGCGGTGATCACGCCGAGCGTTCCCTCGGAACCGATGAACAGTCCGGTCAGGTCATAGCCCGTCACGCCCTTCACCGTGCGCCTGCCGGTGTTCAGGATCCGTCCGTCCGCCAGCACGACCTCCAGTCCCAGCGCCGAGTCGCGGGTCACGCCGTACTTGACGCACCGCAGGCCGCCCGCGTTGGTGGCCAGGTTGCCGCCGATCGTGGAGATCTCGTAGGAGGAGGGGTCGGGCGCGTACATGAGCCCGAACTCACGTGCCGCCCGGTCGAGGTCCGCGGTGATGAGGCCGGGCTCCACCACGGCGATCTCGTCGGCGGGGGAGAGCTCCCTGATCGCCGTCATCTTGTGCAGCGCCAGGACGACACTCCCCTCGACGGCCGTGGCGCCGCCCGCCAGCCCCGTTCCGGCCCCCCGGGGCACCACCGGCACCCGGTGTCGGGTCGCCCATCTGAGAGTGGCGACGACGTCGTCGCGGGTCTCGGCCAGGACGACCGCCAGTGGCTTGCCCGGTTCGAGGAAGGTCCGGTCCCGCGCGTAGGAGTCGGTCACGTCGGGGTCCGTCAGGACCTTCTCGGGGGCAAGTGCAGCAATAAGTTCGTCGATAGCGGTCATAAAGGGACTTTACGGCCTGCGCTCCCCTGGCTGTCGTATGGAGTCGGCCGGGGCCGTGCGGACACGCGGTTCCCGCTTCTCCCGCCCAGAGGGCGCGGACCGCCCCGGGTGAGAGCCGTGAGCCGCGTGGGGTGAGAGGGGGAATGGACGGCGAAGGGAAAATTTCTGGGAAAGAGAAGTTCTATAGGCGTCCGTAGCTGTCTGCGAAGAGTGTCCGTTCTGTGGAAGCCGGGCAAGGGGGTGATGGGTGGACGGACGTGAGAAGTCCCGCCATGCCCGGCTGTTGCCAACGGGAGGGAGCCGGCTGTGACCACTGTGCAGCAACAGCCCGCGCTAGTGCCGAGACCCAGGGGATCGAGGATCGTGTCGTGGTTGACCACGACCGACCACAAGGTCATCGGATATCTCTATCTGATCACCTCGTTCATCTTCTTCCTGATCGCCGGGGTCATGGCCCTGATCATCCGGGCGGAGCTGGTCCATCCCGGGCTGCAGTTCGTCACCCAGGAGCAGTACAACCAGCTGTTCACCATCCACGGCACCCTGATGCTGTTGCTGTTCGCCACGCCGCTGTTCGCCGGGTTCGCCAATGTGATCATGCCGCTGCAGATCGGCGCGCCCGACGTGGCGTTCCCGCGCCTGAACATGGTGAGTTACTGGCTCTTCCTGTTCGGCGGGATCATCGTGCTCGGCGGCTTCGTCACCAGTGCGGGAGCCGCCAACTTCGGCTGGACGGGGTACGCCCCGCTGTCCCTTTCGACGTTCTCCCCCAGCACCGGCGGCGACCTGTGGATCGTCGGCCTGGTGATGTCCGGGCTCGGCACGATCCTCGGCTCGGTCAACTTCATGACCACGATCATCTGCATGCGCGCGCCCGGCATGACCATGTTCCGGATGCCGATCTTCGTCTGGAACGTGCTGCTGACCGGCGTGCTCGTACTGGTCGCGTTCCCGGTGCTCGCCGCCGCGCTGCTCGTCCTGGAGGCCGACCGCAGGTTCGGCGCGCACGTCTACGACCCCCAGACCGGGGGCCCGCTGCTCTGGCAGCACCTGTTCTGGTTCTTCGGCCACCCCGAGGTCTACATCATCGCGCTGCCGTTCTTCGGCATCGTGACCGAGATCCTGCCGGTCTTCAGCCGCAAGCCGGTCTTCGGCTACATCGGCCTCGTCGGCGCGACCATCGCCATCGCCGGGCTGTCGGTCACCGTGTGGGCGCACCACATGTTCGCCACCGGACGGGTGCTGCTGCCGTTCTTCTCGTTCATGACCTTTCTCATCGCGATCCCGACCGGGGTGAAGTTCTTCAACTGGGTCGGCACCATGTGGCGCGGGCACCTGTCCTTCGAGTCGCCGATGCTGTTCGCCGTCGGCTTCCTGGTCACCTTCCTGCTCGGCGGCCTGACCGGCGTCATCCTGGCCTCGCCGCCGCTGGACTTCCAGGTGACCGACAGCTACTTCGTCGTGGCACACTTCCACTACGTCGTCTTCGGCACCGTGGTGTTCGCGATGTTCGCGGGCTTCTACTTCTGGTGGCCGAAGATGACCGGCAAGATGCTCAACGACACCCTGGGCAAGTGGCACTTCTGGTTGCTGTTCATCGGCTTCCACACCACCTTCCTGGTCCAGCACTGGCTCGGCGCCGAGGGCATGCCGCGCCGCTACGCCGACTACAGCGCACTCGACGGCTTCACCGGCCTGAATCTGGTCTCCTCGGTCGGCGCCTTCATCCTGGGGGTCTCCACGCTGCCGTTCCTCTACAACGTGTGGAGGACCCACAAGACCGCGCCGAAGGTGACCGTGGACGACCCGTGGGGCTTCGGCAACTCCCTGGAGTGGGCGACCTCCTGCCCGCCGCCGCGGCACAACTTCACCTCGCTGCCGCGCATCCGGTCCGAGCGCCCGGCCTTCGACCTGCACCATCCCCGGGTGACGGTCCAGCCGCGCCAGCTCGACCCGACCGCTCTTCCCGAGGAGATCTGACCCGGTCCCGGCCCGTCGCCTGACGCCGGGCCGGGTGATCCCCGCCGTCCGGCGCCGCGCGCCGTCCGGCGCCGCGCGCCGGGCGGCCTCCGCGTTCCGGAGGCCTTCCCGCCACCCCGTCCGGCACGTGCGCCGCTCCTAGCTGCTGTGGAGCGTTCTCCGGCGTGCCCGGAGTGGAAATCATCATCATTTTCTTATAAAGAGTGATAATTACAGTTTTGCAACATCATGGGGTGCCTTTACTTCTGCTTTACCTTCTCGTCTAGCCTCCGGCTCGGCGCGTGCATCAGACACGCCAAGAGCGTCCGCGCCCGGCGAACCCGGGCAGGGAGGGTATGCGTTGTCCAGCAGAGGCAGAGGCGCTCGCAGGCGCCTTCTCGCGATGGTGCCCGTGGTCGGCCTGGCCGCCACGGGGCTGGCGATAGGCGGTACGTCGGCGGAGGCCGACACCTCGGCCGCGCGGTATCAGCCGACCGCGGCCGACTACTACATCAACTACGCGCCCCCCAGGGACGAGCCGGAGGTCCACGACCCCGCCGTGCCCGACTCCAAGGCGCGCAAGGTCAGCCCCTCCCGGAAGATCGAGCAGAAGTTCTCCGGCGGCAACCCCGCCGCCGCCCGGGTGCTGGCCGCCCGGGAGGCCGAGGCGATCCGGAGCGGCCTCAACCCCGCCGACTTCCTGTTCAAGAAGGCCAAGACCGCCAAGTCCGCCAAACTGCTCACCTTGCTGGTGGAGTTCAACGACAAGGCCAACGATGACTTCTCCGGGTTTGTCCGCCCGGCGAGCGTGACCGACGACACGTGCGTCACCGAGCCGGCGGGCACCTTGCTCAACGGCCCGCTGCACAACAAGATCCCCGACCCGGCCTTGCTGTCGCACAAGGACAACAACAGCTTCTGGGTGCCCGACTTCAGCCCCGAGCACTTCAACAAGATGCTCTACAGCTCCGAAGGCATCACCCAGCGTGTCCGCCCCGACCTGACCGACCCCCGGGACGGCCGCAAGGGCATCGACATCTCCAAGCACACCATGAAGAACATGTACGAGGAGATGTCCAAGGGCGCCTACACCGTCACCGGGCAGGCGAGCCCGTGGATCAAGGTTCCGCACTCCGAGGCCTACTACGGCGCGCGCGCCTGCGGCAAGGAGATCCAGGACATGTCCGGCCACCCGAGCAACCCGCTCGGCCCCGGCCAGCTCGCCATCGACGCGGTGAACTCCCTGGCCGCCGCCGACCCGGCCTTCCCCTGGGCCGACTACGACGTCGAGGACGTCGCCGACTCCGACGGTGACGGCAACTTCGCCGAGCCCGACGGGGTGGTCGACCACCTGGTGCTCGTCCACGCAGGCAAGGACAAGTCCTCCGACGGCGGGGCCGAGGGCACCTACTCGATCTGGGCCCACTCCAGCGCGGTGGCGGGCGGCTACCAGGTCCCCGGCAAGAACGTGAAGATCTCCAACTACATCGTGCAGCCCGAGGACTCCGGCGTCGGCGTCTTCGCCCACGAGTACGGCCACGACCTCGGCCTGCCGGACCTCTACGACACCAGCGGCCAGGGCTCCTCGGCCGTCGACTTCTGGGACCTGATGTCCAGCGGCTCGCACAGCGGGCCGATCTTCCAGTCGATGCCGACCCACATGGGCCTGTGGGACAAGTGGATCCTCGGCTGGGCCAACCCCAAGGTCTTCAACCCCGGTGACCACGCCCGCGCGGTGACGGTGGGCCAGTCCTCCCGCACGCCCAAGCTCACCGAGGACGGTGTCCGGGTCAACCTGGACAGCGCCCCCCTGGAGATGGTCAAGCCGCACAGCGGCACCAAGGCGCTCTGGTCCAACCTCGACCAGGAGTGGGGCGACTCCAAGGTCACGCGTGAGGTCCAGGTCCCCGCCGGGACCGACGTGAAGTTCTGGCTCTGGAACAACTACGAGATCGAGCAGGACTGGGACTTCGGCTTCGTCGAGGTCTCCGCCGACGGCGGCGCGACCTACACCCAGCAGAAGGTCTACACCGAGGGCGGCGCCCTGGTCTCGACCGACGACTCCTACGATGACCCGAACAAGAACCTCGCCAAGTTCGGCAACAGGAAGTACGGCCTCACCGGCAACACCGACGGCTGGCGGCACGACTACGTCGACCTGACCCCGTTCGCGGGCAAGACCGTCAAGCTCCGGCTGGTCTACGACACCGACGCGGCCTTCACCCCGCGCGGCTGGCACGCCGACGACCTCGCGCTCACCAACGGCACCCAGACCGTCTGGAGCGACGACGTCGAGGGCGGCCTCAACGGCTGGACGCCGAGCAGCGGCACCTTCACCAACACCCACGGCCAGGGCTGGATCGTCAACGACGGCCAGCGGGAGGTCTCGCGGTTCTACCTCGCCGAGTGGCGCAACTTCGACGGCTTCGACAAGGGCCTGCAGTACGCCTACGACACGAACTACTCCCGTGACAGCGCCTGGAAGGTCGAGAAGTTCAAGTACAACGCGCCCGGCCTGCTGGTCTGGTATCGCGACTCGACCTTCACCAACAACTCACTGGTCAACAACCTCGAACTGGCGCCGAGCATCGGCTCCAAGGGGAGTCTGCTCCTCGTCGACTCGCACTACGAACCGCTCCGCCGTACCGGTGTGGCGGCGGAGAAGGACGGCGAGCTCAGGGACAACCTGCAGGGACGCGTCCAGACCGGCAACGCGGCCTTCTCCTTCGGCAAGACCTACCCCTTCACCGAGTGCGTGGAGGCGGCGGGCGAGCCGTTCAGCGAGTACTGCACCAAGATCGGCGCGCAGTCCGGCGTCCCCGAGTTCACCGACGCCAAGACCTGGTACCCGGGCATGGAGGTCCGTAACGGGGCGCTCGGCTACCGCGACTTCGACGCCTCGGTGGTCGTCCCGTCCAAGGGCGACCAGCCCTACAGCACCCGGGTCGTCAACGTCGACGGCACCCCCGCCACCGAGCTGTACGGCACCGACCTCGGCAACGGCCACGTCCTCGGCACCGGCAACCCCGGCGACGAGGGCAAGGCGCTGGGCGTCAAGTTCCGGCTGCTCACCCCGCTCCCGGGCAACCTCGGCGCGATCGTCTACGTGACCCCGCCCAAGAAATAGTCCCGGCTCACCGGCCAGTGGGCCCCGCCGTCCGCAGACGGCGGGGCCCTACTCTTTGCGTAAGGAGAACCGACCGAAGAGGGGCAGCGTGGGAGAGCTTCGCAGCAAGGCCGAGCACACCGAGGCCGTCCGGACCGGAGGCCGGCTCTGCGTGGTGGTCAACACGCGGTCGCGCCGCGGCCGCCGCCTCTACCCGGAGGTGGTCCGCGCGCTCCAGGCCGAGGGACTCGAGCCGATCCGTCTGTACCCCCTGGACGACCCCAGGCGCCTCCGTGCCACGCTGGAGGAGGCCCTGGACGCCCGGCCCGACCTGCTCGTCGTGGGCGGCGGTGACGGCACGCTCAGCGCCGCCGTCAAGCACGTCGCCCACCGCGACGTCGCCCTCGGCGTGCTGCCCCTGGGGACGACCAACAACTTCGCCCGCAGCCTCGGCCTCCCGCTCGACCTGCGCGGCGCGATCCAGGTGCTGCGCACCGGCAAGGTCGCCGACATCGACCTGGGTATAGCCGGGGACCGGGAATTCGCCAACCTGGCCAGCTTCGGCGTCTCCGTCGAGGTGGCCGGCAAGGTCAGGCCCTGGCTCAAGCGCATCCTCGGCCGCGCCGCCTACCCCCTCACCGCCCTGACGATCCTCCCGCGCCACCAGCCGTTCCGCGCCTTCATCACGGTCGACGGCAAGCGCCACGAGCTGCTCACCCACCAGCTCAACATCGCCAACGGCCGCTTCCACGGCGGCTGGCAGGTGGCCAGGGACATCAGCATCGACAACGGCCGGCTGGTCGCCTACCAGCTCGGTTCGGGCAAGCGCCTGAGGTTGCTGGGGGAGACCCTGGTCCGCGCCGCCGGCGGCCGCTGGCGCAGCCTGGCGGGCGGGCCCTTCGTGGTCGGCAGGGAGATGCTCCTGGAGACCGACCCCCCGCTGTCGGCCGACGTCGACGGCGAGGTCCGCCTGACGACCCCCATCACGATCCGGACCGTCCCCAACGGCCTGCGCGTGATGGTCCCGAACGACTTCGTCGACTCCTGACCCGGCTTCTCGCCGGGCCCTGATTGGAGCCGGGCTCCGGGGGTAGCGGTGGTTCCGAGAGGGTGGGAGGACGACATGGCATCCATGGTTGACCGGATCCGGAGTTATCTGAGCAGCCCGCAGGGACAGCGGAACCTCGAGAAGGCCAAGGGGATGGCCCGCGACCCGCGCAACCAGCGCCGGCTGCGCGAGTTCATGAACCGCTTCCGTTCCGGCGGGCCCAGGCACTGAGAAGACGACCCAAGGCGGCGGTCCCCGGGTGAGCGTTCACCCGGGGACCGCCGCCTTCCGTCCCCGCCCCCGGCGGTCAGGCGGGTCGCCACCCGCTCCTCGTGGCCGTCGTCGGCCTCACCGTCACACCTCTACTTCGTCGAACCTCTGATCCGCCTTCACGGCTGCCGCCCGGACCTCCGCCGGAACCTGCCCCGGAGCCTGTCGAGCAGCACGGGCTCCCGCTCCGTCGCGAGCCCCTCGCGTGCCCGCCGCAGGGCGCCCAGGGTCTCCGCCGCGCTCGGACGCTTGGCGGGCGTGTGGTCGCGCATGCGCCGCAGCAGTTCCATGACCTCGGCCGGCACGCCGTCCACGGCTGTCTCGGCGTCCGGGCTCGCCGGGGGCAGTTCACCGGCCAGCAGGTGGAAGGCGATCACCCCGGCCGCGTACACGTCGGAGGCGGCCGTCATCCGCTCGGGACTGACCTGGCACTCGGGGGCCACGTAGTGGGTGTCGAGGACGTTGGGGAGCTCGTTGGCCACGGTGTGCGCCCGGGGGCCCGGTTTGGCGTAGTCGAATCCCGTCAGCATCGCCCGGCCGTCCTCGGTCACCAGGACACAGGCCGGGCTGAGCGCGCGGTGGATGACGTTGTTGGCGTGGACGTGGGCCAGACCCAGCAGCATGTCCTCGACCACGTCGAGCATGGCGCGGGTGGACAGCGTCCGCCGGGAGGAGGTCAGGTGCAGGTGCAGCGCCTGGCCGTGCACGTCGTCGAGGACCAGCACGAACCGGCTCTCGTCGTCGATCGCGAAGAAGTCGCGGGAACGCACGACGCACGGGTGCGGGGGGATCCGGGTGAGGGACTGGTAGGCGTTGGCGATCAGCCGCCGCTCGGCCGCGCGCGGCTTCTCCTCGGCCAGCGGGTCGGCCCGGTACACCCGGAGCAGAACCGTCTCGCTGCCCGGGACCGTCGCGTTGATCGCGCGATACTCGGTGACCCGGTTGTCGCCGCCGAGCTGCTCCTCCACCTCCCAGTTGCCGAACCGGGGCGGCGCGGTGGAGCGCCGTACGCTGCCGTTCAGGGCCTCCAGGATCGGCGTGCGGTACGGCGTGGCGTCCGGGGTGTAGCCGCGTCTGACACGAGAGACGTTGCTCAGCGTGCCGATCAGGCCGCGCAGGTCGGTGACGTGCCGTGAGTCGCGGCCGGCCGGGTCGACCAGCTCGGCGTCCGGCCCGGTCAGCACGACGACACTGTCGACGTAGACCCGCTCCAGCTCGCGGCGTTCCTGGGTGAGCAGTCCCTTGAGGGCGCGCCCGTTGCCGCGGAGTTTGGCCACCGGAGAGCGGAACGCGTCCCGTCGCGCCGGGAACCAGCGGGCTCCGGAGACCTCGATCCGGCCCCGCGTGCCCTTGACGTCGATGACGCAGAGCGAATGGCCGGTCAAGACGATGACGTCGACCTCGAAGGTGTCGTCGCCGCGCGGCACCTCGATGTTGTGCAGCAGCAGCCAGTCGCTGGGCGCGTTGTCTCGCAGATGGGCGATGACCCGTCGCTCGGCGTCGTTGACCGGGCGTCCGCCACCGACGATCTGTGCCATCTCCCGCGTGCCGCCCTTCTCATCGTGCATCGAAGTAGGGCAAGGGTCTCATGCTCCCGTGTACCTCTACTTTTTCGCCACCCTTACGTGCCCGAGTATCTACGATCATGATGCGATTCCGGACCGGAGCCTGGAGCCGCCGGCGGCGGGTACGCTCGGCGGACGTGGAACCCATGGAGATCACCGCAGGAAGGCTCCATCTCCGGCCGTGGCGCCCGGCCGACGCCGAGGTGGTGGCGGAGGCGCTACGTGACCCGGAGATCCGCCGGTGGGCGACCCGCACCCCGGAGGAGCCCGACGCGAGGACGTGGATCGCCGACCGGACCGCGGGATGGGCGGACGGCTCGTCGGCCTCGTTCGCGATCACGGACGCGACGACCGGCGAGGTGCTGGGGCACATCAGGCTCAGGACCCCCGGTGACGGGGCAGGGGAGGTCGGCTACTGGATCCTGGCCGGGGCGCGCGGCCGGGGCGTGGCCGGCCACGCGGTGGGCGCGGTCGCACGGTGGGCGTTCGCCTGCCTCGACCTGTCCCGGCTGGATCTTCGGCACGCGGCGGAGAACCCCGCCTCCTGCCGGGTCGCGCAGAAGGGCGGGTTCGCGCTGACCAGGCTGCTCACCGAGCCGTCGTGGGATGAGGGAGACGAGACGGTGGAAGTTCATCTCCACACGCTTTCGCACGGATGACCTAGTCTGTCCGCCAGCACTTTTGCCGGCGGAACAGGTGTGATGCGAGTGGACCTTCTGATGACCGGGATCCTGGTGATCACCATCGCGGTGGCGGTGGCCGGATTCACGCTGATCGCGCGACGGCTGCTCGACCTGCGCTTCGGGACCATCCGCACGCTGCTGGCCGCAGCGCTCGTCCTCGGGATCGCCGGACCGCTCATGAGGTCGTTCATCGGCATGGTGGACCCGGACGACCCCGGCATCACGCCGCTGTGGTTCCTCATCCTCGCCGCGGTCTGCTCGCTGCTCGCCGGGATGGTGTTCCTGGTGATCGCCGAGGCGCTGGTGCCGCCGGGATCGCTGCCGGGGCCGGTGGAGCTGGTCAGGGGGCTGCGAGGCCGCATGGTCCGCTCCCGCCGCTATCTGCAGATCACCCGTATCCTCGTACGGCACGGCCTCGGCCCCTACCTGCGCGGCCGCGCCCCCGATCTGGGCGCGCCCTCCAGCAGGGTCCGGCTGGCCAGGTCGCTGCGCGAGGCGCTCGACGACGCCGGGGTCACGTTCGTGAAACTCGGGCAGATCCTGTCCACCCGGGGCGACCTGCTGCCGGTGGAGTTCGTCGAGGAGCTGCGGCTGCTGCAGGACAGGGTGGCCTCGGCGCCGTGGGCGGAGATCGAGCCGGTGCTGGTGGCCGAGCTCGGCGGGCCGGTGGCGGAGACGTTCGCGGACTTCGAGCGGGAGCCGCTCGCCGCGGCCTCGATCGCGCAGGTCTACCGCGCCCGGCTGAAGACGGGCGAGGAGGTGGTGGTCAAGGTCCAGCGCCCGGGGATCGCCGCCGTGGTCGAGCAGGACCTCGACATCGTCGCCCGCCTCGCCCGGACGCTGGAGCGGCGCACCCGGTGGGGCCGCGCGTTCGGTGTCGGAGATCTGTCCAGGGGGTTCGCCGAGGCACTGCGCGAGGAGCTCGACTTCCGGATCGAGACCGCCAACATGGCCGCCGTGGCAGCGGCCTCAGCGGGGGAGCCGGTCCACGTGCCGGTGCCGTACCCGGAGCTTTCCGGGCGGCGGGTGCTCGTCATGGAGCGCCTGGAGGGGGCCGCGCTCGGCTCCGCCGTACCGGAAGGGCGGGACCGGCGGGAGCTCGCCAGGACCCTGCTCGACACGCTGCTCCGCCAGATCATGCTGCACGGCGTGTTCCACGCCGACCCGCACCCGGGCAACATCATGCTGCTGGCCGACGGGCGGCTGGCGCTGCTCGACTTCGGCTCGGTGGGGCGGCTCGACGGCGCGCTGCGCGCCGCTCTGCAGCGCCTGCTGGGTGCGATGGACCGGGGGGGCCCGCTCGGGGTGAGCGACGCGCTGCTGGAGGTCGTGTCACGGCCCGACGAGATCGACGAGAACGAGCTGGAGCGCGAGCTCGGCCGGTTCATGGCCAGGCACGTGGTCACCGGGGTCGCCCCGGACATGCAGATGTTCGGCCGGCTGTTCCGGATCGTCTCCGCCCACGGCCTCTCCGTCCCGCCCGAGGTGGCCGCGGTGTTCCGGGCACTGGCCACCGTCGAGGGCACGCTCGCCCGGCTGGCTCCCGGGTTCGACATCATGGCCGAGGCGCGGGCGTTCTCGGCCCGTCACCTCCAGGAGGAGAGCACTCCCATCCGCCTGCGGCAGGCGGTCGAGCAGGAGGCGCTCAGCCTGCTGCCCATGCTGCGCCGCCTGCCCCGCCGGATCGAGCGGATCGCCGGCGCCGCCGAGCACGGCCGCTTCAGCCTGAACGTGCGCCTGTTCGCCGACGAGCGCGACCGGCGGCACATCACCGGGCTGCTCCACCAGGTGCTGATCACCGTGCTGGCGGCCACCACGGGCATCATGGCCGTGCTGCTGCTCGGCACCGACAACGGCCTCCAGCTCACCCCCGGGGTGAGCCTGCACCAGCTCATCGGCTACAACCTCCTGGTGATCAGCGCGATCCTGGCGCTGCGGGTGCTGGTGACCGTCTTCCGGCAGGACAGATGACCCCCGCGCCGCGCTGAGGGGCAGGGGTCAGGAGGGGCGGGTGAGGAGCAGGACTCCGCCGCCCGCGGCGGCCGCCACCGCGGCGCAGACCAGCAGGGCGCCGTCGGTCCCGGCGACGGCCAGGCCGAGCGCGATCCGGGTCCAGGAGGCCTGGCCGGCGAGGCCCAGGAGGGGAGTGTGCCCGCGGCGGCGTGCGGCACGCGGATCGACCGCGACGGCCTCTGCCCGGTGTGCGGCGGCCGCGCCGCGCTGGAGGAGACCGAGGTGCGGCCCGGCCCCGGCGCCGGGGGAGAGAATTGGGGAGTGGTTTGCCGTGCCGTGTGCCACGGCGGCACCCCGTGCCTCCGGCCTTTTCGAGAGGGATCGCCGACCCCCGCGGCGCAGCGCCCGAAGGACGTGGGCGAGAGCGTGCCGCCGCCCCCGACCGTTGCCTCGCGCGGAGGTTTGCCCTGGCCAGTGAGGGTAGACGCCTTCTCGTGTAGGGACCTGTAGGGAGGAGGCACGCCATGACCGGTAATCCCAAGGACGGTCTGTCCACGGCCGTACTGATCAGGCAGATGTCGGAGGAGGTCTCACGCCTCGTCAGGGACGAGCTCCGCCTGGCCAGGATGGAGCTCGCCGAGAAGGGGAGGCACGCGGGGAAGGGGGCGGGACTGTTCGGCGGTGCGGGCGTCGTCGCCCTGTACGGGGGCGGCGCGCTGGTGGCAGCCGTGATCCTGCTTCTCGCCCCGGCGATGCCGGCCTGGGTCGCGGCGGCGATCGTGGGCGTCGTCCTCCTGATCGTGGCAGCCGTTCTCGGGTTCCTGGGCAAGCATCAGGTGGCCGAGGCCGCCCCACCGGCTCCCGCGCGGACCATCGAGAGCATCAGGCACGACATCGACGCGGTCAAGGAGAGGGCACACCGTTGACTTCCTCCCCAGGGCCCAGTCCCGGGGGGCTCCACGATGGAGGGGTTAGATGACTGAGAGCGATCCGGGCGCGCCCGACCTCGAGAGCGGGGCCGCCGGGACCACCGGCTCGCGCAGGAAAGAGGTCGGTGAGCCCGTGGCGCCGGACGAGCGCGAATCGCTGAACATCCCGCCCAACGCGCCGGACGTGGCCGGCGGCACTCCCACCGCCGACCTCGGCGTCCCGCCGTCCGACCGCGACGGGACACCCCGGCAGGTGGACAGGACCGACGCCGGCGAGGTCGTCGCGGGCGCCGCCGGTGGCGCCCGCGCCGGCACCGGCGGGCAGGACGGCGGCACGACGGACACCAAGAAGGCGAGCAGGGAATCCGTGCGGCGGGACATCGAGAACGACCGTCGCGAACTAGGCGACACCGTGGAGGCTCTGGTGCACAAGACCGACGTGAAGGGCCGCGTCCAGGAGACGGCCACCCAGGTGGGCGAGGGCATCCGCCGGGCGGGGGCGGCCACGGCCGGCACCGCCACCGAGATGGTGGAACGGGTGAAGGCGGCCGCCCCGGAGGTTGTGGGCCGGGTCAAGGAGGTCACCCCCGTCGACATCAAGGACGCGGCGGAGAAGGTCAGGACCGAGGCGGGCAAGCGTCCGGTGGCGGTCTTCGCGGCAGTCGCGGCAGTCGCCGCGCTCGCCCTCGTCGTCTTCCGGATGATGCGGCGCGGCAGGAAGAAGTAGGCGCCCTCCTCCGGAGCCGCCTCCGGCGTCCGGTAAAGGGGGGCAGGCAGCCTGGCGGCGACGGCGCCGCCGGGTCTTCCCACGTCAGCCGGGGCCCGGACAACGCCCTCGTCCGCCGGCCGCCCCGCCAGGAGCGGTCCGGCAGGTGGGCGGGGTAATCTGACCGCCTCCCGGGCGAGCGGCGGACCCCCTCCTTTCCGCTCGCCCGGGAGCTTTCTTCCACGCAATTCCCACGCAATTCCCATGGAATTCTTGGGGAATGCCGGTGAAACCTCTCCGCGGAACACCTGCCGAGCCGTCCCGGCGGAACCCCCGTCCGCCTGCCGAACACCCGCGCTCACCCCGGTGAGACCCCTGCCCGAGCCTCCGTGAACCGTTCCGGCAGCCGGGACGTTGAGATCAATGCCGGAATTGCGAAACTTCCGGGGCGGCGGCGTCGCGGCAGAGGTAGCGTTCACTCCGGCAGGAAACCCAGGAGGTCTCATGCGCCGTGCTCTCGGTATCTCCGTAGGCCTGGCCCTCATCGCAGCCGCCCTGTCCCCGATCGGTCCCGCCGAGGCCACCTGCCTCAACACCGTCAGGAAGTGCGGGCGTGACGCCCTGATCGCCATCGACGTGGTGGCCAAGGGCACCCCCCACGCCTCCCCGGGCGGGCGCGTCACCTACGTCCTGGACTACTCCATGACCTGGACGCCCTCCTTCGCCCCCTACTGGGGTTCCTTCTGGGTGGGCGGCAGGTTCCCCCAAGGGGCCAAGGGTCCGACCGGGGCCGTGCTCCTCGGCGAGGACGGAAAGCGGCTGGCCACCTTCACCTGCGGCAAGCACGCCGACGGCGTTTGGTGTGACACCCGTGACCGGCTCCCGCACCAGGGCAGGATCGTGCTCACCGCCCGCCTCCCCCGTAAGGCGACGGGAGCCGCCGTGGCCAAGCTCGGCTTCGACAGCTTCGACGGGCTGAACAAGGAGGAGTCCGCCCGGCACCTCGACCGGGAGAAGTCCCGCGAGAAGTTCTGCAACTACCGCTTCGTCAGGACCGTCACCACGACGGTGAAATCGTGAAGGAGACCGTCATGGATGCCGCGGTGAGCGGTGTGCACCATGTCAAGATCTGGGTGAAGGACCTGGCCAGGAGCCACGCCTGGTACGAGCAGGTCTTCCGTCTCCGGCTGCGCACCAGGTTCGAGGACGGCGACGGCGTGGTCAGAGGGATGGCCTTCGACCTTCCCGGCACAGACGTCCAGCTCGCCCTCCGCGAGGACCCCGTCCTCGCCACGGCTCTCTCCGGCGCCGACCCCTTCGCCCTCCAGACCACCCGGGAGGGCCTCGACGCCTGGACCGCCCACCTCGACGCCCTCGGTATCCCGCACAGCCCGGTCATCAGGGCCTCCGCCGGTCATGCCATGGGCTTCCCCGACCCCGACGGCCTCCAGATCCGTCTCTACGCCCCCGACGACGAGATCCCCGCCGCCCAGACCGGCCCCGAGAGGGTCTACCGTCCCGGCCCCCTCCCGGGGTTCGCGCGAGGTTAGGCGCCGGTGGCCATGTCGAAGAAGCGCAGCTCCAGCCGTACGGCGCGGCGGAAGAAGTCGAGCACGCGGAGCTGCTCCTCCCCGCCCAGCCGGGGGCCGAGGCGGTCGAGCTCGCCGCGGAGGAACCCCACCCACGCCCGGAACACCGGCCCCTCGTGCAGGGCGATCCACTCGCGGTGGACGAAGGTGTCCGGGAGCGGCTCCTCGGCCAGGCTCGCCCAGCCGAGGTAGCTCCACTCCGCCACACACAGCACCGCGAGGATGAGCGGGTAGTCCAGGCTGGTCCTGGCCTCGTCCATCAGGGCGAGGAAGTCGGCCGTCACCGGTTCGAGCCGCGGGGCGGCCAGATCTTCCGGGGCGGCGCCGAGGGCGGCCAGCGCGCGGTGGAAGTAGGTCTTCTCCTCGGTCGTGGCGGTCTCGCCCAGGAACCGGCCGAACGGCACCCGTGACTCGAAGCTGTCGGCGCTGGCCACGGCCGCACCGAGCAGCGCGGTGAAGGAGTCGACGAACTGAAAGTCCTGGAGGAGATAGCGGCGCATGTCGTCGTCCGCGACGTCACCCCGGGTGATCGACGCGGCGAACGGATGGGTCACCACCGCCGTCCACTCCGGCTCGCTCAGCGAGCGCAGCCACTCGCTGAACGCGGGATCGACGGCGCCTGCCCGCCACTCGTCGTAGGGGACCAGATCCACCGGGCCATCTCCTCGCGATCTCGGGAATGCCGATCACCGTGAATGCTACTGGCCCGTCTCCGACGCCTGCCGGTAGCCGGAACCGGCGGGGCAGGGCGTGTCTCACGCGTTCGACGACACCGGTTGGGCGCCGGCGGCGTTCAGGAACAGACGGTCGACTCCCTTAAGCGCCGCGGCGATGGAGCCGGCATCGTCGAAATCGCCGACGACGAAGTCACAGCCCGGCGCCCTGCCCTTGCTCTCGTCACGGACCAGCGCTTTGAAGGGCGCCTGATCCTGCCGAAGACGCCGCACGAGATACCTGCCGATGGATCCGGTGGCGCCGGTTATCAAGATCATTTATAGTCCTCCTGCTCATGACGGGGTGACGCGGACGCGCGTCCGCCGTGCCGGTGAGGGATAAAATGAGGCAGTCTCGGTAAATATATAGCGAGGTAGCCTCGAATTAGCAAGGGACGTATGCGTGAACACAACTCGCCCGCAGCGGCGGCCCCGTGCCGACGCGCGACGGAACTACGAACGTCTTCTGGCCGAAGCCGACTCCGCCTTCCGTGAGAAGGGCACCGACGCGTCGCTGGAGAACATCGCCCGGCAGGCCGGAGTCGCGATCGGCACGCTCTACGGGCACTTCCCCAACCGTCGCGCGCTGGTCGGCGCACTGCTCCGGGACCGCAATGACGCCCTCTTCGAAATCGGCGACAGGTTGCTCACCCACCCTTCGGCGGCGGAGGCGCTCGCCGCCTGGGTGCACGCGGTCGTGGAACACGCCGCCGTGTACCGCGGGCTGGTCGCCATGCTGATGGAAGGCCTTGATGACGAGGCGTCGGAGTTGCACGCGTCCTGCGTGCGGATGAACGTCATCGGTGAACGGCTGATCGCGAACGCCCACGCAGCGGGCGTCATCCGCCACGATGCGACAGCGGCGGACGTGTCCGCGCTGATGAACGCCGCCGCCTGGGCCCGTGAGCAGATGCCGGAGGAGCAGGCCGATCGCTTTCTGCGCTTCGCGATGGACGGGCTGCGGCTGACCCCGTAGACGCGGTTCGTCGTGCCGTCCAGCCGGATGGTGTGGGGGCCGTTGGGGAATGCGGCAGTGTGTTATGAAAGTGATGTCTGTCCGAATAGCGGAGCCGGTTCTTGAGCCTCTCGAGTTCCTGCCGGTTCCCACCCGGTGGATCGGGTCTCGCGTCCATACCCGCCCTGGAACGGCCAGGAAGGCCCGTTGACCCTCAAAACATCACACCGTTAACGTCAAGATCCTGTCGTCCAGGGAGAGATCCGTGACCGTGCACGAACCCGGCCTCGGCCGGTACTACGAGGACTTCGTCGTCGGCGACGTCTATCAGCACCCGCTCGGCCGCACGATCAGCGAGGCCGACAACACGTGGTTCACCCTCCTGACGATGAACACCAACCAGAACCACTTCAACGCCCACTTCGCCGAGCGCGCGCCGGTCGGGAAGATCATCGTCAACTCGGGGCTGACCGTGGCGATCGTCCTCGGCATCTCGGTGATCGACGTCAGCCAGACCGCGCTGATGAACCTCGGCTGGGACGAGATCAAGCTGACCCACCCGGTGTTCCTGGGCGACACCCTCTACGCCGAGTCGATCGTGGTGGACAAGCGCGAGTCCAAGTCGCGGCCCTACGCCGGGATCGTCACCTGCCGGACGCGCGGCCTCAACCAGGACGGTGACGAGATCATGTCCTGGCGCCGCTCGGTGATGGTCTACCGCCGCGACGCCCCCCATGACAAGGGATACTTCCCGCAGGCCAAGACCGGGCCGCTGACGGCATGACGGCCGCGTCCCGCCCGGCCGGCGCCGGCCGGACCCTCGACCCTCCTCGCTCCGGTGGCCGCCGGCCCGCCGTGTTCGAAAGGACCCCGTGGTGGATTTCGAGCTGAACGACGAACAGCGGCTGTTCCGCCGGACCCTCAGGGAGTTCGTGGACAAGGAGATCGTGCCGGTCGCCTCCGAGTGGGAGCGGGAGGGCCGCTACCCCACCGAGATCGTCGAGCGGTTCAAGGAGATGGGGCTGTTCGGGATGACGGTCCCGGAGGAGTACGGCGGGCTGGCACTGGACCGGGTGTCGTTCGCGCTGGTCTTCGAGGAGATAGCACGCGGGTGGATGGGCGTGGCCGGGGTGCTCGGCTCCCACTCGCTGGCCGCCTGGATGATCGCCCAGCACGGCACCGAGGAGCAGCGCGAGACCTACCTGCCCGACCTGGCCACCGGTGCCCGCCGTACCGGCATCGCGCTGACGGAGCCCGCGGCGGGCACCGACCTGCAGGGCATCCAGACCCGGGCGGTCCGCGACGGCGACCACTACGTGATCAACGGCACCAAGACGTGGATCACCAACGCCCGCCACGCCGACCCGATGCCCGTCCTGGTCAAGACCTCCGTCACCGAACCCGCGCACCGCGGCATGTCCCTCATCCTGGTCGAGCCCGGCACCCCGGGCTACACCGTCAGCCGGGACCTGCCCAAACTCGGGTACAAGGGCACCGAGACCTGCGAGATCGTGCTGGAGAACGTCCGCGTCCCGGCGTCGCGGCTGCTCGGCGGGGTGGAGGGGCGGGGCATGCAGCAGGCGCTGTCGGCCCTGGAGCTCGGCCGGGTCAACATCGCCGCCCGCGCGGTCGGCGTCTCCCAGTGCGCCTACGACGCCGCGCTGACCTACTCGCGCGAGCGCCACGCGTTCGGGCAGCCCATCGCCGACTTCCAGGCCATCCAGCTCAAGATCGCCGACATGGCCACCGACATCCAGGCGGCCAGGCTGCTCACCTACTGGGCGGCGACCCGCTCGGAGAGCGGTGCGGTGAACTCCGAGGCCGCCATGGCCAAGTACTTCGCCTCGGAGGTCGCACTGCGGACCACCCTGGAGGCCATGCGGATCCACGGCGGCTACGGCTACTCCCAGGAGTTCGTCCTCGAACGCCTCTACCGTGACGCGCCCCTGATGGCCATCGGCGAGGGGACCAACGACATCCAGCGGATGGTCATCGCCCGCTCTCTCATCTCCGGTACCGCCAAGGTGGGCTGGTGAGAGGTGGCGCTAGGGTCGGACGGTGATCCGATCCGCGCTCTACGTCCCGGGCGACCAGCCCGACAAACTCGCCAAAGCACTCGGCCGTGGCTCCGACGCCCTGATCGTCGACCTGGAGGACGCGGTCCTGCCGGCGCACAAGGCCGCGGCCCGCACCGCCGTGGCCGAGTGGTTACGCGCGCCGCGCCCCGGCGGCCCGGAGATCTACGTCCGGGTGAATCCGGGGGAGGCGGGCCACGAGGATCTGCACGCGGTCGCCGTACAGGGGGTGCGGGGGGTCTGCGTGGCCAAGACCGAGTCCGCCGCCGAGTTGGAGGCCGTGGACGCGGTGCTGACCGCCGCCGAAGCCGCCGAGGGGCTGCCCGGCGGCTCGATCGCGGTCTGCCCCCTGCTGGAGAGCGCCGGGGCCGTCCTGTCGGCGCCGGAGATCGCCCGGGCACCCCGCGTCCTGCGCCTGCAGATCGGCGAGGCCGACCTCCGCGCCGATCTCGGAGTCGAGACCGGTCCCGACGAGCGCGAGCTGCTCTGGGCCCGCTCCCAGGTCGTCCTGGCCTCCGCGGCCGCCCGGCTCGCCCCGCCGCTCGCCCCGATCAGCACCGACTTCCGCGACCTGGAGGCCCTCCGCGCCTCCACCCTCGCACTGAAACGCCTGGGCTTCCGGGGCCGCACCTGCGTCCATCCCGCCCAGGTGTCCGTGGTCAACGAGGTCTTCACGCCCACCGAGGAGGAGCTCGGCCAGGCCCGCGACCTGATCGCCCGGTTCGAGGCCGCCGGGACCGGAGTCGTCACCGACGCCCGCGGCCGGATGGTCGACGAGGCGATCATCCGCGCCGCCCGCCGTCTCCTATCCTGATGTGATGCCAGCCGGAGAATGCCTGTTCTGTGCCATCGGAGCGGGGGAGCAGCCGGGCCACACGGTGCTCTCCGACGATGTGGCCGTGGCCTTCCTGGACACGAGGCCGGTCTTCAAGGGTCACGTCCTGGTGGCACCCAGGGCCCACGTCGAGACGCTCCCCGATCTGCCGGCGGAGGCGGTCGGGCCGTTCTTCGAACGGGTCAGGTCCGTCGCCGCCGCCGTCGAACAGGGGCTGGAGGCGGGCGGCACGTTCGTGGCGATGAACAACCGGATCAGCCAGAGCGTCCCGCACCTGCACGTCCACGTCGTCCCCCGCAACCGCAAGGACGGCCTGCGCGGTTTCTTCTGGCCCCGCACCAGATACGACGACCCCACCGAGGCCGAGTCCTACGCCCTCCGCATCCGCGCGGCCTTCGGACCTGATCACTGAGCCGCCGATCCTCCGGCGGGCCGGACACCACCGGTCGGCTACGGCCCACGCCCGTGCTCCACAGGTGAGGTGTACGGTCGGTAGCCCCTTCACCGACGAGGAGAACGTCGTGCGCATCGCCATCGCCGGGCTGGCCACCAGCCACCCCTACACCGACGCCCGCACCCTCGCCTCCCACGCCGACCTCATGGTGTGGGAGGAGGACCAGGCCCGGCTGGCCCGCTTCGTCGAGGAGCACCCCACAGCCGAGGTCGCCGCCGGGCTGGACGATCTGCTCGCCGCCCGCCCCGACGGGGTGGTGCTGACCGTGCCCAACCCGGAGGTGGCCTCCGCGCTCGCCCCGGTGCTGGCGGCGGACCTGCCGTGTTTCGTCAACAAGCCGGCCGCCGCGACCGCCGCCCAGCTCGCCGCCGTCGACGCGCTGGCCTCCGCGCGGCCCGAGCTGGTGTTGTCCACCTCGGTGCTGCGCTTCGCTCCGGCCTTCACCGCCCTGGGGGCCGAGGACCTCGGGGAGGTGCTCTCGGTGCGGGCCACCGTACGGCACGACGTGGGCCTGTGGGCGGGCGGCCACAACCCGTGGCAGGACGATCCGGCCGTGGGCGGCGGCACGATGGTGACGATGGGCGTGCACGGCGTGGAGCTGCTGGTCGCTCTTCTCGGCCCCGCCGTGAGGCTGGCCGGGGCGGCCGCCGCCACCCGCTCCTACACCGCGCTGAAGTCCGAGGACACCGGCGTCATGGCGCTCGCCTGGGACAGCGGCGTCGTCGGTGCCGTGGAGGTCGTCGGGGTCACCGACGAGGAGTCCTACACGGTCAGCGTCCACACGCGCGCCGGCACCCGCGAGGCCGTGGTGGAGCCCGGCTCCGACCCCCTCTTCGGGCTGGGCTATCGGGGCGTCGTGGAGGCGTTCCTGGCCATGGTGGGCGGCGCCCCGAGCCCGGTGCCCTGGGAGCAGACCAGGGCCGTGCTCGGCACGCTGGTGGCCGCTCGCGAGGCCTGTGCCTAGGATCCCGTCCGCCCGGCATGTCCGGGCGGACGTTGACAGTCGAACTCTCATCCAGTTACGGTCTGGACCGTAAATGAGAGTGAGGAGTTCCGCGTGCGGACCATCGCAGAGCTGGAAGAGCGCCTGTCACGCCCCCGTGACGGGCTGGTCGAGGATCTGGGCAAGCTCGACGGCGACATCATGGTGCTCGGCGCCGGCGGCAAGCTGGGCCCCAGCCTCGTCCGCCTGGCACTGAACGGGATCAGGGCGGCCGGAGGCGGCAAGCGCGTCATCGCGGTGTCGCGCTTCTCGGAGCCGGGCCTGGCGCAGGCGCTCGGCGACGAGGGCGCCACGGTCGTGGCGGCCGACATCGCCGACGAGAACGCGCTGCGGGAGCTGCCCGACGCGCCCAATGTGGTCTTCCTCGTCGGTGCCAAGTTCGGCACCGAGGGGCGCGAGCACGCCACCTGGTTCACCAACGCCTACCTGCCGGGCCGGGTGGCCGACCGGTTCTCGGGCAGCCGGATCGCCGCACTGTCGACGGGCAACGTCTACCCGCTCGTCCCGGTCACCTCCGGCGGTTCCACCGAGGACTCGCGCACCGGGCCGGTCGGCGACTACGCCATGAGCTGCCTGGGCCGCGAGCGTGTACTCACTCATTTCGCGGCGGAGCGCGGCACGCCGACCGCGCTGATCCGGCTCAACTACGCCGTCGAGATGCGCTATGGCGTGCTGGTCGACCTCGCGCAGAAGATCGTCGCCGGGCAGCCCATCGACCTGACCACCGGCCAGGCGAACGTGGTCTGGCAGGGCTACGCCAACGAGGTGACGCTCCGCTCGCTGCTGCTGGCCTCCGACCCGCCGTACGTGCTCAACGTGACCGGACCCGAGCTGGTCTCGGTACGGCAGGCCGCCGTCGACCTCGGCCGCCGGCTGGGCAGGGAGCCGGTCTTCACCGGTGAGGAGGCCCCCACGGCGCTGCTGTCCAACGCCTCGCGCTGCCACGGTCTGTTCGGCTACCCCGACCTCACGCTCGCCGAACTGGTCGAGCACACCGCCCGCTGGGTGGGTGACGGGGGGCCGCTGCTGGGCAAGCCCACCAAGTTCGAGCGCCGTGACGGCGCGTTCTGACCACATCGACGAGGGCGAAAGGGGAACGCACGTGCTCAGCACGGCACCTGGGAGACAGGGTTCCGTCCACGACCTGTTCCGCAAGGGCACGGTCATCCCGGCGCACCCGCTGGCACTGACCGAGGACCGGCGGCTCGACGAGCGGCGGCAGCGGGCGCTGACCCGCTACTACGTCGAGGCGGGGGCGGGCGGCCTGGCCGTCGGGGTGCACACCACCCAGTTCGCGATCCACGGCACCGGTCTGCTGCCTCCCGTGCTGGAGCTGGCCGCCGAGACCACCCGCGACTACGAGCGCGAAGTGGTGCTGGTGGCGGGCGCGACCGGGAGCACCGCGCAGGCGGTGGCGGAGGCGGAGCTGGCGGCCTCGCTCGGCTACCACATGGTGCTGCTGAGCCCACACCGCGACCTGGACGAGGACCAGCTCATCGAGCGGACCCGCGCGGTGGGGGAGGTGTCGCCGGTCATCGGCTTCTACCTGCAGCCCGCCGTCGGCGGCCGGACGCTGACCCGCGACTACTGGACGCGCCTGGCCTCGATCGACTCGGTCGTCGGCATCAAGGTCGCCCCGTTCAACCGCTACCGGACGCTGGACGTGCTGCACGGCGTGGTCAGGGCCGGGCGCGCCCGTGAGGTGGCGCTCTACACCGGCAACGACGACCACATCCTGTCGGACCTGATCACCTCGCACCGCGTCGTCGTGGACGGCGAGGAGGTCGACGTCGAGTTCGTCGGCGGCCTGCTCGGCCAGTGGGCGGTGTGGGTGAAGCGGGCTGTCGAGCTGCTCGACGAAGCGCGGCGGGCCCGCGGCGGCGACGACGCGGCCGTGCGCAGGCTGCTCACCCTCGACGGGCACCTGACCGACGCCAACGCCGCCATCTTCGACGCCGAGCACGGCTTCCGGGGCTGTATCCCCGGTATCCACGAGGTGCTGCGCCGTCAGGGGTTGCTGGCCGGGCGCTGGTGCCTGGATCGGGAGGAGGAGCTCTCCCCCGGGCAGCTTGCCGAGATCGACCGGATCTGGGCGGCCTATCCGTGGCTACGCGACGACGAGTTCGTCGCCGAGGGACTGGACCGGTGGTTGCGTTAAAGGGTCAGGCGGTAGAGCGTCAGCGGGCGGCCGCTGGAACCGCTGGTGAGGTTGCCGGTCCGTTCGGCCAGCCCGGCCAGCTCCAGGCGGTGCAGCATCCGGCGGGCCGTGCGCTGCTGCACCGCGAGCCGCTCGGCGATCTCGCGGGTGGTCAGCGGCTGGTCGCCCGCCGTCGCCCGCGCCTCCAGCAGCCTCTCCAGGGTCGCCACCGACAGGCCCACCCGGCGGGCCAGGACCGGCAGGTTCGTCTCGCTGGCGGGGGGCGCGGCGACCGACTCCAGCACGACGTCGGTGTCGGCCCGCAGCGACAGCACCGCCGCCACGTCGCCGATGCGCCTGGCCCTGGCCAGCGCCCTGCGGGCCAGGCTCTCGGCTTCGGCGGCGCTGCGGCCCAGGCCGAACCCGGCCCGCACGACCCGGCTGTAGGCAGCCAGCCGCGACAGCATCGGCAGGCAGGAGAAGCCGCCCGTCGCGTCGTGCAGCGGGCCGCGGGTGGTGACCAGCAGGTGGGTGCCGCCGCGGAAGGCCGCGAGCGTGCCGCCCAGCGCGGTCGCCTCGCGCAGCAGGCCCTCCTCGCCGTCGAGCTCGATCAGGCCCAGCGCGATCTGCGCGTCCTCCTGTGCCTGGCCCTCTGCCGACAGCATGAGCTGACGCAGGGCGACGCGGACCGAGTGCACCGACGGCGCCAGGCGCAGCACCGGGAGCTTGTCGCGCAACGCCTCGTGCACCGAGCTGAGACAGGTGATCACGGCGTGCTCGCCGCCCCGGCGGTGGAAGGCGGTGGCCGACTGCGAGGTCAGGCCGCTGCGCCAGGGGAGCACCCGCAACTCGTCGGTGGGCAGACCGGCTTCGGCGAACGTGGCGGTCACGTCGGCGCTCGACAGGGTGTCGATGGACAGGCGGGTGACGTCGTGGCCCTGGTGCTGGAGCCGTACGAGGGCGCTGAGCAGGGTCGCGCCCGAATAGTCGACGAACGCGGCGGGGCGCGTGAGGACGTCGGCCTCGTGCGCGAGCATGTGCGGCACGATGCCGGTGAACAGCCAGCCCTCCACCGCGCCCGCGTGCGCCTCGACGATCGTGGGCGCCTGCGACTCGTGGTCGTAGTCGAGCCGCAGCGTGCTCACTCCCGGCTGCTCCTCGCAGGTGGCCGCCACGTCGTCGACCAGATCGTGGGGGCCGACCACCCCGATGAGGATCCCCACTGAAGCCTCCTGGCTAAATTACGGTCAAGACCGCTATTACTTTATCTCGCGCGAGGTGTTGCATGACCCTGAAATTCCCCAGCGCCGCGGAGGCCGCCGGCAGAACGCTCGGCGACGAGGAGGTGGCCGCCGCCGAGCGGGTGATCCGCTCGGGGATGCTCAACGCCGTCTGGGGCACCGAGGCCAAGGCGCTCGAACGCGAGATGGCCGAGCTGTGCGGCGCCCGGCACGCTGTCGCGTGCAGCTCGGGCACCGCGGCTCTGCACCTCGCGGTCGTGGCGGCCGCCCCCGACCCGGGCGACGAGATCATCACGACGCCTCTGACCGACTTCGGAACCGTGGCCCCCATCTTGTCGCAGAACGCGGTCCCTGTCTTCGCCGATGTCGATCCGCTGTCCGGGAATCTCGATCCGGCCGCCGTGCGGGCCGCGATCACCCCGCGCACCAGGGCGATCATGGCGGTCCACCTCTTCGGCGCGCCCGCCGCCCTGGACGAGTTGCGGGCGATCGCCGACGAGCACGGGCTCATGCTGATCGAGGACTGCGCGCAGGCGTGGCTGGGCGAGCTGCCCGACGGGCGGCCGGTGGGCGGCGTCGGCGAGGTCGGCTGCTTCAGCCTGCAGCAGTGGAAGCACATCACGTGCGGCGACGGCGGCCTTGTGGTCACCGACGACGACGCGCTGGCCCGGGCGATGCGGCTGTTCTCCGACAAGGGCTGGGACCGGGCCGGGGGGCGGCACCACCTGAGCTTCGGGCTCAACTACCGGATGACCGAGCTGCAGGCCGCGGTGGCCCGGGTGCAGCTGGCCCGGCTGCCCGGGGTGGTGGCCGCCAGGCGGCGCTGGGCCCTGCGGTTGCTGCGGGAGCTGGCGGGGCTGCCCGGGCTCGTGCTGCCCGACCCGCGCGGGCACGCGTGGTGGTACTTCCCGATCGTGCTGCCGGGCGGGGGGGCGACCGAGCTCGCCGCCAAGCTGGCCGCCGACGGGATTCCGGCCCAGGCCGGGTATCTGGCCGAGCCGCTCAACCGGGCTCCGCTGTGGGATGGGCCGATGTACGGCACGTCCAGGTTCCCGCTGTCGGCGCCGCCCGCAGCCTGCCCCGAGGCGGATCGTCTGGTCGGCGAGACGCTGCTGATCGTGGACCTGAACGAGAACTACACCGCCGACCACGTCGCGGCGATCGCCGATGGATTCCGTCGTTACGTTCAGATATCGGGCATTGACCCTTCCTGAAGGCGATCGCTAAATTTCGGTCTAGACCGGTATTACCAATGAAAGGAAGGCCCGATGAGGAAGGTCGCACTCGCAGGCCTCGCGGCCGCCCTGGGAGTCACGCTCGCCGGATGCGGCGGCTCCGGCTCAGGGTCGGACAAGAGCACGGTGACGCTGTGGATGTATCCCGTGATCGGGGACCAGGCCAAGAGCCAGGCGTTCTGGACCAAGGTCGAGAAGGACTTCG
The DNA here is from genome assembly GCF_014203795.1 of Streptosporangium album. NCBI lineage: Bacteria > Bacillati > Actinomycetota > Actinomycetes > Streptosporangiales > Streptosporangiaceae > Streptosporangium > Streptosporangium album. The sequence goes on along the minus strand of NZ_JACHJU010000003.1, from coordinate 853,464 downwards.
AGGCCAAGAACGCCACGATCGACCTCAAGATCGATCAGCAGCCCTGGGAGGGGCGCCAGGAGAAGATCACCACGGCGCTCGCCTCGAAGAAGGGCTTCGACCTGGTGGTGCTCGGCCCCGACCAGATCCCCCAGTACGCCAAGCAGGGCACGCTCGCCCCGCTGGACGACGTGGTGGCCCCCGCCAAGGCGTCCTTCCTGCCCAGCGCGCTGACCGCGCTGACCCTGGACGGCAAGCTGTACGGCGCGCCGGTCTACCAGACCATCACCGCGCCAATCTACAACAAGAAGGCCTTCGCCGACGCGGGCGTGGCCGAGTTCCCCCAGACCTGGGAGGCGTTCAAGGCCGCCGCGCCCAAGCTCGCCGCCAAGAAGGTGGCGATCCTCGACTACCCCGGCGCCCCCGAGGTCAGCCTGAACCAGAGCTTCTACCCGCTGCTCTGGGGCAACGGCGGCACCGTGTTCGCCGCCGACGGCAAGAGCGTCGCCTTCAACGCTCCCGAGGGCGTCGAGGCCCTGCAGTTCCTGCTCGACCTGCAGAAGCTGGGCGGTCTGCCGGAGAACGCGGCGACCAAGAAGAACGACATCGAGGGCGGTCCGCTGGCCGCGGGCAAGACGGCCGTCTACCATGCGGCCACCGCGCTGCAGGCCACCCAGCTCGGCGCGTCGATCGGCGACGACAACGTCGGCGTCGGGCTGCCGCTGGAGAGCAAGAAGAAGGTGGCGTTCGGCATCCCCGGCGGGCTCGTGCTGGCCAAGCACGCGCCGAACCTCGAGGCCGCCAAGAAGGTCGCCGCCTTCCTGATCTCGCCCGAGGTCGCGGCCGACCTGGCCAAGGAGTCGGGCTTCTTCTCGGCGCGCACCGACGTGACCGTGCCCGGCGCCTCCCTGGCCGTCCAGGAGTTCGCCAAGTCGCTGGAGTACGCCTTCCCGGGTGACACCCACCCGATGGCCCGCCAGGTGATGGCGCTGATCGCGCCGGAGATCCAGGCGGCCCTGCTCGGCAAGAAGGACGCCAAGACGGCCCTCGACGACGCGGCCAAGGAAGCCGACGCGCTGCTGGCCAGCGGCGGCTGATGCGGTCCGCCCCCTCTCGGCGGGGGGCGTTATGTGTGAAAGGCGGGAACCTGTGCGACAGCGCTTGCGGGACCCCATGACGGGCCTGCTGTTCGTCCTCCCCATGCTGGTGCTCTTCCTGGTCTTCAGGTTCGTGCCCATCCTGGGCGCGGGAGGCATGAGCCTGACCGACCTGAACCTCGGCGGGGAGTGGAACTTCGTCGGCGTCGGCAACTACGCCCGGCTGCTCGACGACCCGAAGTTCTGGGACAGCCTGCGGATCACGCTGGTCTACGTGGCGATCTACGTGCCCCTGACCGTGCTCGTCGCGCTCGGCACCGCGCTGCTGCTCAACGCGGTCGTCTTCCTGCGCGGGCTGTTCCGGGGCATGCTCTTCCTGCCGTACGTCACCAGCTTCGTGCTGGCCGGCGTGATCTGGCGGTGGATCTACGAGTTCGACGGGATGATCAACGGGCTGCTGGGCAAGCTCGACCTCGGCCCTGTCGGCTTCCTGGAGGAGGCATCCCTCGTCCTGCCCGCGCTGGCGGTGGTGTCGGTGTGGAAGGGCTTCGGCTACTCCATGCTGATCCTGCTCGCCGGGCTCAAGGCGATCCCGGCCTCCTATCTGGAGGCGGCGACGGTCGACGGGGCAGGGCCGTGGCAGCGGTTCCGCCGGATCACGTTGCCGCTGCTCAAACCCGCCCTGTTCTTCGTCGTCGTCATCGAGACCATCAACGCTTTCCAGACGTTCGACACCATCTACGTGATGACCGGCGGCGGGCCCGCCCGAGCGAGTTACACGCTCATCTACGGCCTGTACGACCAGGGCTTCAAATTCTCCAACCTCGGCTACGCGGCCACGATCGGCGTCGTGCTCTTCGCGCTGGTGTTCGTCGTGTCGCTGATCCAGCGCCGCCTGCTCGATCGGGGGAACGCATGACGCTCACCGCCACCCGGCCCGCCGCCGCGGCCGTGAGGCCGCCGGTGAAGGCCCGGCGCAGGTCCTTCCGGTGGCCGCTGTGGGTGCTGCTCGCGCTCGTGTCGGTGATCACGGTCAGCCCGTTCGCCGTGATGTTCGTGGTGGCGCTGTCGCCGCCGGGCAGTCCCACCCTGCCCGCGCAGTGGCCGGAGTCGCTGTCCCTGGACACGATCGTGAACCTGCTGTCGTCCTCCGGGTTCGTCGGCTGGACCGTCAACACGGTGATCTACGCGCTGGTGTCCGTGGTGATCATCCTGCTGACCGCGTCGATGGCCGGGTACGCCTTCGCCAAGAAGCGTTTCCCCGGGCGCGACACGATGATGTGGGCGTTCCTCGCGACCCTCATGGTGCCGTTCCAGGCGACGCTGATCCCGATGTTCGTGCTCATCTCGGAGCTCGGCGGGGTGGACACCTTCTGGGGGCTGATCGTGCCGACGCTGGCCAACTCGCAGGCGGTCTTCCTCATGAGGCAGTTCATCCTCGACCTGCCCGACGAGCTGTTCGAGGCGGCCAAGGTCGACGGGGCCTCCGAGTGGCGCGTCTACTGGCAGATCGTGATCCCGCTGACCAAACCGATCCTGGCCACCCTCGGGGTGTTCGTGTTCCTGTGGCACTGGAACGACTTCCTGTGGCCGCTCGTCATGTCGCAGTCGGACGAGATGCGCACGCTCACCGTGGGGCTGGCGTCGATGCGCACGGAGGGGTCGCCGCTGGCCGTGCTGATGGCCTCCGCCGCGCTGTCGGTGCTTCCGTGCCTGCTGGTGTTCGCCGTCCTGCAGCGGTACCTGGTCAACAGCATCGCGATGACGGGACTCAAATAAAGTCTTTTAGATGGATATGTCACTACAGGCCGCGCGGCTGCGAGAGCAGCTGCGCGGCATGCTGCTCGCGGCGGCGGCCACCCCCATGACGGCCTCGGGCGAGGTGGACCTCGACCTCATGACGGCCTATCTCCGCAGCCTGCTCGCCGACGGTGCCGACGGGCTCGCGGTGCTCGCCCACACCGGCCGCGGCCCCTTCCTGCCCCCGCCGGTGCGGTCCGCCGTGATCGAGTGTGCGGTCTCCCTGGGTGTGCCGGTGCTGGTCGGCGTGGGCGGCGCCCCCGACGAGGCGCGGCCGGACGGTTGGGCGGCCACCCAGGGCGTGTCCCCGGACGCGACGGAGCAGGTCGTCGAGGAGGCGCGGGTCGCGGCCGGGCTCGGCGCCGCCGGCGTGCTGGTGTTCCCCTCCACCGAGGACCGGGTCGCCTTGCACGACGCCGTCTGGCGGGGCGCCGGGCTACCCATGATCGCCTTCGACCTCTACACGCTGCCCTGCCCGCCCGCCGTACTGAAGGAGATCGTCGGCCACCCGGGGGTGGCGGGGCTCAAGGCGGCGCTGCTGTCGGACGCGATGGGATGTCAGGAGGCGATCCGGATCACCCGCGAGGCGGGACGGCTGGCGATCACCGGAGAGGACCGGATGTTCGGCCCGTCGCTGCTGTGGGGCGCCGAGGCGGCGCTGGTCGGGCTCGCGGCCGCGCGGGTGGGCGTCACCCGTGACGTGATGCGCGCCTTCGCCGGGAACGACCTGCGGGAGTTCGAGCGGGCGTCGGCCCGGCTCGACCGGCTGGCCGCCGCGACGTTCACCGCGCCGATGGAGGGCTATGTCCAGCGCATGCTGTGGCTGGCCGCCGCCGAGGGGCGCATCCCGCGCTCACACGCCTTCGACCGGTACGGCCCGGCGATGGGAGAGGACGAGCGGGGACGGGAGAAGGCCGCACTCGCCGACGTGTGACCCGCGCCGTCTCCCGGTCAGCCGACGGGGAGACGGAAGAGGGCGGCGGCGTTGCGCCAGGCCAGGCGGTCGGCCACCGCGCCGGTCAGGCCTGCGGCAGCCACGGCGCCGAAAGCGGAGGCCGGGTCGATGAGAGTGGAGTCGGTGCCGAACAGCAGCCGCTCCGGGTCCACGGCGGCGGCGACCTCCGCGATGCGCCCGGCGGGGAAGTGCGACCAGCACGGCTCCAGGTAGAGGCGGTCGCAGGCGCGGGCGGCCTCGATGGCGTGCCGGTAGCCGTCCGCGCCCATGTGCCCGGCGATCACGCGCAGGCCGGGCGTGTCGAGGCACGCCTGGGCCAGGTCGAGCACGGAGGTGCCCCAGGTGTGGACCAGCGCCGGGACGCCCGCCGACGCCACCAGGGCCAGTGCGTCACGCAGCCGCGGGGAGGTGGCGGGGGAGCCGGTGTAGTCGGTGTGGATCTTCACGCCGACGAACCGGCCGGTGGGCAGGTAGGTGTTCAGGTCGCGCTCGGCGTCGGCCAGGCGGCGCGGGTTGACGGTCACGTACCCGTACAGGCGGGCGGCGTCGGGCGCGGAGTCCAGGTAGGCGGCCAGGGCGCGGTTGCCCGCCGGGGCGTCGTAGATGACTGCCTCGGTGCCCGACACGATGGCCAGGTCGATCCCGTAGCGGTCCATGGCGCGGACCGTCAGCTCGGCGACGTCCATGGTGAAGAACCACGGACCCCAGTGCGCGTGCACATCGATGATCATGCGGATTCTCCGAGGAGCAGACGGCGGGCGTTGCCTCCGGCGACGAGTGCGACCTCGTCGGGTTTCAGGCCGCCGGTGGCCAGGCGCAACAGGGGGACGAGCGGTTCGTAGTACGGCGTGCGAGAGCCGAACAGCAGGCGTTCGGCGCCGACCTCGCCGACGGCGGTCTCCAGCGCGTCGGGGGAGTTGAGCAGCCGGGTCGAGGTGTGGAAGCCCGGCTCGCCGGCGGCCGCCACGAGGAAGTCGCCCAGGTGGTAGAAGTGCGTGTCGAGGAAGACGACCCGCAGGCCGAGGTCGGTGAACGGCTGCCAGAACCGGCGCACGTCACCCCCGGTCAGCACGGTCAGGTCGAGTGCGGCGGCCCGTTTGGCGATGTGCCGCACCGAGGGGAAGCCCGCCTCGACGCCCTGCTCGTCGGGGAAGAGGCGGATCGCCCGCACCCCCAGGGCGGCCAGCCGTTCCATCTCGCGGGCCGCGCCCAGAGGGTCGCGCAGGTCGAGGGCGCCGACGGGCACGACCCCCGCCGAGGTGGCTGACGCGAGGGTTTCGTCGTTGCCCGACGTCATGTCGAAGAGCGCGGCCCGTAGGCTGGACACCGCGCCCGCGGTGATGCCATGGCGGGCCAGGACCCGCGGGGCGGGCTCCGGCGGGGGGTCACGGTCGGGGTAGGCGCCGCCGAGCACGTCGGCGTCGAGCGTCACCACCAGGTCGCCGACCAGCCGCCGGGCATCGAAGGGTGTCATACGGGCATCCTCCTATTCACATACCGGTCATGACCATAATCCTCAAGTCTGGTCGAATACAAGGGCCAAGTCATTGACGCTTTCTACCCATATGATTACGGTCGGGACCAATATTGCGTAGAAATGAACCCTCGCAAGGAGTGCCCCCATGCTCCGCAGCCGATCGCCGCGAGCCGTGCTCGCCGCCGTCGCCGCGTTACCCGCCCTGCTCGTCCCTTCGATCGCCCATGCCGCGCCGCAGGGGCCGCCCGCCGTACCGGGCCTCACCGTGCAGAGCGCCGCCGTGCAGAGCCCGCAGGTCCTGAAGGCGCCGTGCGACGGGACCGGAGTGCGGAGGTTCGGGCCCGCGTCCGTGACCGGCGCCATCGTCGGCGCCGTCACCCATGAAGGGCGCGGGTACGTCGTCACGCGCGGTCTGAAGCCGCCCGTGCTCGCCGAGATCGACCTGGCCACCCGGAAGACGCTCCGCTCGGTGCGGCTGCCCGACGCGCCCGCCGCCGGTGAGGCCGAGGGAGCCTGGGCCACGGCGGTCGCGGACGGCAAGGTCTACGTCGGCACCTACCCGGTTCCGGATCTGTACCGGTTCGACCCGGCGACGGGCGGGGTCGAACACCTGACGTCGTTCGGGCGCAACGGCGGGTTCGTCTGGAGTCTGGCCGCCGCCCCCGATGGGAAGATCTATGCCGGGACCTATCCCGACGGCAGGGTCCACGAGTACGACCCGGCCACCGGCGCGGTGCGCGACTTCGGGGTGCTGGCCGCGGGCGAGCGCTACGTGCGCAGCCTCGCCGTCGACGACCACACCGTGTACGCCGGACTGCTCGACAAGGCCAAACTGGTCGCGATCGACCGTGCGAGCGGCGCGGTGCGCGACTTGGCGGCGGGCGGCACCGGGTTCGGCGCGGTCGCCGAGCGCGGCGACCGGGTGCTCGGGGCCAGTGGGAACACCCTCTTCGACGTGCGAAAGGACGGCTCGGACGCCAGACCGGTCGATCTCGGCGACCTCACCCTCGACATGATCGGCTTCGCCGGCGACGGCACCGCGTACGTGTCGTCCAGGCCACAGGGCACGATCTACCGCTACCGCACGGGCGACACCGCGCTCACCGAGGTCGGCACCCCCAAACTCGGCGAGGAGACCCGCCGGCTGATGGCCGAGGGCGACACGCTGCTCGGCTTCTCCGGCAGCGGCGGCATGTGGACGATGGACGTGCGCACCGGGCAGGCCGAGTTCACCGACCTGATCGAGGCGGGCCTGCCGACCGGCTCGGAGCGTCCGCAGTCGATGCTGCTCGACCCCGGCCGCACGCTGTACGTCGGCGGACATTTCTCCCTCACCATCCGCGACCTGCGCAGCGGCGACCAGCGCCGGATCTGGCTGCCGGGCGAGCCGAAGGACCTGGTACGCCGTGGAGACAAGGTCTACGCCGCGATCTACCCCAGCGGCCAGATCATCGAGATCGACCGGCGCGACCGTATCCGCAGCCTCGGCTACCTCGGCCACGGCCAGCAGCGGCCGTGGGACCTGGAGTACGACCCGCGCACCGACAAGCTGCTCGTCGCCTCCGCGCCGCTCGGCGCCAACCTCAAGGGCGCGCTGTCGGTGGTCGACCCCGACAGCGGTCAGATGGACGTCTACGTGGACGTCATCCCCGACCAGAGCCTCATGAGCCTCTCGCTCGACTCCCGCCACGGCGTCGTCTACCTGGGCGGTGACGTGCTCGGGGGAGGCGGCGCCCCGCCGGTGAAGTCGTCGGCGTCCGTCGCGGCGTTCGACCTGCGCAGCCGTAAGGTGCTCTGGCAGGTGGACCCGGTCGCCGGGTACCGGACCTTCCAGGACGTCAAGGTGCACGACGGCGTGCTCTACGGCGTCTACAAGCGCAACGCGAGCTGGTTCGCGATGGACCTGGCCACCCGCACGATCACCCATCAGGGCTCGCTGCCCGGGTACGGCGAGCTGACCGTCCACCGGAACCGGGTCTTCGTCGCCACCTTCTTCGGCGGCGGCAACGCGTACGAGCTCGGCACCGAGGCCAAGCTCGTGGCGACGGGTCTGGGCGACGAGTGGTACACCAACCCGCAGCTCCACTTCGAGCCCGGCTCGTGGAACGCCTGGACCCTGGCCGGGCGTGACCTGGCCCTGATCCGGCTCGACCCCCGCTGCCCGGTCTTGACGATCCCTCCGGCCCAGAGCTAGGTTTCGGTCTGTGCCGAAATCTAAACCGGTCAGGCTGGTCGACGCGCACCGGCTCGTCGGGCCGGTGCCCTTCGACGACCTGCCGGAAGACCCCCGGCCTGAGATGGACCGCCTGGGCATCGAGCGGGCGTACGTGACGCACACGCTCAGCCTCTACTCCGACCCGCGGGCCGGCAACGAGGCCCTGCTGGAATTCGACGACCCCCGGCTGGTCCCGGTGCCCGTGGTGGTGCCGGGTGTGCCGGGGGCAGGGGAGCCCGGGAGTGTCGAGGAGGCGCTGGGCTGGGGGGCGCGCCTGGTCCGGCTCTGTCCCGAGCGCCACCGCTGGGAGCTGACCGGACCCACCGCGCTGCGCTGGCTGGCCGCACTCGGCCTGCCCGTCGCCGTCGACTTCGAGGAGACCTCGCCCGCGCAGCTCCTCACCCTCGCCCGGAGCCTGCCCGGCCTGCGGATCCTGCTGCTGAACCCCGGCTACCGGCGGCTGCGTGCGATCGCCGAGCTGATGACCGAGATCCCCGGCCTGTGGCTGGAGGTCGGCACCGTCAACACCCAGGGCGGCGTCGAGTGGCTGGCCGAGCGGTTCGGCGCGGCCCGGCTGGTGTTCGGCACCGGCGCGCCGGTCGCCGACGACTGCGGGCCCCGCTACCTGCTCGACCACCTCGACCTGGGCCAGGACGACGTCGACCTGATCGCCGCCGGATCGCTGGAGGGCCTGCTGTGATCCTCGACGCGCACGGCCACATCGGGAGCTGGCCCGACTTCCTCATCCCCGACCCCTCCGCCGAGGGCCTGATCGCCACCATGGACGAGGCCGGCATCGTCGCCACGGGCATCAGCGACCTGCTCGCCGTCGGCCCCGACGCCGTCGAGGGCAACCGCCGCGCCTTCGCGGCCGCCGCCGCCCACCCCGGCAGATTCGGTGTCTGGCAGGTCTACAACCCCCACCACCGCACCCCCCTGGCCGACGCGCCCGGCGCCTGGGGTGTCAAGCTCCACCCCGACGTACACCGGTGCCGCCTCGACGACCCGTTGTACGAGCCGGTGTGGGACCTCGGTCTGCCCGTGCTCGCGCACGGCCAGACCGACTCGCCGTGGAGCTCCCCGGAGATGTTCGCCGCCGTCGCCACCCGCCGTCCGGAGGTGCCGCTGCTGATGGGGCACGCCGGGCTCTGGCCGTACGGCTTCCGCCGCGCCGCCGAGGCCGTGGCCGACCATCCGTCGGTCCTGCTGGAGATCTGCGGATCCAAGATGACCGGCCGCTGGGTCGCCCGCCTCGCCGCCCTCGCGGGCGCCGACCGGGTCGTGTTCGGCACCGACGCCTGCTTCCTCGACCAGCGCGTCGGCTTCGGCCGGGTCGCGCTCGCCCCGCTCTCCGAACCCGACCGGGCGCTCGTCCAGGGCGGCAACCTCGCCCGCGTCCTCGGTCCCCGTCTCGTCCACCGCATCGGAGGAACATCCGCATGAAACTCGCCATCGACGGCGGCACGCCCGTGCGCACCGCGCCCTGGCCCGCCTGGCCGCCGCCGCTGTCCGACGGGCAGCGCAAGCACGTCACCCAGGTCCTCGACCGAGGCCTGTGGGGCGCCACGCAGGGCACGGTCTGCGCTGACCTGGCGTCGGAGTTCGCCCGCAGATCCGGCGTGGGGCACGGGGTCACGGTCGCCAACGCGACGCTCGGCCTGTTCGCGGCGCTGCGCGGGCTGGGGGTCGGTCAGGGCGACGAGGTGATCATCCCGGCTTACACCTTCGTCGCCTCGGCCACCTCCGTGCTGCTGACGGGGGCGATCCCGGTGATCGTCGACGTCGACCCCGTGGACCTGCACCTGTCGGCGGAGGCGGTCGAGGCCGCCGTCACCGGCCGGACCGCCGCGGTCATGCCGGTGCACCTGGCCGGCAGCCCGGTGGACATGGAACCGCTGAACGCCGTCGCCGCCCGGCACGGCCTGAAGGTCGTCGAGGACTGCGCCCAGGCCCACGGGGCCACCTACCACGGCAGGCCCGTCGGCGGGCTCGGCGACGCCGGGGTGTTCAGCTTCCAGGCGAGCAAGGCGATGACCGCGGGCGAGGGCGGCGTGATCGTCTGCCGCGACGAGGCCGTGTACGGCGCGACCTGGTCGACCTGCAACCTGGGCAGGCGGCCGGGCGGCGCGTGGTACGACCACCCGGAGGTCGGCTGGAACCTGCGCCTCACCGAGATCCAGGCGGCGCTGCTACTGCCGTGGCTGGAGCGGCTGGAGGAGGAGATCACGCGGCGCGAGGCCTTCGCCGCCGCGCTCGACCTCGGTGGCCTCCCGGTGAGCGTGGTGCCGCAGCCCGCGGGGACCACCCGCGACTCGCGGCACCTGCTGATGCTGCGAGTGGACGCTCCCATCGAGCGGGAGTTCCTGCTCGCGGCGATGGCGGCCGAGGGAGTGCCACTCGACGGCGGCTACCCGCCGCTCGGCACGATGGCCGCCCTCACCGGGGCCGGGGCGCGGGTCGAGCCGTGCCCGGTGGCCGAGGCGGCCGCGCGGAGCGTGGTGTGGGTGCGCCAGCAGATGCTCATGGACGATCCCGCCCGGGCGGCCGACGTGAGCGAGGCACTGGCCAAGGTGCTCGCATCCCGGGGATGACCGGACCGGCCGGGTGCTCGCGGGCGGGGGTCCGCGAGCACCCGGCTCTGGTCAGCGCCGTCCGGTGACGGAGATCCGGACCAGGTCGCGGCCGCGCACGCCGTACAGGGCCCGGCGCGAGGGGTCGAGGGCCAGCTTCGGCTCGCCGCCGAACCACTCGCCCGCCAGGCCGGAGGCGATCGTCTTCACCGCGAACGTCACGAGGTCGATCTTGTAGATCGCGTCGCCGTCGGTGGTGTAGGCGACCAGTCCGGACACGAGCAGATCGCTGCCCTTCGAACCGGCCTGCACGGTGCGGGTGACCTTGCGGCGCAGCAGGTCGTACTCGAACAGGATCCCGGTGCCGGTCACGCCGTACACGGCCAGAGGCGTGTGTGCCAGACCCGGGATGACCTTCGCGCCCGGCACGGGTTCGAGCTGCCACAGCAGTTTGCGCGAGCGCAGGTCGAAGGCGGCCAGCCGGGCGGTCGTGGTGACCGGCGGCAGGCCGAGGCCCTCCTGGATGTTGGTGCCGAGGTAGGCGATCCCGGCCCGGCAGGTGACGGCGTACAGGCTCTGCCGCTCCACGACCGGCCGGTAGGTGTCCATCTTCTTCGTGCGCGGGGAGTAGAGCGACAGCGCGCCGTTGAGCTGGCCGGGCTCGGGCTGGGTGGTCATCGCGATCAGCCCGGTCAGCGCGTCGTGGGCGAGGTCGCGGGGGCGGTCCTGCTGGTTGCCGGCCTTGGCGAGCAGCGTGGCCGACGGCTCACCGGGCCGGTGCGCGTACAGCAGGCCCTGGGTGTAGACGCCGAGGTAGGTGACGTCCCGCACGGTGAGCGCCGTTTTCGGCTCGCCGGGGATGCCGAGGCGGCTGCTGGTGCCCGCCTTCAGATCGTGGACGTCGGCGCCGCCCTTGCCGCCGACGTAGACCCGCCATCCGTCGGAGTGCACCGACATGGGCTGCTCCGGTGCGGCCCTGAACCCCCGCTGGACGAGGTTGACGTAGCCGAGCGAGCCGTCGGCCGGGTCGTAGACGAAGACCGCGCCGTCCTGGACGCCGTAGACGCGGCCCTCGTGCGAGAGGAGCCGGTGGGTGGCCGCCTCGGGCTGCGCCACGCCGAGCGTCTCCACCGTGCCGCCGTCCAACCGGCAGCGGTAGAGCGTGCCGGTGGGCCGCCCGGTGAAGTAGACGTAGCCGTCGTGCAGCAGGACCGAGGGAACGTACTTCTCGCCGGTGGTGAGCACGCGGTGGTCGGACGGGTCCGACTTCGACATCACCAGCACCTCGCCGTTGGAGGAGATGCCGGCCGCGAGGTGGGTGTCGGAGACCGTCAGGCTCGCCACGAAGTCGCGGGCGGCCAGTTCGGCGGGCAGGATGTCGCGCTTGGCGCCCGTGGCCCGGTCGATCGCGATCAGGTGGGCGTGCGCGCCGACGCCCGCGTAGACGGTGGTGGCGTCGGCGGCGATGCTGCGCACGTACGCCTCACCCTCGACGGTGACGCCCAGGTCGCGGCTCGCTCCCGTGGCCGGGTCGTACTCCACGACCCGGCCCGGCTCGGAGATCGCCAGGTAGACCTTGCCGTCGGGGGAGGCGGTCAGGTTCCAGATGTAGGGGTAACCGTAGGCGCCCACCTTGGACAGTGTGCCGGTGAGCGTGTCGAGCCTGTAGAGGTCGGAGCGGCTGTGGGTGCCGACGTAGACGTCGGTGCCGACGGCGCACATCGCCCACACGCCGATCCCCGTGGGGATGTCGGTGTGCCCCGTCACCGTGTCGCGGGCCAGGTCGTAGGCGCCGACGACATTGGGGGACAGCCCTCGGGTGCCGGCGTAGAGCACGCCGCCGACGAACTCGCCGTTGCCGAGGGCGCTGGTGACGCTGGCGGGGCCCAGGACGGTCACCTCGCCTTCGGCGGCGGCGGCGTGTGCGGGGGAGGTGGGCAGGAGGGAGGAGCCGCCCGCGGCGACGGCGGCGAGCTGCAGGAATCGGCGGCGGTGGATCATGTGGGGGAACCTTTCTGACCGTCAGGTGCGGGAGTCGGTGATGCGGAGGACACCTCCGCGCGTCGCCGGGCACGGCGTCGGCGGAGAGAAGAGGGCCTCGACGAGGGTTTTATAATTCGGCCGTTACCGAAATCGTATCTTGACGGAAAGGGTAGCTGTTTTTAGGTTTCCGGTCATGACCCTAATTAGAAAATTATTAGCGATCATCGTCGCGGCATCCCTCGTGCCGGTGTTCCAGGGACCCGCCGAGGCCAGCACCCGCGGCAAGATCACCGAGCTTGGCGTGCCGCTGCAGGACGTCCTGCTCATCGGCGGTGTCGTCGCCCCCGGACCCGGTGGCGCGACCGTGCTGTGGGCGGTCTCATCGGGCACCCCCGCCCACCTCAACGCGATCGACCCGGCGACCGGAGCCGAGGTGGCCCGCTACGACCTGCCGGGCGCGGGCGGCTCCTGGGCCGTCGACGTCACTCCCGACGGGAGCGTCTACGTCGGCGGCTACGGCGACGGCCGCCTCTACCGCTGGACCGAGCGGGACGGCGTGCGCGACCTCGGCCGTCCGGTCGCCTCGGACAACTTCATCTGGAGCGTCGCCCCCGGTCAGGGCGCCACCGTCTACGGCGGCACCTCGCCCGGCGGGCGGCTGTTCGGCTACGATCCCGCCACCGGCGTGCGGGACTACGGCAAGCTGTCCCCCACCCACGCCTACGTCCGCAGCGTCTCCACGGCGGGCGGCAAGATCTACGCGGGCACCGAGGCTCCGGCGGCCCTGTTCGAGGTGGACGCCGCCAGTGGCGCCTCCAGGCAGCTGCCGCTGCCCGACGGCTTCAACCCGGCCGGTCAGTGGGCCTACGACGTCAACGCCGCCGACGGCTACCTGTACGTGCGGTTCGGCGGTGCGAGCCCGGGACCGCTGCACGTGTGGGACATCGCCGCGGGCGCGTGGGTCGACAAGCTCGACGCCGTCCACGGCCTCGACGTCTCCCTGCCCGACGAGCAGGGCCGGGTCTACCTGATCAAGTCGGGTGAGCTCGTCGGCTACGACCCGCGCACCCATGCCGTCACCGGCACCGGCGTGCCGATCACCGGCCGGGTGGCCAACTCGCGCGGCATCGGCTGGGCCGAGCTGGGCCTGCCCGACTACCCGGGTAAGAGCGTCGTCGGGATGCTCTGGCGGGGTCTGATGTTCCGCTACAACCCGCAGACCGGCGCCAAGTCGTTCGTGCAGACCGCCGTGCGCGGCGAGCCGATCGACATCACCGCCCTGTCCGAGGGCCCCGACCACCGCGTGTACGCCGGAGGCTTCCTCAACGGCGGCTTCGCCGCGGTCGATCCGGAGACCGGGCAGACGCGGGAGTTCCACACCTTCTCCCAGAGCGAGGACATGGTCTCGCACAAGGGCAGGCTGTACGTCGGCGCCTACCCGGAGGCCCGCGTCTACTCCTACGACCCCAAGCTGCCGTGGAACAGCACCGAATACTCGCCCAGCCCCGAACCCGGGCCCGCGCCCAACCCCGCCAGGCTCTTCGACTTCGCCGCCGACAAGCAGATCAGGCCCCGCGCGATGGTCTCGGCCGGGAAATACCTCGCCGTCGGCACCATGCCCGACCTCGGCCAGCTCGGCGGTGTGTTCGCCCTCTGGGACCCGGACGAGGGCGTGCTGAAGACCGCCCGGCGTAACGTGGTCAAGGACCAGTCCATCGTCTCGCTGGCCTACCGCGACGGCGTCGTCTACGGCGGCACCTCGATCTACAGCGGCCAGACGGCGACCCCGCCGACGCAGCCGGAGGCGAAGCTGTTCGCCTGGTCCGTCCGGGAGAACCGGCTGCTGTGGGAGATGACGCCCGCGCCGGGCAAGCCCGCCGTCTCCGGGCTGACCTTCGACCCCCTCGGCCGGCTGTGGGGGATCGCCGGCGGCGAGGTGTTCGCGGTCAGCCCGACGCTGCGCAAGGTCGTCTCCCGGGTCACCCTGTCAGACAGTAAGAGCGCCGGCGGGCAGCTCGTCTACAACCCCCGCGACCTCACCCTGTACGGCACGCACGCGGGTTCCTCGGTGTTCTCGCTCAGCCCGCTGACGGGGCGGCACACCGTACTGAAGGAAGGACCTGTGCACCAGCTCGCGGTGCACAGGTCCGGGGACGTCTACTTCGCCGAGGGGCCGAAGCTCCTGCGCTACGAGCCGCAGATCCGGTAAGTGGAGAAGTTCTCGTTGCGGGACAGGTAGAGGTGCCCGTCGGGGGCCTTCACCATCAGGGAGATCGGCCGGGCGATCAGGCTGAAGGCCAGCGTCGTCCGGTCGACCTTGTAGACCTTGCCCTGGGCCTTGGCCCAGATCACGCCCGCGTCGACCTCGATGTCGGTGTCCAGCCAGACCTGCGTCTGGCTGGACCAGGGGTACACCTGGTGCTTGGCCGTCCGCAGCGTCTGCCCGGTCGCCGGGTCCATCTCGAACAGCGCGTCGGGCGTCATGCCCCACAGATGGCCGGTCTCGTCGAAGGTGATCGAGCCGAGTGCCAGGTCACCGGGCACGGGCGCGCTCTTCCACTTCACGGTGTCGGTCGCGATGTCGTAGGCGAACACGTAGGCGGCGGTGTCGAGCGGCCGGCCCAGCCCGCCGAAAGCGGAGGTCGCGCCGTAGACGACGCCGTCGCGGTAGGCCAGGCCGATGACGCTGTGGTTCGGGACGATGTTCCGCCTGATCACCGTGCGGCCGGTCGCGGGGTCGTAGAGACCGAGCGCGCCGCCCGCCGCGCCGGTCTTGGGCACGGTGCCGAAGGCCAGCAGGTCGCCCGCCGAGACCATCGCGAACGGACGGTCCTGCTCCTGTTCGGTCAGGCTGAGCAGCAGCTTGGGTTCGGCGCCGTCGAACTCGTAGATCCGCGCGCCGGGGTAGACGCCGAGGTACAGCCTGCCCTTGTGGGTGACGATGCCCTCGCTCTGGCCGACGTTCGGCCAGAACTGCGTCTGGCCGGTCGCGGTGTCGTAGGCGGCCAGGCCACCGGTGAAGAAACCGCCCCCGTAGACGCGGCCGTCGGGACCGACGCCCATCGACCGGACGCTGACCGGCTGCCCGGTCAGCGTCGACTCGAACGTCGTGGCCTTGCCGCGCTTGCGGTCGTAGGTCCACAGCTTGCCGGTCGAGGCGGTGCCGACCAGCGTGTGGCCGATCCAGCCGAGCGTGCGGGCCGCGCCGCCGCCGAAGTCGGTGAAGCCCAGCTTCTTGACCCCGCCCTTCTTCAGATCGACCTTGACCAGCTCGTCGTTCTGGAAGAGGTAGGCCTCGTGTCCGCGCACACCGCCGCCCACGGTCAGGCTGTCGACGTCGTCGACGACCCGCGTCCAGCGGCCCTTCTTCAGATCGTAGATCCCCATGGGGTTGGTCGCCGTCGTGGTGACGAACCGCACCAGCAGGTAGCGCCCGGCCAGGTCGAGGTCGTAGGCGTAGCCGTCGCCCTCGATCGGCGCGTCGATGATCTTCTTGGTGACGCCGTCGGGCCCGACCACCGCGATCTTCATGGCCTGCGAGCCGATGCCCGCGTAGATCGTGCCGTCGTCGTCGATCGCCAGGTCGCGGACGTACTGCTGGCCGGGGATCGGGCTGCCCAGGTCGGTGGTCTGCCCGCTGTCCACGTCGTAGCGGAACAGCCTCCCCGTTGGGGAGGTGCCGCCGTAGACGGACCTGCCGTCCGGGCCGGCCTCCACCGTCCACACGAAGGTCTCCCCGGGTACGGCGATGCCCGCCTCGATCACCTGGTCGGTGCCCGGGACGTAGCGGAACAGACGGCCCATCGCGCCTGCGGCGGCGTTGTAGGAGCCCACGTAGACCGAGTGGTCGGGGGCGACGGTGACCGCCCACGAGCCAAGTGCCAGTGCCAGCGGCCGCTCGGCGATCAGCGTGCCGTCGAGTGCGTTCCTGACGCCCAGCAGCGCCGGGCCGGACGCGCTGGAGGTCACCGAGTAGACGCGCGGCCCGCCCGGATACGTGGCGTCGAGCGCGGCACCCGCGGTGGTGGCGCCGGTGAGCGGCATCGCCCCGAGGTTCTGGAAGCCGCAACCGGCCGGCGGCCCCGCCGCGGCGGCATGCCCGGTCAGGGCGGGGGCAGGGATGAGCAAGAGGGCGGCGGCAACGGCCGCCAGACGAAGTCTCACGATGTCTCCTCGCTTATTAACGGTCCTGACCGTAATTTCGCGAAGGGCTCACTGGCAAGAGGTGGCCGCGCCAAATGGCCAGAATATGATTCGGTGCCTCCGAGTCCGCCCCATGCCCTCCTCCACGGCCGGCGGTTGCCCGTTCGCCGATGAGACGCTCACGGACCTGGACGGATAGGGTCCGGGGCGTGGAACCCCTCGTCGCCCTGCTGTTGGTCGCCGCCCTGCTGGGCATCCCCGCCCTGGTCCTGTGGCGGGTGCTGCGCGGCAGGCGGGAGCTGGGTACCAGCCCGGCCGAGCGGGCCACGTTCGAGACCCTGCACACCGCCTCGCTCGCCGCGCCGCCGCTGCGGGCCGGGCTGACCGAGGCGGGCACCCAGAAGGCGTCCCGGCACCTGCGCGAGCTGCTCGGTTCTCCGGCGCTGGCGATCACCGACGGGGAGCGGCTGCTGGTCTACGACGGTGAGGGCGACCACCACGCCAGGGAGACGTTCACCCATGCCGCCAAGACCCTCGCGGGTGGCCGGACCCAGGTCCTCGGCCCGGAGGTCGTCTCGTGCGACATCCCCGAGTGCCCGATCAGGTTCGCGGTCGTGGTGCCGCTGACCACCGACGGCCGGGTGGTCGGCTCGCTCGCCGCCTACGGCGGGCACGCCTCGGCGGGCCTGGTGCGGGCCACCCACGAGGTCGCGAGCTGGGTGGACTCCCAACTGGAGCTGGCCGAGCTCGACCGGTCCAGGACGAGGCTGATGGAGGCCGAGGTCCGGGCACTGCGGGCGCAGATCTCCCCGCACTTCATCTACAACTCGCTCACGACCATCGCGAGCTTCGTCCGCTCCGACCCCGACCGGTCCCGCGAGCTGCTGCTGGACTTCGCCGACTTCACCCGCTATTCCTTCCGCAGGCACGGTGAGTTCACCACACTGGCCGAGGAACTGCGCTCCATCGACCGCTACCTCACCCTGGAACGCGCCCGTTTCGGCGACCAGCTCCACGTGACCCTGCGGATCGCCCCGGAGGTGCTGCCGGTCGCCGTGCCGTTCCTATGCCTGCAGCCGCTGGTGGAGAACGCCGTCCAGCACGGCCTGGAGAGCAAACCCGGCACCGGCCGCATCTCGATCATCGCCGAGGACGCGGGCGCCGAGTGCCGGATCAGCGTGGAAGACGACGGCGTCGGCATGGAGCCGGACCGTCTGCGCCGCATCCTGGCCGGCCACGCCGACGAGCGCTCCGGGGCCGGGGGAGTGGGGCTGGCCAACGTGGACGAGCGGCTGCGCCAGGTCTACGGCGACGAGTACGGCCTGGTGGCCGAGACGGGGAAGGGGGCGGGCACCAGGGTCAGCGTCCGCCTGCCGAAATATCACCCCGGAGTCTCCGCGCACTGACGCCGGACCTCCCCGCCCACCGGGGTGCCTCCCCGGACCGGGCTCCGGGTCCGCGGGGTCTATATTTCAGAGGATCTTGCCGAGCCTCTTGCTCTCGGCGTCAGGGCGGCCGGGGAACGCCTCACTCCTCTCCTCTCCCCGGGACGTGACCCCCACGGAGGACCCTTGAGCAGCACCCCCGCGCGTTCCACCGATCCGGTAGAGGGAGGCGCCGGACCCCGGACACCCCCGGACGGCCCGGCCGGTTCTCCGGAGTCCCCGGGCCCGGCGTCCGCGGGGCTCGGGCGGAAGTTCTGGCTGCTGTTCACCTCCAGCACAGTGTCCAACCTGGGAGACGGCATCGGCCGGATCGCGCTGCCGCTGCTGGCGGTGACCCTGACCCGCGACCCGGTGCTCGTCGCGGCGCTCTCGTCGCTCACCTTCCTGCCCTGGGTGCTGTTCGCGATCGTCAGCGGCGCGCTGGTGGACCGGCTGGACCGCCGCAAGGCGATGATCGTCGCCCAGTTCGTCAGGACCGTCGTGGTCGGGCTGCTGACGGCGGCGGTGCTGACCGGCCACGCCGCCATGTGGATGCTCTACGTGGCCGCGTTCGCGCTCGGCACCGTCGAGACGCTCTACGACAACGCGGTCCACTCCCTGCTGCCCGCCCTGGTGCGGCGCGACCAGCTGGAGAAGGCCAACGGCCGGGTCGAGGCGGCCTCGGTCGTCACCGACGGCTTCCTCGGCGCCCCGGTGGGCAGCGCGCTGTTCGTGGTCGCCGCCGCGCTCCCGTTCCTGGCGAACTCGGCGGGCTTCCTGCTCGCCGGGGCGCTCCTGCTGCTGCTGCCGGGCGCCTACCGCACCGAAGCGGTCCCCGGACGGCCCGCCAACCTGCGCCGGGAGATCGGCGAGGGGGTGCGCTGGCTCTGGAACCACCGGCCGCTCCGGGGCATCACCCTGATCGGCACGCTCTCGGCGGGGATGAACCAGGCGGCGATGGCGGTGCTGGTGCTGTTCGTCGTGGAGGTGCTGCGGCTGCCCGCCGCGGCTTTCGGCTGGTTCGCGCTGGCCTCGGGGGCCGGAGGAGTGGTGGGTGGCCTGGCCGCGCCGATCCTGGTGCGCCGGTGGCCGCGCGCGGCCGTGATGGCGGTCGCGATGTCCGTTTCCGGGCTGGGGTTCACACTCATCGGGATCTTCCCGTCCACGGTGATGCTCGTGGCCGCCTCCGCGGCCGTCGGTGGATCGCTCCTGGTCTGGAACGTCCTGATCATGTCGGTCCGGCAGGCTCTGGTGCCGGCGGCCCTGTTCGGCCGGGTCCTGGGGGTGATCCGTACCCTGCTGTGGGGTCTGATCCCGGTGGGCGCACTGGGCGGCGGCCTGCTGGCGGAGGCGTTCGGGCTGCGCACCGTCTTCGTGATCAGCGGGTCCGTGATGCTCGTCCTCATGGTGCCGCTCTGCCGAGTGCTGTGGCGCTATCGAGTGCTGATCAACACCCTCGACGGCTCCGGAACTATTGACACTTGATGTCTGATTCATCACCCTCTAGAGATTCCCGCGTGAGCGAACTGGAGGAGTGACCGTGACCGGCCTGCGCGTCCTGGCGGTGGACGACGAGCTCCCCGCCCTGGAAGACCTGGCCTACCTGCTGCGTGAGGACCCCCGCATCGGCGAGGTCTCCCTGGCCAGGGACGGGGCCGCCGCGCTGCGCGTCCTGGACCGGGCGATCGCCGAGGGACGGCCGATCGACGCGGTCTTTCTCGACATCCGGATGCGGGGTCTGGACGGGGTGGTGCTCGGCCGGCTGCTGTCGCAGTTCGCCAACCCGCCCCGAGTGGTGTTCGTGACCGCCTACGAGGAACACGCCGTGGACGCCTTCGAGCTCAAGGCTGAGGACTACCTGCTCAAACCGGTCCGGCCGGAACGGCTGGCCGAGGCCATCCGGCGGGTGTGCGTCTCGGCCGAGCTGCCGGAGAACGACGCCGCGGGCCGCACCGATCCGGGCACCATCCCGGTGGAACTCGGCGGCGTCACCAGGTTCGTGGCCAGCACCGAGGTCCGCTACGTCGAGGCGCAGGGCGACTACGCGCGCCTGCACACCGCGGGGGGCAGTCACCTGGTCCGCATCTCGCTGGCCATGCTGGAGGAGCGCTGGGCCTCGGCAGGGTTCATCCGGGTGCACCGCAGCCACCTGGTCGCCGTCAAGCACATCGACGAGTTGCACATCGACTCGGGCCGCTGCGTCGTCCGGATCGGCGAGAGCGAGATCCCGGTCAGCCGCCGCCACACCCGTGAGCTGCGTGACCTGCTGGTCCGCCGGGCGCGTAAGGGACGGTCCGAATGAGCGGGGAGGGACAGGAGCCCGAGCCCTCCGAGGAGACCGAGCCGCGCCGGCGGATGACCGACCGCCTCGCCCGCGCGGTGGAGCGGCCACGCAGGGAGACCGACCGGGGGGACCGGCCGCGCCGCGAGGTCGTCACCAGCCCCCGCACCACGGCCACCCGCCATCCCCGCTACCCGGTGACCCGCGAGATCGACGAGCAGACCCGGCTGGGCGAGGTCTACATGGGCTCGCTGATCCGCACCCAGTTCCGGCTCGCCCTGTTCGTCTGCACCGTGCTCGGTTGCGTGGTCGGCGGCCTGCCGGTGCTGTTCCTGCTCGTGCCGGAGCTGCGTGAGGTACGGCTGGTCGGCATCCCCCTGCCGTGGGTGGTGCTGGCCGGTCTGATCTACCCGGCGTTCGTGATCGGCGCCTGGCTCTACGTACGGCAGGCCGAACGGAACGAGCGTCACTTCTCCGAACTGGTGGACCGAGCCCGGTGAACACCGCGTACGACGTGACCGCGGTCGTGCTGGTGGTCCTGGCGGCGGTGCTGATCGGGGCGTTCGGCATCCGCCTGTCGCGCACGACCTCCGACTTCTACGTGGCCTCCCGCACCGTCTCCCCGCTGTGGAACGCCTCCGCCATCGGCGGGGAGTATCTGTCGGCGGCGAGCTTCCTGGGCATCGCCGGGCTGATCCTCGCCTACGGCGCCGACATGCTCTGGCTACCGGTCGGCTGGACCGGCGGCTACCTGGTGCTGCTCGTCCTGGTCTCCGCGCCCCTGCGCCGCTCGGGCGCCTACACGCTGCCCGACTTCGCCGAGGCGCGGCTGGAGTCGATGGCCGTGCGCCGGCTGGCCGGCGTGCTGGTCGTGCTGATCGGCTGGCTGTACCTCATGCCGCAGTTCCAGAGCGCCGGCCTGGTGCTGGGGGCCATCACCGGTGCCCCGGACTGGGCCGGGGGACTGCTGGTGGCGGCCGTGGTCGCGGTGAACGTGATGTCCGGCGGCATGCGGTCGATCACGTTCGTGCAGGCCTTCCAGTACTGGCTCAAGCTCACCGCGCTGGCCGTGCCGCTGGTGTTCCTGCTGCTGGCCTGGCGCTCGGGAGGTGCCCCCGGGCTGAGCGCGCACGACACGGCCACCTGGGCGCTGCCGCTGGCCAGCGGCAAGGAGTACGGCCTCTACTCGACCTACTCGCTGATCCTGGCGACGTTCCTGGGCACCATGGGCCTGCCGCACGTGCTGGTCCGCTTCTACACCAACCCCGACGGCCGGGCCGCGCGCCGTACGACACTGGTGGTCCTGTCCCTGCTCGGCGCCTTCTACCTGCTGCCGGCCATCTACGGCGCGCTGGGCCGGATCTACCTGCCGGAGCTGCGGGGCAGCGACATGGTGGTGCTGACGCTGCCCGGGCGGCTGGTCGGGGGAGTGGCGGGGGACCTGCTGACCTCGTTGGTGACGGCGGGGGCGTTCGCGGCGTTCCTGTCCACCTCTTCCGGGCTGACGGTCTCGGTGGCGGGTGTCATCGGGCAGGACATTCTCAGGGGCGGGGTGCGCTCGTTCCGGACGGCGGCCATGTTGGCGGTGACGGTGCCACTCGTGCTGGCCACCTCGGCCCGTTCGCTGCCGGTCGCCGACGTGGTGGGGCTGGCGTTCGCGGTGGCGGCGTCCTCCTTCTGCCCGCTGCTGGTGCTGGGCATCTGGTGGCGGCGGCTGACGTCCACCGGAGCGATGGCCGGGCTGCTCGCCGGGGGCGGGCTGGCCTGCGGCGCGGTCCTGGCGACCATCGTCGGGGGACCGTACACCGGCCTGGCCGGAGCCCTGCTCGCCCAGCCCGCGGCCTGGACGGTGCCGGTCGCCTTCGCCGTCATGATCGTGGTCTCCCTGCTCACCCCGGCCCGCATCCCGCCCGGCGTGGCCCGCACCATGGTCCGCCTGCACACCCCCGAGACCCTCGACCTCGACCGGGGAGACTGGCGGCCCCGCTCCTCCTGATCCGGCCTGCAGCGGATCGTCATGGGCCTGGCTGAGGAAGCCCCTGGCAGTCACGCTGGGGTCCAGGTGGGACTTCGATGTTCTCATCCTGGATTCCGGGCCGGGCGATCAGAAGGCCGCGATCGCCGCGGCGAAGCTCGAACGACGGGTCGCGGTGGTCGAGCGCCGTAACATGATCGGTGGCGTCTGCATCAACACCGGCACGATCCCCTCCAAGACCCTGCGTGAGGCCGTCATCCACCTGACAGGCCTCAACCAGCGCGGCATGTACGGTTGAACTCCTCCCCGGCCTGAAGGCCGGAGACTCTCCCGTCGCGTCGCGGTTAAGCGGCGCGCGGGGGTTGACGCTTCACCGACCGGGTAACCCCGAGGTCTCCACGCCCTGACACCGGCATTCCGACGGCGTTCTTGATATTGATCGCGGCATTGGTATCGGCATGGCCGACCCAACCGCACGCGGGGTCGGTACAAGCGAACACGGTTCTGTTGCGGCCGGCCGCATCACGGTGACCGCATCGGTGGCACGTCTGTGAGGTGCCCGGGGCGGGAACCTTGACGACCTGTCCGCCCCGGTCGGCACTCTTGTATTCGAGCAGGGTGACGGTCCGGCCCCACGCCTCGCCGCTGATCGACCGGTTCAGCCCCGCCTTTTGGGCGACGTTCCTGCCCGGGGCTTCGATCGTGCCCTTGGCGGATTTGACCATGTTGAGAATGGAGAGTTTCTCCACCTTGATCACAGCGAACGTGTCGGCGAGTTCGGTGAGACGTTGTCAGCAACGGTCGATGACCGTGTGTAGCCGATCACGGCGGGCGTGGGAGTGATCAAGTAGAGAAAAGCGTGAAGCCCCTGGTAGGGGTGGGTCTTGTCGAAGGATCCACCGCACCGCACACAAGGGCTTCACGTGACCTCCAGTATCACCTACACAGCCGAGTTGGACATGCCGCGCGAGGTTGTGCTGTTTCTGGCCGGGCTGTTGCGCGCCGAGCGGGTACGGCGCCGCACCCGCGCGGGCACTCGGGCGCTGGGCGAGTTCAAGCAGGCCGTTCTGATCATCCGCTGGCTGGTGGACGGCGCTCGGATCGCCCGGCCGGCCGCCGATAACGCCATCTCGCACGCGACCTGTGATCGGTACGTCGAAGAAGGGGTCACCGTATTGAAGGCCCAGGCGCCGACGCTACAGGAGGCGCTCACGGCGGCGAAGGCCGCCGGCTACACCCACCTGCATCTGGATGGCACGCTGATCGAAACCGACCGCTGCCGCGCCCTGGGCCCGAACGGCGCCGACCTGTGGTGGAGTGGAGAACACAAGCAGCACGGCGGCAACATTCAGGTCCTGTCCAGCCCCGGCGGCGACCCGCTGTGGACTTCTGAGGTACGGCCCGGCCGTGAACACGATCTCACCTGTGCCCGCCTGCACGGCCTCCTCGACCCGCTGGCCAAGGCCGCCGAGGACGGGCTGATCACGTTGGCCGACCTCGGCTACGTCGATGCGGGTATGGGGTTTCGCCTGCCGTACAAGAGGTCTCGGGGTGGCACACTCACCGACGATCAGATCCAGTACAACAAGGTCCACGGTGCGCTCCGAGCCCTCGCCGAACGAGCGAACGCCCAGCTCAAGATGCGGTTCAAGGCACTGCGGAACGTCAGCAAGTGCCCTTGGAAGATCGGCGGTATCGTCGCCGCGGCGCTCGTCCTCTTCCACCGGGAGCAAGCTCACAAGCAGCTGTCACCCAGCGTGAACGCCGGTTGCTGACAATGACTCATTGATCATCTAGTCGCTATACGGGAAGATGGGCCGATAGATGGCCATAGGCGTTGATATGCCATCGCGGGGAGGGTTCGGGTGGCATCGTTCAAGGCGCTTACGATTGCGCTTGGGTTGCTCACCCTTGTCGGCGCTTGCAGCGCGGATCCTCGCACCGCACCCACCCCATCGTCCCCTGCGATCCCGGAGATCACCGCGCATGCGGCGCCCGTGCCCGGCCGTCAGCTTGGGCCTGCCATGTACGGGCATAGCAACGGGATTGTCTCCCCGGCGGTTGGTTCGGTGAACGGCAAGCCGGTGATCGTCACGGGTGGCAGCGACGACCTGCTTCGCGTCTGGGATCCCGCCACGCGCAAGCTCATCGGCGAGCCCATCCCCGCGGGTCAGGGCGGCGTGTACCACGTCGAGCTGCACCACTGGGACGGCAAGGACATCGCGGTCGTGAGCGGTGGCACCCTGCGCGCGTGGGACCTCGGCACGCGCCGCCCGTTGACCCCACCGATCATGCCCCAAACCCTTGATACCAATCTGCTGGCCGTTGGCTCCCACGACGGTCAGCATGTCGCGCTGACCGAAGGCGAGTATGACGAGCTCCAGCTCTGGAACCTGACCACCGGCTCCGCGGTCGGCGCCCCGCTGAAGGGGCATGAGGCCGAACCCAGGGCCGGGGCGATCGGGCAACTGGGCGGGACGACCATAGCCGTCACCGGGGACGCGGATAAGGTTCTCCGTTCGTGGGACCTGAAGACGGGCAAGGCTCTGGCCACCGCCAAGGTGACATCGATTGATTACATCAGCAGCATCGCCATCCAGGGTGGCGTCGCGGTCGTCACCGGTACCGACGGCGATTTCTACGGCCGCATGGAACGCTGGGACCTGGCCACTGGCGCTGTCACCGAGGTGAAGCACAAGGGTGAGTTCTTCCCCGTCGAGTTGAGCGAGCTCGACGGAAGAACGGTCACGATCTTGGGCGGGGATAGCACCCTGCGGGTCGCCGACCTAGCCACCGGCAAAGTCATCGGCCAAGGCTGGGACAGCGACGATCTCCTGGATTACGTAGCGGCGGTGGGCAAGTACGGCACCACGCCGATCCTGGTCATCGGCGATCCCGACGGGACTCTGACGATCTGGGACCTGCGCACGGGCAGCCAACTCGGCAAGCCGTTCTTCGGTTACGGCGGGGGCGTCGAAACACTCGCGGTGACCAAGGTCCGGGGCAAGGCCATGGCCGTGACTGCAGGCAGGGACAACACGATCCGCATGTGGGATCTGGCCACCCACAAGCCATTCCGTGCACCCGTCTCCTGCTCGTGTATCGAGTACGCGCCCATGACCACGGCCACGCGGGACGGCAAGCCGGTCATCGTCTACGCGGATATTGAGCATGGGCTGGTGGCCCGCGATGCGGCGACGGGCAAACGGGTGGACAAGACAGGGATCTTCGTCGCATCCGACAACGGACCTGCCCCGCTCTCGGCGGATGGCTCCGTCGTGGCCAGCGCAACGCGGGACGGCGAAGCCGAACTCTGGGATCTGTCGACGGGAAACCTTCTCCGCCAGGTCACCGCGACGGGAGTGGATGCCGTCGCGGTTGGCAGCCGGGTCATCGCCACCGCCTCCGGCCGTCAGATAAAGCTATGGGACCAGGCCACCGGCCAACCGATCGGCAAGCCGATCACTAGCGGAGGCCAGGCCAAATCCCTGGCGATCGGGCAGGTCGACGGTAAGACCATCGTCTTCTTCCTGCGCAGATATGCCCCTGAATGGGGCAGCATCCGCTTGTGGGACGCCACGACGGGCGAGCCGTATGGCAAGGCTCTGAGCATCCGCTCCACCGCCATGGCCGTCACGCGCGTCGGATCCCGGACGGTGCTGGTGACCGGGCAGGACGACGGCACGGTGATCGTGTGGGACCCGCAGACGATGAAACCGCTCCTGCCTCCCTTCTCCGGCCACGACGGTGCCGTCAGCGGGGTCGCGGTGACCATGCTCAAAGGCAAACCAATCGCGGTCTCCGGCGGCAACGACGGCAGCATCCGAATCTGGGACCTCACGGACCTTTCTCATTGACTTGCTGATCTTCGAGAAAGGCTCTGCCTCGGACCGCCGAGGTGGGTGAGTCGATCCTTGTTGAACTGATCAGCTTCTCCGGGTGTTGTCCACTGGAGTCCAAGCTCGGCGTTAGCAAATCTGATAGCGAACTCATGATCTTCAACCCCATTCTTCCGGCATTCCTCCGCTCCAGAGTCCGAGGTCGAAGAGGTTGGGGGTCAAGGCTCGGTATGCCGACTGCGAAGCGGCTTGGCCTTGACGCCCGCGACGTAGGCCGGATGATCCCCAGGAGGAGGTGCAACGATGTCGCACCGGTGAACGGAACGGTCACTGTCGAGGGAACCCGTCCGACAGCAACCGCAGCTATCCGGTGGCAACCGGTGCCCGTCTATGACCATGCGTGTCGGCGGTGCTGGCTGCGACCGGCCGGAGAGCCGCCGTTGACACAGCTCCCAAGCCTTTAACTACGCGGCCTTGGCCCTTGACCCTGTAATGAAACTCCTCGCCGATCATGGCTCAGGCTCCAGATCCTGGAACCGGTGTTGGTCTGCTGTGTCCCTGCCGTGGGGAAGAGTCGCCAGCTCAGCGGCATAGAGGGTGGATTGGGCTGCGGGTGCACCCGTTCCTGGAGCTCCAGGTTGGTGTCTCGAACCTATTTCCTTTAGAGGTGTTCTGCGGCCAGAGCTATCGGGCGAAGGACGAGATCGCGGCGGCTGATCTGGGGATCCGCACGCAGCATGTGATCGGCCGTGAGGTCGATGTGATCCGTAGCCAGCTGGCGCGCAACCACGTGGCGTTGCTGCACGGCCTGGGGCATTTCGTCGACGCGCACACCGTCGGTGTGGTCGATGAGAGCGGTCATGAGGTGAAGGTCACCGCGGAGAAGATCATCATTGCGGCGGGCACCCGGCCGGCCCGTCCCGAGACGGTGGAGTTCGATGAGCGCACCATCATCGATTCGGACGGCATCCTGCACCTTCAGGATGTGCCGGACTCGATGGTGGTGGTCGGGGCGGGGGTCATCGGTATCGAGTACGCCTCGATGTTCGCCGCGCTGGGCACGAAGGTGACGGTGGTGGAGCGGCGGGAGCGGATGCTGGACTTCTGTGATCTGGAGATCGTGGAGGCGTTGAAGTATCACCTGCGGGATCTGGCGGTGACCTTCCGGTTCGGTGAGAGCGTCACCGCGCTGGACGCGACGATGATGCTGGCCGAGGACGGCAGGCTGGAGCTGGACGGACCGGTGGACCGGCTGCTTCCCGAACTGGCCGACCGCAGGGTGCTCAGGCGCCTCGACGGCCCGCTCGACGACACCGTTCCCGCCGACCGCCCGATCACGGTCGAGGACCTGCTGACCTTCCGCATGGGGTACGGCATCCTGTTCGAGCCCACCTTCGACCCGCCGTACCCGGTCGTCAACGCGGCCAACGAGCTGGGGCTCGTCACCGGGCCGCCGGACCCGCGCACACCTCACGACCCGGACGAGTGGATCAGGCGTTTCGGGACGCTGCCGCTGATGCACCAGCCCGGCGAGAGATGGCAGTACAACGTCGCCTCGCTCGTGCTGGGCGTCCTGGTCGCGCGCGCCTCCGGCCAGCCGCTTGAGGACTTCCTCCGGACCCGCGTCTTCGAGCCGCTGAGCATGAGGGAGACGGGTTTCTCGCTGCCCGCCGAACACACCGGCCGGCTGCCGGACTACTACATGACGGACTTCCAGACCGGGAAGCTGGAGTTGCAGACGCTGTCCGCCCCGAGCGAGTGGACCAGGCCGCCGGTGTTCCCCTCCGGCGCGGGAGGTCTGCTCTCAACCGTCGACGACTACCTGACGTTCTCCCGGCTGCTGTTCAACAAGGGGGTCCACGAGGGTGCGCGGCTCCTGTCGGAGAATTCGGTCGAGCTGATGACGACCAACCACCTGACACCGGAACAGATGGCGGTGAACGATCCCGTGCGCGCCGGGCGCGGCTGGGGGTACGACATGGCCGTCGCCACCGCGCCGGACGAGATCTCGTCCGTTCCCGGTCGCTACGGCTGGGACGGCGGCTACGGCACCTCGTGGTTCAACCACCCCGAGCGGAATCTGATCGTGATCGCCATGACGCAGACCTCCGACTTCCTGTTCAACGGCTCGCTGGCCGACTTCGGAGAGCTGGAGCCCTGTCCGTGACCGCCTGACCCTGACCGAAGGCGTCACCTCCACCGAGGACGGGCGGCTTGGCGGTTGTATTGGTCTGGAGAGGTGCCCACGGTGGCGGTGAAGTCGCGGACGAGGTGAGACTGGTCGCTGTAGCCGAGCTCGGCGGCCAACCTCGCCCAGTCGATGGACGCCCCGCGGATCGCCACGTCTGCGGCCTCGTGGATCCGGCACCGGTTGATGACCCACTTCGGGCCGAGCCCGACATGGTCGGCGAAGAGCCTCTGCAGCCTCCGCGGGTTGATTCCCAGCCGCCTTGCGAGATCGCCGACACGAGTCAGCGACTTGTCGGCGACGATGAGGTCGACCACGGCGTTCATGGTCGCGGTCATCGGTAGCGGCTGCGTGTCGAGGCGGCGGAGGAAGGTCTCGACGACGTCTGTTAGCGCGTTCACGTCGTCGGTCACGCCCAGGATGCGGGAAATCTCATCGACCTCCGCGCCGAACACGACCGATGCGACGAATCGCCGTCCGGCGATGGCCGACACCGCGCCACCCAGGAACGGCCGGAAACCGGCTGGCCGGAATTTGACGCCGAATGCCTGGCCGCGGCGCTCCAGCCGTCGCGCGAAATCGTGTGGCGAAATGGCTTCGACCGTAGCGGCGCCGACCTCGAACACCAGGTGTACGGCGGGGTGAAGGATCACGCGTTGCTCGTATGAGTCGCCGTCTCGCAGGTCCCAGCGCACGGACCAGTAGCGATCCACGGCCCAGGCCAGGTCCGGCGAGGGCTCGTGCCGGGTCAGCGTGAAGCGTTCGAACCCGGCGCGGGGGTCGACGATGCCGCGGGTGTCCCGCTCGGTTGGGCGAGCCACGGAACCACAATAAAGGAGTCGCGGTGTCGTTTTTCTTCAAGACCGTGCCCGCGGGCCGTTCCTAGACTCAGGCCATGCATGAAGTCGATCTTCTTACGGGAATTATGTCCAAAACCGGCGATGTCATCGAGGGCGTCGGCGCCGACCAACTCAGCCTCCCGACGCCGTGTGACGACTACGATGTTCAGGCTCTGCTCAATCACATCGTCGGGTGGCTCCTGGTGTTCGAGGCGGGCTGTCACGGCCGGTCCTACGAGGGCGACGCCTCGACCTACGTGTGTGGCGCCGACCCGGCCCGCGAGTTCCGGACCACCGCGGCTAGCCTCGTTGCCGGGTGGGAGAAGTACGGCCTCGATCGCCAGATCGCCGTCACGAGCGGCAAGATGCCCGGAGAAAAGGCGTTCAACATGACAGTCATGGAGTATCTGACCCATGGCTGGGATCTGGCGGTCGCCACCGGGCAGCCGATTCCCTTCACCGAGCAGGAGGCGGCGGAAACTCTGGCTCGGGCGGAAGCCACCCTCCCGCCGGAGTATCGGGGCGAGAAGCTACCCTTCGGCGAGATCGTTCCGGTCGATGAGCACGCATCGGCTGTGGACCGGCTCGTGGCATTCCTCGGACGCCGGCCGACACCGTCCGGGGTCCGGTAGCCGCGATTCAGTGGTGCGGCGCAGCCGGGCCGCGCCGTGTGGGGAGATGGGGGCGGTGCGTCAGGCACCGCGCGTGGGGCCGTCGTTCGGGTCCGGTTCTCGTCACCAGGCACAATGGGGAGGTGCCCCGACGTAACGCACGTTCTCGAAGCCTTCCTGCCGCTGTCGACGCCGCTCCGTGCCCGTGCGGGCTGCCCGCGTCCTACCGGGACTGCTGCGGGCGGCTGCACCGGGGAGAGACCGCCGCGTCCACCGCGGAGCTGCTCATGCGCTCACGGTTCAGCGCCTTCAGCATCGGCGACGACGGCTATCTCCTCCGCACCTGGCATCCGGCGACGCGCCCGCCGCGCGTCGACCTCGACAGGTCGCTGCGGTGGGTGCGCCTGGAGGTCCTCGAGACGACCGGCGGTAGTGCTTTCCACACCGAGGGAACCGTGCGCTTCCGCGCCCACTATCTCGACCATGGGAACGCCGGGCAGCTGGACGAGCACAGCCGCTTCGCCCGTCATGCGGGCAGCTGGGGGTATGTGGAAGCACTTTGACATCCACTCCGCCTAAAGGACGGAGATTCCCGCCTGCCGCACGTGCGGCTTTGGACAGCCCGCCGTCGGAGATGTACGGCAAGCCCTGTTCGCGGGCGTCTTGGCGTGTGCGCAAGCCCGTCGTTGAACACCGTCCGCGCGCACCCGAACGCCCGAGCCGGCCCTTCGCCTCCGGGGGACGCCGTCGAGCCGTTCCCGGGGCGACGCACATGTCCCACGTCGGAGGTGTTCGATGAACCTGCAGGCCGCCCGTGCCGAGCGGGGAGCCTGTGGACCCAAGAGGCGCCCCGTGCGCCGCAACCGACGCTGGCCGATCTCGACTGGCTGCTGGGCGAGTCGAGATCCGTCGGCGTTCCCGTCGAACGGCGGGACGAGGGCGTGGTGGGCGGCCTGCCCGCGATGGTGGAGCACGCCGCCTACCGGGTCGTCCAGGAGGCGCTCACCAACGTCCGGTGGTCACCCAGGTGACGGTGCGGCATCTGCCCGCCGCCCTGGAGGTCACCGTCAGGAATGCCGCCCCGCGGGGCGGCACGACGGCCATGTCCGGCAGCGGGCTGGCCAACGCCGAGATCGCCCGCGAGCTCGTCATGAGCGAGACGACGGTCCAGGCGCACGTCAGCCGTTCGCTCGCCAAACTCGGGCTGACGAACCGGGTGCAGATCGCCCTTCTCGTCCGCGACGCCGGATAGCCCGTGGCTCCGGCGGATCGGGGAATCAGCCGTCCAGATAGCGCAGGATGGCCAGGACCCTGCGGCTGTAGCCGGGATCGCGGGGCAGGTCGAGCTTGTCCACGATGGCGTTGACGTGTTTTTCGACGGTGCTCAGCGACACATGGAGGCGTTCGGCGATCGCCGCGTTGACGAAACCCTGCGCGAGGTGCTGCAGCACCTCCGTCTCCCGCCCGCTCAGCCTGCTCAGCGGGTCGGTGCGCGTGGTGCGGGCGAGCAACTGGCGGACCACCTCGGGGTCGAACACCGTCCCGCCCGCGCGCACGCGTTCGAGCGAGTCGAGAAAGTCGGCCACCTCCGAGACCCGGTCCTTGAGCAGGTAGCCCAGGCCTTCGGTGGTCCCGGACAGGAGCGTGGCCGCGTAGGTCTTCTCCACGTACTGCGACAGGACGAGCACACCGACGTCCGGGTGGCGCTCACGGATCTCCAGCGCCGCCCGCAGCCCCTCGTCGGTGTGCGTCGGCGGCATGCGTACGTCGACGACTGCCACGTCGGGCCGGTGCCGCTCGACGGCGTCGAGCAGCGCCCGCGCGTCACCTACCGCGGCGGCGACGTCGTGGCCGGCGTCGTCGAGCAGCCGGCTCAGGCCTTCTCGGAGCAGCACCGAGTCGTCGGCCAGAATCAGTCGCACGGCGCCGCCTTGGGCAGCGTCGCGGTGACCTTGGTGGGGCCTCCCACGGGGCTGTCGACGGTGAAGCCGCCGTCGAGCGCCAGGACACGCCTGGCCAGCCCGGAGAGCCCTCCCCCCGACAGGTCGGCGCCGCCCCCACCGTCGTCTGAGATCGCCACGCTCACCATCCGCTCGTCCTCGGCCAGGACGACCAGAATGTCATGCGCTCCCGCGTGCTTGACCGCGTTGGTGATCGCCTCGCGGGCCACGAAGTAGAGGGCCGTCTCGACCTCGGAGACGGGACGCCCGGCCAGCCCGTAGTGCACGGTCACCGGCACGCTCGACCGTTCGGCGACCCCCGCGAGCGCGGCGCGCAGCCCCAGCTCGTCGAGCGCGGTCGGGTAGATCCGCCAGGCCACACTGCGCAGCTCGTCGAGCAGCTGGCGCGACTCGGTGTAGGCCTGGTCCACCAGCGCGGCGGTCTTGTCCTGGTCGGGGCTGTGCCGGGCGCGGCCCAGCAGCATGGCCAGCGCCACCCCCCGCTGCTGCACGCCGTCGTGCAGGTCGCGTTCGATCCTGCGCCGCTCGTCGTCGACGGCCCGCACGATGCCCGAGCGGCTCGCGGTCAGCTCGGTGATGCGTCTGCTCATCAGCTCCTGCCTGTCCGGCCCGAGGAAGTGGGCGGCCAGGCGCCGCTCGACGGCGCCGACCGCGAGGATCCACAGGGCGACCAGAGCGAGCAGGAACACTCCGACCGTCAGGCCGAGTGCCCAGCCGCTGGTGGTCAGCTTCACCCCGGGGAACTCCAGCGGCACCGGGTCGTACTTGCCCGCCATCAGATCCCACAGCCCCCCGAAAAGGAAGAGGCCGCTGACGAACAGGCCCGCCACGCAGACATACCCGCCGAACACGCCGAGCGCGGCGCGGGCGGCGAGGAATCCGTAGCCGCCCGCCTGGGCCGTGTCGTGGCCGAGCCAGGCCGCCAGCCGGACCCGTTCCATCGCCACCAGCCGGACGGCGATCCGGTCGGCGGCGGGCCGGGCGACCGGGATCACCGACGCCGGCCAGGCCAGGCAGAGGAAGGCCAGCTCGACCAGGCCGAGGGCCATGCCCGCGAAGACCCCCACCAGCATGCGGACGGTCCGGTTACTCGACACGGATGCGGAGTCTAGGCGTAGCGCCGGCGTAGCACCGCATAGCCCGCCGGATCCGCAGGTCAGAGGCCCGGGGCTCCGTTGATGACGTGGCCCAGCCATTCCAGTGAGCCCGTACGGAGCGCCTCGTCCGCGAGGCGCTTCGCCGAGGCGGTCTGCAGGGCGGCCAGGGAGCTGTCGATCCACGGCTGGACGTTCTGGTGGCCCTGCTCGCGATACTCGACGGCCTGGATGAGGCACTCCAGCTTGTCGGCGTCGCGGGCGCACCGGGCCTCCAGGCTGACCTTCTCCTCGTATTCGCCGACCGCGCCGATGATGACGTCGGCGACGGGGGAGGGGATGCCCCGCATCTGCTCGGCGGTCACCTCCTCGTTGGACGCCGCCTTGAGGTAGCGCTTGGCGAGGTAGGGAATGTCAGTGATCCGCGTCTCCTGGGAGTCGTGGAACAGGCTCATGAACGCGGCGCGTTCCGGGCTCCCGCCTTCCAGGGTCGCGATCACGCTCGCGATGACCGCCGTCCGGAACGAGTGGTCGGCGATGCTCTCGGGATCGCGTACGCCCGCGACCAGCCAGCCCGTGCGCTTGTAACGCTTGAGCAGTCCGACTTCGTACAGCAGGCCCGTCAGCTTGGCCGTCTCATCCTTCAAGGCCGTCCCCTTCCCCTCGGTCGACCATGCGCAGACCGTCGGTCATGGCCGCATACCCATTCCGAGCTGCGACGACACGCCGATTCCGGCTGCCGGAACCTCATCATCCCCGATCTCCCCGAGAGCACGGCGCCGGGATGCGCGACGCGCTCATCGCCACGGTCGGCTCCCCGGAGCCGGTTCCGGCGACTCCTCCATCAGCCAGGAGCACGGCCCACCTGATCGGGCCACGTCCCGGACGGGGTGACCGTTCACCGCGTGGGACGGACCTTTCACCGCAAGCCGGGTTCAACTGACCGCGAGCCGGAGCCGCCTGGGCGAAGCGTCCGCCTCTGGGCCTCCTCGCGGGGTATCTTCCCCTCCTACGTTGGCCGTGATCCAGATCACATCCGTGGGAGGTCCCGTGACCACCAGGCAACATGACGCCTCGGTTTATGAACAGATCCAGGGCGAGGAGAGATTCCAGGAGCTGAAGCGGCGTTTCCGGTCCTGGGCGTTCCCGATGACCGCGGCTTTCCTGGCGTGGTACCTGCTCTACGTGGTGCTGTCCGCGTGGGCGCGCGACTTCATGAGCATCAAGGTGCTCGGCAACATCAACGTGGCGCTGATCTTCGGCCTGCTCCAGTTCGTGTCGACGTTCCTGATCGCCTGGGCCTACTCCCGATACGCCGAGAAGAAGCTCGACCCGGTGGCCGACGAGATCCGCCACGAGGTCGAGGGGAGGACCGAATGAGCCACCAGACGCTGTCCACGATCCTGTTCCTGCTGTTCGTCGCGATAACGCTGGGCATCACCTTCAAGGCGAGCCGCAGCAACAAGGACGCCGCCGACTTCTACGCCGGCGGCCGGTCCTTCAGCGGCGCGCAGAACGGCCTGGCGATCGGCGGCGACTACATGTCGGCGGCGAGCTTCCTGGGCATCGCCGGGATCATCGCCCTGTCGGGGTATGACGGCTTCCTGTACTCGATCGGCTTCCTGGTCGCCTGGCTGGTGGCGCTGCTGCTGGTCGCCGAGCTGATGCGCAACTCCGGCAAGTTCACCATGGCCGACGTCCTGGCCTTCCGGATGAGCCCCCGGCCGGTCCGCACCGCGGCGGGCGTCTCCACCATCGTCGTGTCGATCTTCTACCTGCTGGCCCAGATGGTCGGCGCGGGCGCGCTCGTCGGCCTGCTGCTCGGCATCACCTCTCCCACGGGCAAGGCGCTCACCATCGTCGGCGTCGGCCTGCTGATGATCGTCTATGTGGTCGTCGGCGGCATGAAGGGCACCACCTGGGTGCAGATCGTCAAGGCCGTGCTGCTGATGACCGGCGCGACCCTGATCACCCTGCTGGTGCTCGGCAAGTACGGGTTCAACCTCTCGGCCCTGCTCGGCGAGGCCGCCGCGCAGAGCGGCAAGGGCGACGCGTTCCTCAACCCGGGCCTGAAGTACGGCACCGCGGTCCAGGGCCTGGCGGGCAAGCTCGACCTGATCAGCCTGGGGCTGGCGCTGGTGCTCGGCACCGCGGGCCTGCCGCACATCCTGATCCGCTTCTACACGGTCCCCACCGCGAAGGAGGCCCGCAAGTCGGTCCTGTGGGGCATCGGCATCATCGGCGTCTTCTACCTGCTCACCCTCGTGCTGGGCTTCGGCGCCGCGGCCCTGGTCGGCGGCAAGGCGATCCTGGCGCAGGACAAGGCGGGCAACACCGCCGCGCCGCAGCTCGCCGAGGCGGTCGGCACGGCCATCTTCGGCGAGGTGGGCGGCACGATCCTGCTGGCCGTCATCGCGGCGGTCGCCTTCGCCACGATCCTGGCGGTCGTCGCCGGTC
Organism: Streptosporangium album; assembly: GCF_014203795.1. Lineage (NCBI taxonomy): Bacteria > Bacillati > Actinomycetota > Actinomycetes > Streptosporangiales > Streptosporangiaceae > Streptosporangium > Streptosporangium album. Next base: position 818,576 of record NZ_JACHJU010000003.1, on the reverse strand, counting down.
TGACCCTGGCCTCCTCCTCCAGCTTCGCCCACGACCTCTACGCCCACGTGTTCAAGCGCGGCAACGTCACCGACAGGCAGGAGGTCCTGGTCGCCAGGATCTCCGCCTTCGTCATCGGCGCGGTCGCCATCGGGCTCGGCATCCTCGCCCAGGGCCAGAACGTGGCCTTCCTGGTCGCGCTGGCCTTCGCGGTCGCCGCCTCCGGAAACCTGCCGGCGATCCTCTACAGCCTGTTCTGGAAGCGGTTCAACACCACGGGCGCCGTCTCGGCCATCTACGGCGGCCTGGTCTCCGCGCTGATCCTGGTGATCTTCTCGCCGGTCGTGTCGGGCAGCGCCACCTCGCTGATCCCGGGCGCGAACTTCGCCTGGTTCCCGCTGAGCAACCCCGGTCTCGTCTCGATCCCGATCGGCTTCCTGGCCGGGTTCATCGGCGCCCGGCTCAGCAAGGAGTACAACGCCGAGAAGTACGCCGAGATCGAGGTCCGCTCCCTCACCGGCATCGGCGCGGAGAAGGCCACCCAGCACTGAACCGGTCAGGGGCCCGGCCGTCGTCCGGCCGGGCCCCGCGGTTTCTAGCGGGACGCCTCGTCCAGCAGGGCCAGCTCGTCGTCGGTCAGCGTCAGGTCGGCGACCGCGAGCAGCGGCGTGAGCTGCTCGACGTTGCGGGCGCTGGCGATCGGCGTGGCCACCGTGGGCTGGGCGGCCAGCCAGGCGAGCGCGACGGCCGGGGAGGCCACGCCGTGGGAGGCGGCCACCTTGGCGAGGACCTCCAGCACCCGCGGCCCGCGCTCGGTCGTCAGGTAGGTCGACGCCCGCTCCGCGCGGGGGCTGTCCACCTCGACCCCCGGCTGATACTTGCCGGTCAGGAAACCGCTGGCCAGGCCGTGGTACGGCGTGCTGGTCAGCCCTTCCGTGACGACCACGTCGCGCAGCGCGCCCTCGTAGCCGCGCTCCATCAGGTTGTAGCGCTGCTGCAGCACGCCGTACCGGGCCAGGCCGTCCCGGTCGGAGATCGCCAGCGCCTCGGCCAGCCGCTCGGGGCCGTAGTTGGACGCCCCGATGTTGCGCACCTTGCCCTCGCGGATCAGGGAGTCGAACGCGCCGAGGGTCTCCTCCAGCGGCGTCTCCGCGTCGTCGATGTGCGCCCAGTACAGGTCGATGTGATCGGTCCGCAGCCGCCGCAGCGAGTCCTCGACGGCCGCGCGGATGTTGGCCTCGGACAGCCCGGGACGGCTGCTCAGCGCACCGACCTTGGTGGCCACCACGATCTGGTCGCGGTTGCCGCGGGAGGCCATCCACTCGCCGAGGGCCGTCTCCGACTCTCCTCCGGAGTGCCCGGGGGCCCACTCGGAGTAGACGTCGGCGGTGTCGACGAAGTTGCCGCCCGCCTCGGCGTAGGCGTCCAGGACGGCGAACGAGGCGTCGCGGTCCGCGGTCCAGCCAAATACGTTGCCACCCAGGCAGAGCGGGAAGAGGTTCAGCTCGGAAAGACTCATAATCATTACCCTATTTGCCGGGTAATCCGCTGCTTCCCCAGCCTCTCGGTGACGGCCGGGCCGCCGTCGTGGCGGCGGCGGGGATCTCACCACGGCCGCCCCGTCCCCGATACCGGCGCGCATACGGCATTCTCTCCGTGACGGCAGGGGAATCCGGCCCGGTCAGAGGCTATGGTCAGGGCTGTGAGCAGCCTCAGACAGCGCTCCGGTACGTCCAGGCGCACACGCGACACCTCTGACTCCGACGCGCGCACGCGCATTCTTGACGCCGCCGAGGAGCTGTTCGCCGGGGGTGGTTACGAGGCGACTCCGACGGCGGAGATCGCCCGGCTGGCCGGCGTGCCCAAGGGGCTCGTCTTCCACTACTTCCCGAAGAAGATGGACGTGCTGGTCACGCTGGTCGACGAGCGCACGCTGGTGGAGGAGTCTCCCGAGGTGGAGGCCGTTCCCGGGGACGCCGCGGGCACCCTGTCGCGGCTGGCGCGCCGCCTGCCGCTCAGCGCCTCCCCGGCGATGCGCCGCATCCTGTTCCGTGAGGCCGACACGCACGGTTCGGTCCGTGAGCGGCTCGGCCGGCTGAACGGCGAGATCATCCGGCGGGCCCGGTTCGCGCTGGAGCTGGCGCTGCCCACGACGCGCGGCGACGCCGCCCGGCTGGAGGTGGCCGCGGTGACCTTCGCCGCGGTGCTGCTCTACCAGGAGAACCTCTGCCAGCTCACCGGTCACCACATCGATCCCGACGCGGTCGCCGAACTGATCGCCCACGCCCTGGGGTGAGCCTCGCTCAGGCGCCGACCGCTTCCCGGGCCTCCCGGCTCGGAGCGGGGGCGGCCAGCTCCATCAACTCCTCCATCGCCTCCTGCAGGTGACCCATCATCCGCCACACGTCCTCCACCCGGCCGGGGCAGGCGAGGATGCCGAAGTCCAGTGAGCCGTCGTAGGAGAAGCAGGTGATGTTGAGCCCGCCGCTCAGGTCGGTCAGCACCGACATCGGGTAGTAGCCGAGCACCCGGGCTCCGCAGAGATAGAGCGGGAGCTGTGGCCCCGGGACGTTCGAGATGATCAGGTTGATCGGTGGCAGCACGACCGAGGCGAGCCGGAAGACGGCGGAGGTCGCCAGCGCGGTGACGGCTGCGGGGAACACCGCCGACAGCTCGTTCAACCAGGTGGCGGGGGAGCCGGCGAAACGCCGCTTGGCCGTGCGCATCGTCTGCCCCATCACCCGGAGCCGGTCGAGGGGACAGGCCAGGTCGGTCGGCATCGGGGTGACCATGACGGAGAGCCGGTTGCCGACCGTGTCCTGGGCGTCGGCCGTGCGGACCGCCACCGGGACGGCGGCGATCAGCGGCTGGTCCGGCAGGGCGTCACGCTCGCGCAGCCAGGAACGGAGCGCCGAGGCGCACAGCGTCATGACCACGTCGTTGACGCTGATCCCGAAGGTCTTGGCGACCCGTTTGACGTCCGCGAGCGGGATCGAGCCGTAGGAGAAACGCCGCTCGGCGGTGATCGGGCCGTTGAACGGCGTGCGCGGTGCGGTCAGGGAAGGCATCGCCGGCGCCTGCTCGGTGTCCCTCCAGATCGTCCGGGTGGCCGCCGCCATCGCCCGGGCCCCTGGAAGGGCGGCGGCTACCGGGATCACGTCGAGATCGCCCACCATTCTGGCCAGCGAGCGCAGTGCTCTGGCCGGATGGGTCACCGACCGGGTCACGGCCGAGGCGAACATCGCGGCCGGTCCGGGAGCGGTGGTCGCGGGAGGCGGTGCGGGCGGATCGACCACGCGGGGCTCGGGGGTGAGGTCCAGCAGGGCGGCCAGGGCGTCCGCGCCCGACACGCCGTCGATGGCGCAGTGGTGGACCTTGGCGTAGAGGGCGGCCCGTCCACCGGTCAGGCCCTGGATGAGATGCATCTCCCACAGGGGGCGGGCCCGGTCCAGCCGTCGCTCGTGGATCCGGGCGATCATCTCGGCGAGCTGCGCCTCGTTGCCGGGCAGGGGAAGGGCCGTCTCGTAGATGTGGTCGGCGATGTCGAGGCCGGGGACCTCCGTCCAGTAGGGGTGGTCGAGGCCGAACGGCACACCGGCCAGGCGCAGGCTCAGCGCGGGAGCGAGGTGCAACCGCTCGCGCATCAGCTCGATCAGCGCTTCGCGGGTGACGACGCCCGAAGGGGCCCAGGCGGGGTCGAGAATCGCGACCCCGGCGACGTGGGCCGCGGTGGTCGCCGATTCGGCGTGCAGGAACTGCGCGTCGAGTGCGGTCAGCTGGCGCATCGATTGAGCTCCGTAGGAAGGTGAATACGAAAGGACACGGTCATCATCACCCTGCTCCGTTTCCACCTTGTTTCCACCGGGCGACTTTGGGAGTATTTCAGATGAAGCCCGTTCGGCTGACCATGGATTCCCCTACGGAGTGGCGCCTGATCATTTACGGAGTGGCGCCTGATCATTCGATATGCATGCCGTACAGGGAAAATCGCGTGCCTATTTCAGGAAAGTAAGAGTTGTGTATGGAATCGCCCTGTGATTGGTGCGGACCGGGGGGCGGTGGTGATTTTCAACCGTTTACGACCGTCACCGGATGGCGTACGACGGCGTCGAAAAGATAGCCGTAGTCGTTGGGCGTGGTGCGCATCGGCTGGACCGCGCCGGTCTCGTCGGTCGCCCGGGAGAGCAGGGTGTGCGGGCCGGTCTGCTGAGGGTGCCAGGTGATGTGCCAGCGGGTCCAGGCCGGGCCGACCTGCGGGCCGTGCAGCTGGGTACGGTGCCAGGTGACGCCGTCGTCGAAGCTGACCTCCACCCCGGCGATCCGGCCGTTGCCCGACCAGGCCCTTCCGTACAGCAGGTGCGTGCGCCCGGCGGTGAGCCGGGCCTCCCAGGGCAGCTCGAAGGTGCTCCTGACCCCCCGGACGGTCAGCGGGGCGCTGCCCTCCGGTGGGTAGGCCTCGCCGAACATCCGGTAGAACTCGGTGTTCCACGGCGAGGTCAGCGGCGAGGTGGAGACCTCGATGTCGCCCACCCACTTGATCGAGGCCAGGCCGATCCAGGAGGGGACGACCAGCCGCACCGGATAGCCGTGGTCGGGCGGGAGCGGCTGGTCGTTCATCTCGTAGGCGAGGATCACGTCCTTGAGCGCCTTGGACACCGGGATCGGGCGGCGCACCCGGCCGTAGTCGACCCCGTCGGCCACGTAGTCGGGATCGAGCCCCCGGGGCATGACGTCGACGGCGTCGGGGGTGAGCCCGGCCCGCTCCAGCACCATGGCCAGGGGCACCCCGCGCCAGCGGGCCACCCCGATGCCGCCCATCCGCCACGGGGTCCCGGAGACCTCCTGGTCCTGCTGGGTGGCGAAGAGGCTCCGGCCGTTGCCCGCGCACTCGATCGCCACGTCCAGCGTCACCGAAGGGAGTGCGAGCAGCTCCTCATAGCTGAAGCTCCGAGGGGTGCGCAGTCCCGTGCCGTGCAGCTCCAGCCGCCAGGTCGCCGCGTCGATGATCGGGGTCGAGGTGTGGCTGCGCACGAAGAAACGGTCGTTGGGCACGTGGTAGCCGACGTCGCGCATCGCCTCCCAGCGCATCTCGGCGTTGGTCTCGTGCCGGATGAACAGCTCCGGTGGCAGCGGTTTGACGATCCCCGGGGCGCCGTCCCCCTCCCCGGAGATAGGCTCCCCGCCGACGGCCGCCAGCCGGAGCCGCTCGCGTCCGCCCCCGGCGGACCGCTCGGTGCGGGCGCGCCGGTGACCGGCCTCGTCCTTCGGGTTCTCGTACGGCATGCGGCACCCTCTCCTTCACCTACATATATTTCCTACCAAAAAACAATGCAATTCGCGAAGGGGGAGTGACGCTTCTGTAACCGTCAGCGACCCAAGAAGGTTAGCAGCCGTTCCAGCGGCCATGTGTTGATCACGTCATCGGAGGTCAGCCAGGCACGCTGGGCGATGCCCACGCCGAACCGCTGGTTGTCCAGATGCGGCACCGCGTGGGCGTCGCTGTCGATGGAGAACTTCACGCCGTGGTGGCGCGCCAGCCGCACCAGATCGGCGGGCAGGTCGGAGCGGTCGGGGAAGGAGTCGATCTCCATCGCGGTGCCGGTGCGGGCCGCGGCGCGGAACACCTCGTCCCAGTCGGCGTCCACCGGCGGGCGTCCGCCGATCTTACGGGTGGTGGGGTGGCCGATGATGTGCACGTGCGGGTTCTCGCACGCGGTGATGAACCGGCGGGTCATCTCCTCGCGCGACTGGGTGAAGTGCGAGTGCACACTCGCCACGCACACGTCGAAACCCGCGAGCACCTCGGCCGGCCAGTCGACCGAGCCGTCGGGGGCGATGTTGAGCTCGGTGCCGTGCAGCAGCCGCATCTCCGGATGACGCGACTGCAGCGCGCGCAGCCGCTCGCGCTGCTCCAGGGCCTTGTCCAGGGTCATCCGCTGCATCGCCAGGTCGGGCGCGTGGTCGGTCACCGCGTAGTAGGAGTGGCCGCGGGCCCGGGCCGCCGCGACCATGTCCTCCAGCGAGGCGATGCCGTCGGTCAGGTCGGTGTGCGTGTGCAGGTCGCCCCGGAGGTCGTCCACCGTGACCAGCACGGGCAGCTCGCCCCGGAGCGCGGCGGCGATCTCCCCGCCGTCCTCGCGCAGCGTCGGCGGGATCCACGGCATGCCGAGCGCCTGGTAGATGTCCTCCTCGTGCTCGGCCGCGATCACCCGGTCGCCGTCGAACAGGCCGTATTCGGAGAGCTTCCACCCCTTCTTCACCGTGATCTCGCGCAGGTGGACGTTGTGCTCCTTGGAGCCGGTGAAATACTGCATCGCGGCGCCCCACGACTCGGCCGGGACCACGCGCAGGTCCACCTGGATGCCCTCGGTGGTGCGGATCGAGGTCTTCTTCTCGCCCGAGGCGATGACCTCCGCGACGTACGGGCGGCTCTTGAAGTCGTCCATCAGGCTCACCGGGCCGACCGCGAGGATGTCGATGTCGCCGACGGTGTCCTTCATCCGGCGCAGCGACCCGGCGTAGGCGATCCGCTCGGCGGACAGCGAGTCGATGATCCGCTCGGCCAGATCCATGGCCACGCCGACGTGCACCCTGGCGCTGTTGCGCTCCAGCTGCTCGATGCCCCTGAGCAGGTTCTCCTCGGTCTTGGGACCGAAGCCGGAGACGCCCTTGAGCCGCCCCTGCACGATGGCTCCGGCGAGGGCCTCGGGGGAGTCGATGCCGAGCTCCTGGAAGAGGAAGACGGCCTTCTTGGGGCCGAGGGAGGCGATCCTGGTCAGCTTCCGCACCCCGTCGGGGACCTTCGCCCGCAGGTCGTCGAGCTGGCGGAAACTCCCCCTCTCCAGGTATTCCTCGACCTTCTTGGCGATCGCCTCACCCACCCCCGGCACGCTCCGCACGGCCGTGGCCGCGATGTCCTCGGGGAACCCGGCGATCGCCTTGGCCGCCTTCTGGTAGCTCCGCACCCGGAAGGCGTCGCCCCCGGTCATCGCGAACAGCTCGGCGTATTCCTCCAGGGCGGACGCCACGGCGTCGTTAGCTCGTGCCATGGTCCCAGCCTAGAAGATCGCACCGACGTTTTCCCGGGCCGCGGTCCGAGGTGGAGCGACGCCGGGAAATCACCTACCCTGAAACGGCGAGGGGAGTACTTCGCAAGAGCCGGTCCCGGTCAGTACGGATGTTTCGCAGCATCCCCGGGCGGCCGCCCGCACGGTGTGGGCGAAGGAGACCTCGAACGATAACGCGCGTTCGAGGAGGCTTCATGCCCGCCGATATCCAAACGATCGGCTCGCCGGCACTGTGGACGATCACCGTTGCGTCCCTGGTGCTGCTGCTCGCCCTGGACTTTGTGCTGACCCGCCGCCCGCACGAGGTGGGGATGCGCGAGGCGGTGGGCTGGTCGGCCTTCTACCTGGCGCTGCCCCTGGCCTTCGGCGTCTACCTGTGGGCGGCCTTCGGCTCCACCCCGGCGGTGGAGTTCTTCACCGGCTACGTCGTGGAGAAGTCGCTGTCGGTGGACAACCTGTTCGTGTTCATGCTGCTGCTGTCCGCCTTCGCGGTCCCGGCGGCGCTGGCCCAGCGGGTCCTGCTGTACGGCATCGTCGGGGCGCTGGTGCTGCGCGCGATCTTCATCGCGCTCGGGGCCGCCGTCCTGCAGAGCGGCACCTGGGCGTTCCTGCTGTTCGGCGCCGTGCTGATCGTCACCGCCGTGAAGATCATCAAGGACGCGCTGGGCGGGCACGGACAGGAGGTCGACATCTCCTCCATGCGCACGGTCAGGCTGCTGCGGCGTTTCATGCCGGTCACCGACGACTACCGCGGCTCCCACCTGGTCGTCAGGGAGGGCGGACGCCGTGCCCTCACCCCGCTGGCGCTGGCCGTGGTGGCCGTCTTCGCCACCGACATCGTCTTCGCCGTCGACTCGGTCCCCGCGGTGTACGGCGTGACCCAGGACCCGTTCCTCGTCTTCGCCACGAACGTCTTCGCCCTGCTGGGCCTGCGGGCGCTCTACTTCGTGCTTCTGGGCGTCCTGGCGAAGCTCCGGCACCTCAACCACGGGCTCGGCGTGATCCTGGCCTTCATCGGGACCAAGCTCGTCCTGCACTGGGCGCACGGCGTCTGGACGTGGGTCCCGCAGATTCCCACCCTGGCCTCACTCGGGGTCATCGTCGCGGTCCTGGCCACCGTCACGGTCACGAGCCTGCACGCCAACCGCCGTGACGCCGAGCCCGTCTCCTGACCTGCCGGGGACGAGACGCGGCCGCCGGGCGCCGGGATCCCTAGCTCGTCGACTCGAAGGTGAGCTGCTCGGTGCGCCTGGGCATGAGCAGCAGGGCGCCCACGCTCAGCACGGCCACCACGACGACCGCGAGGAAGATGGTGTGGGTGGCGTCGTAGAGCGCCGTGCGGATGAAGGACGTCACGGCCGGCTGCCCGACCGGACTCTGGCCGCCGAGCACCAGGCTCGTCGCGTCGACGCTGTCGGGCAGTCGGCCGGCCACCGAGGCCGGTGGGTGGGCGAAGCGGTCGGCCAGGGTGGCGTTGGAGATGGCTCCGAGGACCGCCGCGCCGACCGCGCTGCCGATGGAGCGGCAGAACATGTTGGTCGCCGTGACGACGCCCCGGCGTTCCCATCCGACGACTGACTGGACGGCGACCATCGTCGGGCTCGACGCGAGCCCCAGGCCGGCGCCGACGACGAAGCACGCTCCCGCGACCGCCCAGATCGGCGCGTGCTGGGTGAGCAGGGCGCACAGAACGGTGCCGGCCACGATCAGAGCGCCGCCGATGAGCGCCGTGTCGCGGAATCCGATGCGCATGTAGAGCCGGCCCGACAGGGTGGCGGCGATGGGCCAGCCGATGGTGAGCGCGGCCAGGGCGAAGCCGGCGACCAGGGCGCCGGTGCCGAGGACTCCCTCCGCGTAGGTCGGCACGTAGGAACTGAGGCCGATCATGAGCGCGCCGATGCCCACCGAGACGAGATTGCCGCCCGTGAGCGTGCGGTGCCGGAACACCCACAGCGGCAGGATGGGCTCGACCGCCCTGCGCTCCACGAGGACGAACGCGACGGCCATGACGGTGCCCGCGGCGAAGATGAGCAGGCTCGGGACCGATCCCCAGCTCCACGCCACCCCGCCTTCGAGCAGGCCGAGGATGAGGAGTGAGGAGCCGCCCATGAGCAACGTCGCCCCGAGGTAGTCGATCCTGTGGGAGCTCCGTGTCACCCGCTCCTTGAAGCGCCGGGCGAGCACCCAGGCGGCGACGGCGCCGAGCGGCAGGTTGATGAAGAAGATCCAGCGCCACGAGAGGTACTCGGAGAAGAGGCCGCCGAGGGTGGGCCCGATCACGGAGGAGACTCCCCAGACGCTCGCGACGTACCCCTGCACGCGCGCGCGTTCCTCGACGGAGTAGAGGTCGCCGACCATCGTGATGCTCATGGGCTGTACGGCTCCGGCCCCGATGCCCTGCAGCGCGCGGAAGACGATGAGCGACGGCATGTCCCAGGCGACACCGCACAGCGCCGAACCCAGGAGGAAAACGGCGATACCGAAGAACATCACCGGTTTGCGCCCGAAGATGTCGGCGAACTTGCCGTAGAGGGGGACGGTCACCGCCTGGGTGAGCAGGTAGATCGAGAAGAGCCAGGGGAACTGGGAGAATCCTCCCAGGTCGCGGACGACGGACGGCACCGCCGTTGCGATGATCGTGCTGTCGAGCGCCACGAGGCCGGTGCAGAGCATGATGGCGGCGAGCACAGGACCGCGCTCCGATCTGAGACCGATGCCTTCCGAGGGCGTTGTCGTCGTCACGTGAAGGCGTTCTCCTTGCGAATCCGGCATGGGCATCGGCGCGGGACTCGGCCCCGGTGAGGACACGGCGGTCCAGCGAGTAGGCAACTCCGTCTTTACGTTCGGCATTCCCACCCGGGAGAGATTTTTCGGACGCGCCGGGGAGCCGCGGCGCGTCCCGAGACCGCCCGGCGGGGCCTTTTCCGGCGGCGGACCGTCGCATCGAATGTCACAAATAGCGATAAATCATTACAAAAGGGTATTGAATCCCGCAGGCCGGGAACGACTCGGAAGAGGGCACCTCCCGGTCTGCGGGGCTCCGAGTGCGCCGGCGACGCGTGTGCCACGACCGCACGTTCCCGTCACCGGGAGAGGCCGGAGCCCGGTCTTCTGGAACGGATGTCGCATGGACGGAACGGATGAGGTTCGGGGGATGGCCCTTCCGCTGGAGGAGACGGCCGACCTCGACCCGTTGATGAACCGCGTCGGCGAGGCCCGGTGCGTGCTGATCGGTGAGGCCAGCCACGGGACCCACGAGTTCTACGCCTGGCGGGCGGCGCTGACCCGCAGGCTCATCGAGGAACGCGGCTTCTCCTTCGTGGCGGTCGAGGGGGACTGGCCGGACTGCTGGGAGGTCAACCGCTCGGTCATGCTGGCCGACGGCGCGCCCGAGGACCCCCAGGAGGTGCTGGACGCCTACCGCCGCTGGCCGACCTGGATGTGGGCCAACCTGGAGACCGCGCACTTCTGCCGGTGGCTGCGGAGCCACAACACGGGACTGCCGCACGGGGAGCGGGCGGGCTTCTACGGCCTGGACGTCTACAGCCTGTGGGATTCCCTGCGGGCCATCATCCTCTACCTGCACGAATACCACCCCGACTACATGGAGAACGCGCTCGAGGCCTACCGGTGCTTCGAGCCGTACAACGAGGACCCGCAGGCGTACGCCCGGGGCACCCGGCTGGTGCCCGCGGGGTGCGAACAGGAGGTGGCCGAGCTGCTGAGCCGGATACGGAAGACGGTCTCCGCCGACCCCGCCGACCCGGCCGAGAGGTTGAACATCTGGCAGAACGCCGAGGTCGCCACAGCCGCCGAACGCTACTACCGGAGCATGATCAGCGGGGGTGCGGAGTCGTGGAACGTCCGCGACACACACATGGCCGACACCCTGGACCGGTTGCTGCACTTCCACGGCGACGGCGCGAAAGCCGTCGTCTGGGCCCACAACACCCACATCGGCGACGCCAGGGCCACCGACATGGCGCGGGGCGGGATCGTCAACCTCGGCCACCTCGCCAGGGAGCGGCACGGCCCGGACGACGTCGTGCTGGTCGGCTTCGCCACCGCCTACGGCGAGGTGATCGCGGCGCCGCGATGGGGGGCGCCCATGGAGGTCATGCAGGTGCCCCCGCCGCCTCCGGACACCCTCGAAGGACTGCTCTGCAGCCCGGAGACCGACCTGGATCACCGGGCGCTGTTCGTCTTCGCCGACCAGCCGGACGCCGGCTGGCTGACGACCCGGCTCGGGCATCGCGCCATCGGCGTGGTGTACGACCCGATCCGGGAGCGGCGCAACTACGTGCCCAGCAGGGTCGGCGACCGCTACGACGCCCTGTGCTGGATCGCCAGGACCTCCGCGCTGCAGCCACTGCACATGGAGCGGGAGAGCCGCGGCGAGCTGGAGACCCTGCCCACCGGCGTGTGAGCCGGACCGCGCCCGCCCCCTGAGCCTCCGGGCCCGCGCGGCGGACGCTCCCGACGTCATCCGTACGGCGCCGCGGCCCTTCAGGCTCCGGCGGCGGCGATCACCTCGGAGACCAGGCCCGAGGAGGTGACCAGACGGGCGTACTCGGGCTGGCGCAGCTCGCCGCCCATGAACGGGTGGGGGTTGCGGTGGATCGCGGGGCTGGGAGCGTCCACGAGAGCGGCGAAGTGGATCTCCTTGACCCCCGTCGCCTCGACCACGCGGCCCACGTTGCGGGGCGTGATGCCGCCGCCGGGCATGATGATCGGACCGTCCCCCGCCCGCTCGACCAGCGACGCGATCAGCGGTGCGCCTTCGAGCGCCGTGATGTCCTGACCGGAGGTGAGCACCCGGTCGACGCCCAGCGAGGCGAGCGTGTCGAGGGCGGCGAACGGGTCGGCGGTCATGTCGAAGGCCCGGTGGAAGGTGACCGAGAGGTCTCCGGCCGCGCCGATGAGCCGCTTGGCCACCTCGGCGTCCACCTCGCCCGACGGGGTCAGCACCCCGATCACCACGCCCTGCGCGCCCGCGTCCCGGATGGCGGCCACGTCGCGTTCCATGGCTGCGATCTCGTACTCGTCGTAGATGAAGTCACCGCCCCGGGGGCGGATGATCGCGTGGACGCGGATCGACGTGACCGCCGCGAGGGTCGCCTCGACGGTGCCGAGGGTCGGGGTCAGGCCCCCCTCGAAGAGGGCCGAGCACAGCTCGACCCGGTGCGCCCCGGCCTGCTCGGCCGCCAGCGCGCCTGCCGTACTGTCAATGCAGATCTCATAGGTAAGGCTCATTTATCCCCCAAAGTGTGGATCTCGCCGACCGGGACGCCCCCGCCCAGCACCGGAACACTCGCGAACTCCCCTGCGGACGCGACGTCGCCCCCCGCCGCACGGAGCGCGGCCAGGGCGATCGCGCTCGTGGCGCGCGGACTCCCGTCGATGACCTTGACCGCCGCCGCGTGCCCGGTGGCGAGCGCGACGACGAGCACGCCCTCGGCGCCGCCCTTCGCCACCGCCCCCGGCAGCGCCCGCATCAGCGAGGTGTTGACGTGACCGGTCCCGCCGACGTACTCGGGGTGCTCGCGCATGGCGTCGGCGACCGCCCGGGGCGCCGTCCCGGGGGCGGCGAGGACCAGCCCCTGTACGGCCCGTGCCAGCCCGGTCAGCGACAGCCCGAACAGCGGCGCGCCGCACCCGTCGGCGGCGACGTGGGCCGTCTCCTCTCCCGACAGCTCCTCGACCACGTCCCGGACCCGCCGCTGCACGGGATGACCGGGGTCGAGGTAGGAGCCGACATCCCAGCCCGAGGCCGCCGACGCGGTGAGCATCGCGGCGTGCTTGCCCGAGCAGTTCATCCGCTCACGGGAGGCGGTCAGGCCGCTCCGGATCAGCGCGTGACGGGTGGCCTCGTCCTCCGGCCAGTCGGCGGGGCAGCCGAGGGCGTCGAAGCCCAGCCCCGCCTCGCCGAGCATCTCGGCGACCAGCCGTACGTGGAAGTCCTCACCCGTGTGGCTGCCGGCGGCGATGGCCAGGCGCGGGCCGCGCAGATCGGCTCCGGACAGCAGGCAGGCGAGCGCCTGGAACGGCTTGGCCGACGAGCGCGGCAGCACCGGCGCGCCGACCGGGCCGCGGGCGACCGCGACGCCGCCGTCGGGCGCGAGGGCGACGGCACTGCCGAAGTGCACACTCTCGGTGAATCCGGAACGCACGACCTCGGCGAGCGGGACGAATCCGGAACGCCCCCCGGCGAGCGGGACGACTTCAGGCACGGGTGAGTCTCCTTCGTGGTCGGAGGGTCCGCCGCTGGCGGGCTTCGAGGGTGCGGGCGAGTTTGGACAGCGACGCGTTGACCACCAGGTAGATCAGCGCGACGACGATGTAGGTCTGGATGAGCAGGCCGTTGTAGGACGCCAGGACCTTGCCGCTGTAGAGCAGCTCGGCGTAGCTGACGACGAAGCCCAGCGAGGTGTCCTTCAGCAGGCCGACCGACTGGCTGACGATCGAGGGCAGCACGCGCCGGGCCGCCTGCGGGAGCACGATCATGCGCATCGTCTGGCCGTGGGTCAGCCCCACCGCCAGGCCCGCCTCGCCCTGGCCCCGTTCGACCGACAGGATCCCGGCCCGGAAGATCTCCGCGAACGCCGCCGCGTTCGAGATCGCCAGCGGCACCACGAGCTTCCAGAACAGCGGCAGGTCCAGCCCGTAGCGGGGCAGCGCGAACAGCACGAGGTAGACCAGCAGCAGCGCCGGGACGGTCCGCACGACCTCCACGTACGTTGCGGCGGGCAGGCGCACCCACCGGCGCCGCGACAGACGTCCGAGGGCGAGCGCCAGACCGGCCGCCATCGAGAGGGCGGCCGAGACGACCGCAGCCAGCGCGGTGGACCAGAGTCCGCCGAGCAGGTAGCGCCACATCGGCCACGTCGCGTACGGCTGCCAGCGGCCGGCGTCGAGCTGGCCGCCGGCGGCGAACTGCCGTACGGCCAGCGCCAGCAGGGCGAGGACCGCGACCGCCCCCACAACGGTCGCGATCCGGATCCTGCGGCGGGCGCGCGGCCCGGGCTCGTCGAAGAGCAGACTGCTCACCTGACCACCACCAGCCGTCGTTCGAGCCGCCCGGTGACGAACCCGGCACAGGCGGCGATCAGCGCGTAGGCCAGGCCCGCCCCGACGAAGATCGGGATGGGCTGGGCCTCCATCAGGTTCACCCGGTTGGCCGCGGCGGTCAGGTCGACCACGCCGACCGCGGCCGCGAGCGAGGTGTTCATCGTCAGCGCGATGAAGATGTTGCCCAGTGGCTGGACCACCGTGCGCAGCGCCTGCGGCAGGATCACGTGCCGCAGGGACTGGCCGAAGGTCAGCCCGAGCGCGCGGGCCGCCTCACCCTGCCCGGTGGAGACGGCGTTGACGCCCGAGCGCAGGGCCTCGGCGATGTAGGCGGCCTCGTAGAGCGCGATGACCACGATCGCCGTCACCAGCAGGTCGGCCTTGATCCCGACCTCCGGCAGGCCGAAGACGGCGAGCACCAGCAGCACCAGGAGGGGCAGGTTCTGGAAGGTCTCCACGTAGGCGGTGCCGATGCCGCGCAGCACGCCGACCGGGCTGACCCGCATGGCCGTGATCACGAGCCCCACGACCGCGGCGCCGAGGAACGACGCCGCGGTGAGCTGGAGGGTCACGGTCAGGCCCTGCCAGAACTCGGGCAGGTGGTCCAGGATCGCCGACATCAGGAACCCGGCACCGAACCGATCTGCGGCGGGGCGGGAGCCTCGCCCTGCACGACCGTGCCGAGGGAGTTCTTCCAGGTCTGCTGCCAGAGGCCGTCGGCCTGGATCTTCTTCAACCAGTCGTTGACGAACTTCTTGAACTGCTCGTCGCCGTGCTTGAGGCCGATGCCGTACGGGTCGGTCGTGAACGGCGACCCGACGACCTGGACCGACGGGTCCTTCTTGGCGTTGGCGACCAGGAGCGTCTCGTCCTGGACGTAGACGTCGCCGCGCTCCTGCTTGAGCGCCTGTATGCACTCGGGGTCGCCGCCGAACGTCACGATCTTCGCCTGCGGAGCGACCTTCTTGATCGCCGGGATGGCCGGGGTGTTGGCTCCGGCGATGACGGTCTTGCCGTTCAGGTCCTCCGGCTTGGTGATGCCGGTCGTGCCCTTCCTGACCGCGAGGCTCAGGCCCGAGGAGTAGTAGGGGCCGGCGAAGGCGACCTGCTTGGCCCGTTCCGGGGTGATCGTGTAGGTCTGGAAGACGACGTCCACGGTGCCGTTGCTCAGCAGCGCCTCACGGGTCTCCGAGGCCGAGTTGACGATCTTCACCTTGGGCTCGCCGAGGATGTACTTGGCGAGCGCCTTGCCCATGTCCGCGTCGAATCCCTCGACCTCGCCGGTCGTCGGGTTCTGCTGCGACAGCAGCGGGGCGTCGAGCGACCCGCCGACGATCAGCTCGCCGCGCTGCTTGATCTTCTCCATCGTGGAGCCGGGCAGGATGTCCGCGGCGGCCGCCACGGGTGCCTTGGCGAGCAGGTCACCGCCCTTGGCCTCGCCCGGTACCGCCGGGCTGCCCGAATCCGTGCCGGAACAGGCCGAGAGGCCGATCATCGACACGGCGGCGACAGCGGCCATCCGCTTCATGGACACCATCGGGCCCACCATCCTTTGCGATCAGTGCGTGAGTACCTTGGCCAGGAAGTCCCTGGCCCGGTCTGTCGTGGGAGCTTCGAAGAAGGCGTCCGGCTCGGCCGACTCGACGATCTGGCCGTCGTCCATGAAGACCACCCGGTCGGCGGCCCTGCGGGCGAAGCCCATCTCGTGAGTGACGACGACCATGGTCATGCCGTCGGCGGCGAGCTGGACCATCACGTCCAGGACCTCGCCGACCATCTCGGGATCGAGCGCCGAGGTGGGCTCGTCGAAGAGCATCACCTTGGGACGCATGGCGAGCGCGCGGGCGATGGCCGCCCGCTGCTGCTGGCCGCCCGAGAGCTGCGCGGGCAGCTTCGCGGCCTGCTCGGCGATGCCGACGCGCGCCAGCAGCTCCCGGGCGGTGCTCTCCGCCTCGGCACGGCTGACGCCCCGCACCTTCACCGGCGCGAGCATGACGTTCTCCAGGACGCTCTTGTGCTGGAAGAGGTTGAACGACTGGAAGACCATGCCGACGTCGGCCCGGAGGCGGGCCAGTTCGCGGCCCTCCACCGGGGCGGGGACCCCGTCGATGAGGATCTCGCCCGAGCCTGCGCTCTCCAGCCGGTTCAGGCAGCGGCACAGCGTGGACTTGCCCGACCCCGAGGGGCCGATGACCACGACGACCTCGCCCTGCGCAACCTCAAGATCGATGTCGCGCAGCACGTGATGATCGCCGAACCATTTGTTCAGCCTTTGCACCTGAATCATTGCCATCTTCCTTCGAAATCGAAGACAAAGCGGAACGTAACGGATGATTATGGCCGAAGTCAACACTTTGCCGTAGTAAGTACAGACGTGGTATTCCTCTGTTCATGTCAGGCAAAGAGAGGTTGCCCGTGCGGGGTGCCCAAGGCGATCTCCTGCGCCTCGTCGCCACCGGCCACGCCGAGTCACGCGCCGAGCTGGCCCGCCTCTCCGGCCTTGCGGCGTCGAGTGTCTCCCTGCGTGTCGAGGAGCTGATCGGCGCCGGGCTGCTCGTGGAGGAGGGGGCCGGAACCTCCCGGGGCGGGCGGCGGCCACGACGGCTCCAGGTCAGTCCCACCGCCGGGCTGCTCGCGGTGGCCGACCTCGGAGCACGCCACGCCCGCCTCGGCCTGCTCGACCTCAGCGGCACCCCGCTGGTCGTCGAGGAGCGCCCCTGCGACATCACGCTGGGCCCGGAGGCGACCCTGGACTGGGTGGCGGACGCGTTCGACGAGCTGCTGCTGGTCCACGGCCCGCCCGGCGTCCCCCTGCGCGGGATCGGCACCGGCATCCCCGGGCCCGTGGACCCCGCCGACGGCCGCGTGGTGTCCCCTTCACGCATGCCCGGCTGGAACAACTTCCCCGTCGCCGAGTATCTCGGCGCGCGTTACGACCTGCCGGTGCTCGTCGAGAACGACGCCAACCTCATGGCCGTGGGCGAAGCCCGCGCATGGCCGGGCTGCGACAACCTCATGGTGCTGAAGGCCGGCAGCGGCATAGGGTGCGGCGTGATCGTCGACGGCCGCCTGCACCGGGGGAGGGGGGCGGCCGGCGACATCAGCCACGTCCGGGTCAGGTCCGACTCCTCCGTCGTGTGCTCCTGCGGCCACCCCGACTGTCTGGAGGCCTATGCCAGCGGGGCGGCGCTGATGGGCGCCCTGGCCGAGCAGGGCATCGCCGTACGGCGGCCCGCCGACGTCGTCGCCGCCGTCAACGACGGCGTGCCCGAGGCCACCGCCCTGGTCAGGAACGCCGGCCGGCTCATCGGCGAGGTGCTCACCGTCCTGGTGAACTTCCTCAACCCCGACGCCATCGTGGTCGGCGGCAGCCTGTCCACGGCCGAGCCGTTGATCTCCTCGATCCGCGCCGCCGTCTACGAGCGCTGCCTGCCGCTGGCCACCCGCGACCTGGAGATCGCCGTCACCCGCGCGGGCCCCGACGCCGCGCTGCTCGGCGCCGGCTCCCTGCTCCTGGACGCCGTCCTGACCTGAGCCGTCCCCCGGTGAGGTCCGGCCGGCCCGGGGAATCCCGGTCCCTTCGGGGACGGGTGAACGCGGGCGTCACTGGGCGGCGGCGTGCGGGCGGTACGGCTCGGCCAGGAAGGCGAGCTCCTTGTCCGTCAGGGCCAGGTCCACCGCGGCGACGGCGTCCTCGACGTGCCTGTCCTTGGTCGCGCCGACGATCGGAGCCGACACGACCGGCTGGCGGAGCAGCCAGGCCAGCGCCACCTGGGCCGGGGGGACCTCACGGTCCCGGGCCACCTGGGCGACCCGGTCGAGGATCTGACGGTCGTTGTCCTCGTCGGTGTAGAGGAAACCGATGTGCTGGTCGCTCTCGGCGCGGGTGGTCGCCTCGCCGGCCCCGGCGCGGGCGAGCAGACCCCGGGCCAGCGGGCTCCACGGGATCAGGCCCACGCCCTGGTCGGCGCAGAGCGGGTTCATCTCCCGCTCCTCCTCCCGGTAGAGCAGGTTGTAGTGGTTCTGCATGGTGACGAACTTCGTCCAGCCGTTGACCTCGGCCACGTGCTGGGCCTTGGCGAACTGCCAGGCGCTCATCGTGGAGGCGCCGATGTAGCGGGCCTTGCCCGCGCGGACCACGTCGTGCAGGGCCAGCATGGTCTCCTCGATCGGCGTCTCGGAGTCCCAGCGGTGGATCTGGTACAGGTCGACGTAGTCGGTGCCCAGACGGCGCAGCGAGCCGTCGATGGCGGAGTGGATGTGCTTGCGCGACAGGCCGCTGTCGTTGACGCCCTTGCCCACGGGGAAGAAGACCTTGGTGGCCAGCACATAGTCGTCCCGGCCGGGGAAGATCTTACGGAGCAGGCGGCCGGTGACCTCCTCGCTGCTGCCGGCGGAGTAGACGTCGGCGGTGTCGAAGAACGTCACCCCGGCGTCGGCGGCCCGGCGCACGATCGGCTCCGCGGCGGCCTCGTCGAGGATCCAGTCACTGCCCCTGGCCGGATCGCCGTAGCTCATCATGCCCAGGCAGATCCTCGACACTTTCGTCCCAGTTGATCCAAGACGTGTGTATTCCATGATGAAACCTCCTGTTTTTCGCCCCGCAGGCCCAGCCTACGACCGACGATCCCGGCGGAGATCACCGGTAGGCGGGCGCCCAGGGGTACACCGCCGGTAGGCACGGCTCAGGAGAAGCGGCGCACCCAGGCCAGCGCCCCGGGGATCACCTCCTCCACGGGCGCGACGTGCGGATACCAGGTGCGCTCCCACTCCAGCGACACCCAGCCGTCGTATCCCCGCTCACGCAGCAGCGTCCCCGCCTCCTCCAGCGGGACCTCGCCCTGCCCCATCGGGACCGGCGTCAGGTCGGGCCCGGCGTCCTTGACCTGTACGTAGGCGAGGTGCTCGCCGAGGGCCGCGAGCGTGTCCGCCGGATCCTCGCCGTGCCGCCACGGGTGGAGCAGGTCCCAGATCGCCCCGGTGACCTCCGGCTCACCGGTCTCGTCGAGCAGCCGCGCCACGGCCGTGCCGGTGGGCATCGCGTCGTGCGTCTCCACCAGCACCCGCACGCCGAGCCGCCGGGCCTCCGGCGCCATCGCCCTCAGTCGCCGCGCCCCGACCGCCGGATCCTCTCCCTTGGGGAACACCCGCACCCCCGTGGCTCCGAGGTCGGCGGCGAGGACCAGTTCGGCCGCCAGCGCCTCGATCACCGGCCCGTCGTCCCCCGGCGCGCAGATCCCGGTGTATCCGGCCAGGGCCGAGATCTCCAGCCCGGCGGCGGCCAGCGCCGCCCGGACCCGTGGCCGGTCGGCGGGCGGGCCGGCCCGCTCCACCGCCGCGGGCGTCCCCGCCCGCCACTCCGGTCCGGAAGCCCCGGGTGCCGGCGGCGCCGTACGGCGGGCGCCCGCCCCCGGCAGGCCGGCGTGGACACCGGTATCGGGGTGGAGACGCAGCTCCAGCCCGTCGCACCGGCACGCCGTCGCGATCCTGATCGCCTCGGACAGTCCCGCGCCGGGCAGGCCCAGTGTGCTGAAGGACAGTTTCAATCAGGCTCCATGTGCTCTCTGGAAGGACGGCTTCTCATCCGTAGCGGGGGACCGTCGGGAACGGCGCAGCCGCAAAGGCCCCGAGTCCGGAGCCCGGCCGTAGCGGCGCGGTCTGGCCGGAGCCGTTGACGGGCAGCCCCCGGCCGTCCGCCGCCGGGTCGACGTACAGGGCGAACCAGGCATCCAGCTCTCCGGCCAGACCGGTGCGCACGGCCTCCGCCTCAGGGGCGGCGGCGAGGTTCCGGTTCTCGCCCGGATCGGCCACCAGATCGTAGAGCTCGTGCGGGCCGTACGGATGCCGGTGCACGTATTTCCACTCTTCGGTCCGGATCATCCGCACCGGCCCGTACTCGTCGAACACCACCACCCGCGACCGGTTCTCGCCCGGCGAGCCGTCGAGGATGTCGGCGAACGACCGTCCGGGCCGGGATCCGTCGACGGCGGGAAGCCCGAGATGTTCCAGCAGTGTGGGCCGCAGGTCGTAGGCCGACAGCAGCGCCTCGCACACCCGGCCCCCGGGGACGCGTCCCGGCTGGCTCACGATCGCCGGGACCATGACCGAGCTGTCGTAGACGTTCTGCGGGAAGGTGCCGTTGCCCTTGCCCCAGATCCCGTGATGGCCGCAGTTGAAGCCGTTGTCACTGGTGAAGACCACCAGCGTCGACTCCGTGAGCCCCAGCTCCGCCAGCCGGGACAGCACCCGGCCGATCCCGGCGTCCATCGCCGACACCGCCGCGAAATAGCCGGTCAGCGCGGCGCGCACGTCGGGCTCGCCGCCGATCGGGGCCCCGTCCGGGCCCACCGGCTGCCAGGGGTGCGGCGGCCCCTGCGGGCAGGAGTCGAACGCGCAGCCGTCGTAGAGCGCCTCGAACGCCTGTGGGTGCTGTCCCTTCCACGGCGTGTGCGGCGCGGTGTAGTGCAGTGACAGGTAGAACGGCTCCTCGTGCTCCGCCTCGCCCGACAGGAACGCGCACGCCTCGCCGGTCAGCACGTCGGTGAGATATCCGGGAGCCTCGACCCGCTCGCCCTCGTCGTAGAGGACCGCGTCCAGGTACGGCCCGCCGCCGCTCTCGTGCGCCAGCCAGCGCACGAACCCCGGCCGGGGCCGGTCGTTGGCGCCCAGGTGCCACTTGCCCACCAGGCCGAGCCGGTACCCCGCGTCGTGCAGGTCGTCGGTGAAGAGCCTGCACCCGGCCAGGAAGTCCACCCCGCCGTCGCCCACGTGCCCCTGGCTGATCCAGTCGTGCACGCCGTGCTGGGACGGGATCTCTCCGGTGAACAGCGACGCGCGGGCCGGGGAGCACACCGGGGAGGCGCAGAAGAACCGCGACAGCCGCACGCCCGAAGCCGCCAGGGCGTCGAGCGCGGGGGTGTGGATGTCGTCGTTGCCCGCGCAGCCCATGGCCCACGGGCCCTGGTCGTCGCTCAGGATGAGCAGGACGTTGGGCCGGTCGGGATCATGGCTGGCCAATGACGCGCCCCGCCCCCACCGAGGCCCCACTCGCCGCCGAGGCGTAGGCCGCCAGCACGACCTCCAGCACGTACCGCCCGTGCGCGCCGGTCACCGCGGGCTCCCGGCCGGTCCGTACGGCGTCGGCGAAGTCGGCGAGCTGGGCGGCGAAGGCCGCGGGGACGTCGTCGTCGTCCGGCCGGTGCAGCCAGGTGGTCACGCCGTCCCGGTGCAGCGCCGTACCGGTCTGGGAGGAGATCGACAGCGTGCCGGTCTCGCCGATGACGACGACCTCGTCGTGCGGGGCCGGCGGGCCGGTGCTGGTCACCGTGACCTGCGCGATCAGGCCACCGGACAGGACCAGCCTGGCCAGCACGTCGGTCTCGACCGGCGAGCCGTCCAGGGAGCTGGCCAGCGAGGCCTCCACCTGCTCGACCCGGCGGCCGGACAGCCACACCAGCCGGTCCACGCTGTGCGCGCCGATGTTGATGAACACCCCTCCGCCGGAGATCTCCGGGTCGAGGAACCAGCCGGGACGTGAGCCGGGCCGGTAGTCGGAGCCGCGCCGGTCGGACATCATCAGCGGCTCGCCGATCTCCCCGGCCGCCAGCGCGGTCATCGCCGCGACCTTGTCGGGCAGGAAGCGCTGGATGTGCCCGACGGCCAGCCGTACCCCGGCGGCCGCACAGGCGTCGATCATCAGGTCACAGTCGGCGAGCGAGGTGGCCATGGGTTTCTCGACCAGGACGTGCAGTCCGGCCGCCGCCGCGTCGCGCACGATCGCGGTGTGCAGCGCGTGCGGGGTGTTGACCACCACGGCGTCCACCTCACCCGAGGCGATCAGGTCACGGTGGTCGACGTGTACCGGGACGCCGTGGGGCGCGGCGACCCGGCGCGCGGTCTCCAGGTTCACGTCGCAGACGGCGCCCACCCGGAGGCCGGGCACCCGGAGCGACGCGTCGGCGTGCAGGACGCCGACGGCGCCCGCGCCGATCAGACCCAGACGGATTTCAGTCACTTGTGATCTCTCTCAACGAGGCGCCACACGATTGGCGCACGACGATGCCGGGGCGCAGCCGTACCTGGTGTCTGGGCAGGTCCGGCTCGCGCAGGCGGCGGAGCAGGAGCTCGGCCGCGTGGCGGCCGAGATGTCGTTTGGGCGGGGAGACCGCGGTGAGCGGCACCTCCGCCAGTTCGGCGATCTCGTCGTCGTAGGCGACGATCGCCAGGTCCTCAGGCACGGCCAGGCCGACCCGCCGGGCGGCGGATACCACCATGATGGCCTCACGGTCTCCGAAGCAGACCACGGCCGTGGCGCCCTCGGACGTCACGCGGCGTACCTGTCCGTCGGCGACATCGGCGCTCCACTCACTCTGCGGGGTGGAGAACGGTTCGGCGGTCCACAGGCCCAGGTCCGCCACCGCCTTCTCGAAGCCCCGGCCGACCGGCGCGCTGGTGGGGTTGCCCGAGCGGGTGAGCAGGGCCAGCCGGGTGTGGCCGAGCGCGGCGAGGTGGAGCACGGCCGCGTAGCCTCCGGCCACGTGGTCGGTGCGGACGTGCTCGCTGGGGTCGTCACCGGAGTCCAGGCCTCGTTCGATCAGTACGGCGGGCACCGGCAGGCCGGTCAGGCGGTCGATGACGGCCGCGGGGTCCGCGCGGCCGATGAGCGTGGGGACGACGAGCAGGCCGTCCACGCCGGAGTCGAGCATCCGCCGCAGCGCGGCCTCCTCCTCGGCCGGCCGGTAGCGGGAGCAGGCCAGCATCAGCCGCGCTCCGGCGGCGGTCAGCGCCTCCTCGATGCCTTCCAGGACCTTCGGGTAGTACAGCGTGGTGTCCGGCACGACCACGCCGACGAGCGCGGCCTCGCCCCGGACGGCCGGGGCCTGCTGGACCATGAAGGTGCCCGCCCCCTGCCGCCGGACCACGAGCCCCTCCTCGACGAGTTCGTCCACCGCGCGGCGGACCGTGGTGAGACTGACCCCGTGGGTGCGGGAGATCTCCTGCTCGGTGGGCAGCTTGGCGCCGGCCGCCCAGAGGCCCGAGCGGATCTCTGCGCGGAGTTCGGTGGCGAGCCTGCGGAACTTCAGCTCTCGCGTCTCCGACATGGGGTGGGTCCTCATTTCACCGAACCGAGGGTCATGCCTTCGATGATCCGCCGGCCGAGCCAGATATAACAGGCGAGGACCGGCAGCACGACCATGCAGACCCCGGCGAACAGGCCGCCCCAGTCGGCGCCGTTGAACTGCATCCGCTGCAGGAAGCCCAGCAGGGCGAGGGAGAGCGTGGCGTTCTCCTCGCTCTGCAGGAAGATCAGGCCGAACAACGTCTCGCCCCAGTGCTGGATGACGTTGAGGATCATCACGGTGATGATGCCGCTGCGCGCGAGCGGCAGCATGATCTGCCAGAACGTGCGGTTGGGGGAGGCCCCGTCGAGCGCCGCGGCCTCCTCCAGTTCCCTGGGCAGCGAGCCGAAGAAGCCGGTCAGGAAGAAGACCGTGAACGGCACCGAGGTCGCGACGTAGAGGATCCACATGCCGGTCAGACTGTCGACGAGGTAGAGCGCGTTCATCATCACGTACAGCGGCAGGACGATGACCTGTGAGGGGATGCCGAGGCCGAGCGCGAAGAACGCGGTGAGACCGCTGTTCCAACGGGTGAGGATCCGGCTCAGCGCGTAGGCGGCCGGAGCCGACAGCGCGATCGTGGTGGCCGCCGCGCCGAAGACCAGGACCACCGTGTTGAGGGTGGCGCCGGCGAAGTCGCTGGCGGTCCAGGCGCGGGCGTAGTTGTCCCACTGCGGGTCGGCCGGCAGCGACCAGGGCTCGGCGAAGATCGCGCGGGTGGACTTGAGCGAGGTCAGCAGCATCCACACCGCGACGGCCACACTGAACAGGGCGAACAGCCACGCCAGGGGGGAGCCGAGCAGCCTGGCCGGTCCGGGGAGCCGGAGCGGACGGGTGAAGGGGCCGGGGAGCCTGCGGGTCGTTGCCACGATGGCGCTCCTTTCAGAACTGGACCGGGTCGCGGCGGAACATCCGGCGCAGCAGCACGACCAGCACGCCGACCAGGGCGAGCATGACCATGCCGGTCGCGGCGGCGGAGCCGTACTTGGGCACGCCTCCGGCGAAGGCCTCGGCATAGGCGTACAGGGCGGTGTTCCACACCTTGGTGGGCGGAAGCTGGCCGGCCGCGCCCGCGAACGCGTAGATGAACTCGAAGATCTTGATCGCGCTGATGCTCCAGAGCACCGCGCAGACCCCGACGACGTCCCACACCAGCGGGAGCGTCACGTGCCGGAACCGCTGCCAGGCGTTGGCGCCCTCCAGGTCGCACACCTCGTAGAGGTCTTTGGGGATGCGGTCCACGGCGGCCATCAGGATCGTGGTGTAGAACCCGGTCTGCACCCAGACCAGACCGATCATGATGATGGAGAAGAGGTTGTCGGCGCCCAGCCAGTTCGGCGGGTCGTCCACACCGAAGGCCCGCAGTGCCTGGTTGACGACACCGTCGGCCTGGAAGAGGAATCCCCACAGGATCGACAGCACTATGCCGGAGACGATGTTGGGGAAGAAGATGATCGACCGGACCGCCTTACGCCCGGCCATGTCACGCAGGATCATCGTCAGCAGGAAGCTGAGGGCGAAGGTCGCGCCGCCGACGACGAAGAGGATCGTCAGCGTGTTGGCGAAGGAGTCGTGGAAGATCGGGTCGAGCAGCAGCCGCCGGTAGTTGTCGAGCCCGGCGAACTCCATCGGCCCGGCGCCCGCCCACTTGTTGAGGCTGATCCAGGCGGTGGCGAGGGTCGGCAGGATGTAGAAGACGGTGTAGAGGACGAGCGCGGGGGCGACGAACGGCCAGAACAGCCGCCGCCTCCCCCGGGTGAGCGGGCTGCCCTGCGCCGCGGGCGCGGGCGCCCGTCCCAGGGCGGGCTCCGTCTCGCGGACGGCGGTCACGGTCATCAGTCGTTGAGCTTCCAGAAGTCGACCGAGGTGCTCTTGAGCTTGGCCACGAAGTCGGCCGCGGAGGCCTTACCGGTGATCAGCTCGGTGTTCACCGGCTGGAAGACCTTGGTGTACCAGTCGGCGTTGTCCATCTTCACGCCGTCGAGCGCCGGATGGGTCTCCGCGGTGTCCAGCGTCTTCTTCACGTCGGCCAGTTCGGCGGGCACCTCGATGTCCGGGCGCGGTGTGATGTTGCCGGCCTCGGAGGCGATCTTCGACAGCCGCTCCTTGTTCATGAAGTACGCGACGAACTTCTTCGCCGCCTCGGCGTTTCCCGCCTGGGCGGGGATCGCGAAACCGATCAGTGAGATCTCCTGGGTCTGCTCGCCCTTGGCGCCCTCGGGGAAGGGGAAGGAGCGGTATGCGAAGCCCTCCTTGGCCGAGGGCTTCGTCTCGCTGGGCGCGAAGGTGCCCAGCAGCAGGAAGTCGGCCCCGCCGCCGGCCCATTTCTGCTGGATGGCCGGATACTTGCTGCCGTCGTAGCCCTTGGCGAAGTAGCCGTCCTTGACGAGCTTCTCGATCTTCTGGATGGCGGCCAGGAACGCCGGGTCGTCGAACTTGGCGCCGGTCTTGTCCACCGCGGCGGCGCCGAACGCGCCGGGGCCGAGGTCGCGCAGGACCGCGTGGTAGGTCCAGAAGGCCGAATAGTCGGCGATGTCGGCGTCCAGCGCCAGTGGCCCGTCGTTCCGCGCGCTCTTCCGCTCGCCCAGAAGGGTGACGAAGTCGTCCCAGGTCTTCGGGGGTGCGGAGGCCACGTCCTTGAGCTCGTCGCCGTTGTACCAGATCTGCTCGGCCAGCACCTCGTAGGGCACCAGCCAGGGCTTGCCGTCCGCGGTCGCGTAATCGCGGTACTTGGGGTCGATCACGTCGCCGACCTTCTTGCCGGCCTCGCCCGGGATCTCCATGTCGTAGACGGGGGAGAGGTCCAGGCCCTGCCCGGTGGCGACGAACGTCGACTTCACGAACCGGTCGGCGGAGTCCATCAGGTCGGCGGGGACGTTCCTGGTGTTGAGTGTGGGCGCGAGCTGCTTGGAGACGTCGCGTCCCTTCCACTCGACCTTGACCTTGACGCCGGTCTCCTTGGTGAAGGAGGCGATGGCGGACTCCAGCACCTTGGCCTGGGGCTCGCCCGCCTTCCACATCGACCAGTAGACGAGCTCATCGGAGGCCTGGCCGGCCGAGCCGCCGCAGGCGACGGTACCGAGACTGACCGTGGTCGCCACGGCCGCGGCGGCCACGATCCTGAACACCTGGCGGCGGGGGAGGGATCCGTACATCGAACGCTCCTGGGGGAGGGGGCGGATGCCGGAATCCTGAGCCCGAAGTCAACCCCAAGTCAACACCATGAATTAGGGATGAATCCTGCCGAACGGCGGTTTTCCCTTGCCTACACGGATGAACGGGCCATGAAAAATTCCGGATTACTTCTTTATTCATATCTTTCCGCTCCCGTTGGATACGGCTAGCCCGACCGGAGGAGGCACCGTGGTGGAGATCACTCGTAGGACCGCGCTCAAGGCCGGCGCGGCGGGCATGGCCGGCGCCGTGCTCCCGCGCCCCGGTACGGCGTCCGCCGCGACGGCCGGGGACGCGGCGGCCCAGAGCGCCGCCGCCGAGGACCTGGAGCAGCGGGCCCTGGCCATGACCCCGCCGGTCTTCCTGCTGGAGACCGCCGTCCCGCCGCAGATCACCGCCGGACGAGACTCGGCGCTGAGCATCACCGACCGGGCGGCGATCTGCGGAAGCCACTCACTCCGCTGGGAACACGGCAGCCGCTCCACGATCACGGTCAGGGCGCCCCTCGGCTTCTCCCCCGACCCCTACCGGCCGCTGGACGACCAGGCCTGGCAGGGGACCGTGGACACCTTCTCGGTCTGGATCTTCAACGAGGTCCCGGTGGACGACGTGGTCCGCTTCGAGTTCGGCAGGGGGGATCGGACCGACGCGTGGTTCGAGTTCCGGCTCGGTTTCACCGGCTGGCGGACGGCCTGGGTCCGCTACGACTACGACATGCACGGCCGGCCGCATCCCGGCATGGACACCCTCCGGATCATCGCGCCCCGCCGCACCGGGACGCTCCACATCGACCAGCTCATGCTCAACGCGCCGCTGCGGCCGGACGCCCCCTGCCGCGACGCCCAGGTGCCGGACATCGCCAAGGAGGGCGACGACTACGACGCCCAGCAGTGGCAGGCGCTCTACCTCTTCGACCGCCTGCTGGCCAAGGCCCGGTTCGACACGGGCGCGCCGTCGGCGGAGGAGACCGCCTCGCTGCGCGCACTGGCCACCCGCTACCGGGACGAATATCTCGCCTCACCGGTGAAGGTGGACGACGCCTCGGTGGCCGCGCTCACCGCCCAGGTCGCCGCGCTCGGCGTCCCCGAGGCGTCGTCCACCGGGCTGGGCCGCCCGGTCTTCTCCTACCAGTCGCAGATCTACCCCCCGGAGATCGCCGCCGAGCTCAAGACGTTCGTCAACGCGGTCACGCTGAGCGCCTCCACCGACCTGATGAGGGCCCTGGCGCTGGCCCACGACTCGGCCGGCGCGGCGCACCGGCCCGCGCTCGCCGCCCTCTACATCCGGATGGTCGCCCATCTGCGCGACCAGGGCTGGACCTGGGGAAGTTGCCAGGGCACCATCCACCACCTGGGCTACAACGTGCGTGGCTACTACGACTCCATCTACCTCATGAAGGACGTGCTGCGCGAGGCCGGACTGTTCGAGCAGGTCCGCGCCGACCTGGGCTGGCTGACCGGGTTCGGCCGGATCTTCCGGGACCGCGGGCACCACCAGGCGCACTGCAGCGTCATGGACATCTTCAACACCACCCTCCGGGGGATGCTCGCGGTCGCGCTCCTGCGCGACACCGAAGCCGAGCAGATCGCGTACCTGCGCGCGCTGCTCGACTGGCTGAACTGGGCGATGCTGCCCACCGACGGCATCCAGGACGGCCTCAAGGCCGACGGGTCCGTCTTCCACCACGTCGGGTTCTTCCCCGACTACGTCCGCGACGGCTTCACCGGGCTGGCCCCCCTGGTCTACGTGCTCAGCGGCGGGGTCTTCCGCCTCGACCCCCAGGCGCACACCTGGCTCAAGCGGGCGCTGCTCACCATGCGGGTCTACGCCAACAAGAACCACTGGCCCATCTCGATCAGCGGTCGCAATCCCAGCGGGCTGACCGCCCTGTCGCCGGTGCCGTACCAGTGGCTGGCGATCTCCGGCACCCCCGGCGGCTCCGGCGACGTGGACCCCGAGATCGCCGCGGCCTTCCTGCGGCTGCTTCCCGCCGCACCCACCGCCCAGCAGAAGCAGGTCGCCGCACGCCTGACGGCGCGCGGCATCACCGCCGAACCCGCCCCCACCGGCAACTGGACGATCAACTACGCCGCCCTGGCCGTGCACCGGCGACAGGACTGGCAGGTCACGGTGCGCGGGCACAACCGCTACCTGTGGAGCACCGAGATCTACGAGGGCGCCAACTGGTACGGCCGGTACAACACCTACGGCCAGATCCAGGTGCTGCACCGGGGAAACCCGATCGGCAACGCCGACAGCGGCTACGCCCAGGCGGGCTGGGACTGGAACCGCAGGCCCGGCACGACCACCGTGCACCGGCCACTGGACGAGCTGCGAGGCGACCTGACCGGGGCCATCGAGGAGATGTTGCTCACCGACTCGCGGTTCGGTGGAGCGCACACCATCGACGGCCGCAACGGCATGTTCGCGATGGAGCTGCGCGAGCACCCCAAGTACGAGGGGTCGCACCGCGCACTGAAGTCGGTCTTCCTGTTCGACGACCGGATCGTGGCCGTCGGCACCGGCATCGAGAACGACTCCCCGCACCAGACCGAGACCACGCTCTTCCAGACCCGCCTGTCCAGCCGGTCGGCCCCCACCTACGTCGACGGGACCGAGCCGGTCACGGCCTTCCCGCACGACGCGCCGGACCTCGCGCCGCGCTGGCTGCTGGACGACAAGGGCATCGGTTACCACCTGGCGGCCGGGCAGCGGGCCGGCCTGACCCGTTCCACCCAGGCCTCGCGCGACAACGCGACCGAAGCCCCGACCAGTGGCGACTTCGCGACCGCCTGGATCAGGCACGGCGCCTCTCCGCGAGACGGGAGCTACCAGTACGCCATGGTGGTCGGCACCACCCCCGAGCGGATGGCCGCGTTCGCCGCCGCGATGGCCGACCCGGCGAGCGCGCCCTACACCGTGCTGCGCGCCGACACCTCCGCGCACGTGGTGAGCGACCGGGCGACCGGAATCACCGGTTACGCGGTCTTCAAACCGCTGAAGCTGGCCGAGGGGCCGGTACGCGAGGTGGACACGCCGTCCATGGTGCTCCTGCGGGGCGACGGGGACGACGGCCTGGTGCTGGCGGTGTGCGACCCCGATCTGCGGCTGTACAGCGGCATCGACCACGACCAGTACGAGCGCGGCCGCTATGTCGGCCACTACAGCCCCTGGTCGCGGCCGTGGCTGACCAGCCCGAGTCACCCCCACCTGATGCGGGTGACCCTCCATGGACGCTGGCGCGCCGACGGCGACCAGCCGTGCAAGGCGCGGGTGCGGGGCGAGGCGACCGTGGTGGAGTTCGAGACCGTGGACGGCCGTCCGGTCCAGGTGCGCCTGCTGCGGGGTTGACCCCGGAGGGACCGGCAGGAGTGCACACGGTGTCGCGGGTGACCTCCGCCGAGCGGATCACGTTCGGCGGCCAGGCCCTCTGAGGCCGACGAACTTGTGATCCTGGTGACCCGGACCCCCGGAGCCGATAATTTCGACCATGAGCTCATCGCGCCACGATCATCCCCTGCCCCCCGCCCGCGTCGAGGAGGTCTCCGACGGCGTCTACGCCTACATCCAGCCCGACGGGAGCTGGTGGATCAACAACACCGGCTTCCTGGTGGGGCGGCGCGGAGTGATCAGTGTGGACGCCTGCTCCACCGAGCGGCGCACCCTCGCCTACCGTGAGGCGATCAGATCGGTCACCGACCGGCCGGTGACGACGCTGATCAACACCCACCACCACGGCGACCACACCTTCGGCAACTCCGCCTTCCCCGAGGCGACGATCGTCGGGCACGAGAAGACGCGGGAGGCGATCCTCGCCGAAGGGATCCCGGAGTACCGCACGATGGCCTGGACCGAGGTGGACTGGGGAAACCTGGTGCCCTGCCCGCCGTTCCTCACCTACACCGACGGGGTGACCGTCCACTCCGACGAACTGCGCTGCGAGGTCCGCCACCTCGGCATCCCGGCGCACACGACCAACGACTCGATCGTGTGGATCCCCGAGCGGTCGCTGCTGTTCGCCGGGGACCTGGTGTTCAACGGCGGCACGCCGTTCGTGATGATGGGTTCGGTCCAGGGTTCGATCACCGCCCTGGACAGGCTCAGGGAGCTGGGCGCCGAGACGGTCGTGCCCGGTCACGGCGGCGTGTGCGGACCGGAGGTCATCGACCGGGTGCAGGGATACCTGCGGTTCGTGATGGCCACCGCCGAGCTCGGCAGGGCGGCCGGCCTGTCGCCGCTGGAGGCGGCGCGCGAGGCCGGCCTCGGCGAGTACGGCGGGCTGCTCGACCCCGAGCGCATCGTCGGCAACCTGCACCGGGCCTACGCCGAGCTGGACGGCCTGCCTCCGGGGGAGCCGATCGACGTGGCCGCCGCGGTGCTGGAGATGATCGACTACAACGGAGGCAGGCTGTTGACCTGCCTGGCCTGACCAGGCCCCGCCGGAGGACCGGCAGGCGTTCGGCGGGGCCCGGCCGGCAGGGTCAGGACAGGTGGCGTGACCACCATTCGAGGACGGCCTCGAAACGCTGCAGGCGGTGCCTGGGGCGCCCGCCCCGGCTGAGCTCGTGGCCCTCGCCCGGGAACAGCAGGAACTCGGCCGGGACGCCGTTGCGGCGCAGCGCGACGAACATGCGCTGGGCCTGCTCGACCGGGCAGCGCCAGTCCTCCTCGGAGTGGACCACGGCGAACGGCAGGCTGATCCGGTCGGCGTGCTGCAGCGGGCTCATCGCGCGCTGGGTCTCGATGTCGGGGCCGCAGTAGGCCTCGGTGAAGAACCAGCCGATGTCGGAGGAGCCGGTGAAGGAATCCCAGGCGTTGACCGCTCGCTCGCTCCAGGCCGCCTTGAAGCGCTCCCCGTGGTGGGCGGCCAGCCAGCTCGTCATGAACCCGCCGTAGGAGCCGCCCATCACGCCGACCCGCTCGTCGTCGCACTCGGGGCGGGCCAGCGCCGCGTCCAGCAGGGCGAGCACGTCGTCGACGTCCACGGTGCCGAGCGCGCCGACCACGGCCTGGCCGTGCGCCTGGCCGTACCCGGCCGAACCGCGCGGGTTGGGCAGGACCACCGCGTATCCGGCGGCGGCGTAGACCTGGGTCTCGTCCAGGAAGCCCCACCCGTGCTGGGTGAACGGGCCGCCGTGCACGTTCAGCAGGACCGGGTGCGGGCCCTCGCCCTCGGGCAGGGCCAGCCAGCCGTGGACGGGGTAGCCGTCGGCGGAGACGGCGGTGATCTCCTGGAGCGGGCGGACCCCGGCCGGCGGCCCGGAGAAGTCGGTGAGCGTCCCGTCCGGGGTGACCACCTCGCCGGGGCTCTCCGGTGTGGACGCCACCGCGACGACCCGCCCGCCGTGGGCGGCGAACGCCATGACGCTCGCCCGCTCGCCCAGCACGAGGGGGAGCTTCTCCAGGGGCTGCTCCTCGGTGCCGGGGGGGACCAGCCGCAGCTCGACCGCGCCACGCACCCGCACCGCGACCAGGACGCCGTCGTCGACCGCGACGGGGAGTATCGGCTCGATGTCCACCGACTCCTCCTCCGTCAGGCGGGTCCCGCTCTCCGGCTCGCCGCCGATGTGCAGGGGGGCGCGGTGGAGTCCGGTGTTGCGGGCCACCGAGTGGACACCGGAGAAGACCGTGCCGAGGTAGAGCACGTCTCCGTCGGGGAGCGCGACGGGATGGTCGGCCGATCCGGCGCTGCGCACCACGAGGACCGGCGCGCCGCCGGCGGCCGGCACCGCGTACAGGTCGGTGTGCCGGCACTCGCCGTCCAGGTCGCGGCTGGCCGAGACCAGCACATGCTCGCCGTCGGGCGTCCAGCAGGGAGAGGCGACGTCGTAGGGCCCGTCGGTGAGCCGTACCGGCTGGGGGATGTCCGCCAGCGCGTTGACCGCGAACAGGGCGGGTCGCCGGTCCAGGGTGAAGCCGACGTTGTCGGTGCGGTAGCGGAACCCGGTGATCCGGCGCGGCGCCTCGGCCGCGGCGCTCACGTCCTCCTCGGTGCCGTAGCGGCCGTCCTCGGGGACGCGGGCGACGAACGCGATCCGGCGGGAGTCGGGGGCCCAGACCGGTTCGCCCGCGCCGAGCGGCAGATCGGTGAGCGGGCGTGCCTCGCCGCCGCCGGTGGGCATCACGTGGAGTTGCGGCCTGCCGCCGGTCTTCGCGCGCAGGAAGGCAACCCAGGCCCCGTCGGGGGAGATGCGGGGCGCGCTGTCGCGGTCGCCGAAGGTGAACGGGGCGGGCGGGCCGTCCTGGGGGAGCCGCCACAGGCCCCCGAGATAGGTGTCGGCCTCCAGATCGGGGCGGGCCACGTCGACGAGGATGAGGTCCCCGTGGAGGGTGACGCTACCGGGGACACGCAGCGAGGTGAGATCTTCTGGACGCATGCCCAGGGACGTTATCACCGTATTCGTCATCTTTTATGGGAGCTAGAAGTAGTTTGTCCGGCGTGGCGTCGACGGGTTTCCGGCGCGACGCCCGCCGGGCGGAACGCGTCCTCACGTCGCGGGCAGGATCATCGTGACGCCGGGGACGGAGCCGATCGCGGCGAGCGCGGGACCCGCCTCGTCGAGGCCGATGATCCGGGTGACCAGCAGGTCCGGGCGGAGGAGGCCACCGCTGACCGTCTCCAGCATCGCGGGCTGGACGAGGAGGGCCCGCCCGGCGCCTACCTCTGCGACGAGGGTACGGTGAGCTGGTGAGCGCCGCGTCCCGACGCCGGATAGGCCGTCCGAGCCGTCACTTACCGCGAGGGCCGATTAGAACCCCCAGCCTGGGACAGAAGGAGGGGCACAGAGACCGACTGATCGGATGGTGAGATGGGTCAGCAACTCAACAAGGACCGATTCTCCGAAGCGGAGTTCGCCCGCTTCGGGGAGCGGCTCGCGGAGCAGCTCGCCGTGCTCCGCGGGCTGCTCGCCAGGCCGGGTTTCGGTACCGGGCCCGCGACCGTCGGAGCCGAGCTGGAGCTGTTCCTCATCGCACCCGACGGCCGGCCGCTCCCGCGCAACCACGAGGTACGCGCCGCCGCCGCCGACAACCGGCTCGTGCCGGAGCTCGGCCGGTTCAACCTGGAGGTCAACCTGACCCCGCTGCCCATCGCCGGGCGGCCCTTCAGCGCCCTGGAGCGGGAGCTGCGGGAGACGATGGCTCTGGTGGACACGGCGGCGGCGACGCAGGGCGGACAGGCTCTGGCGATCGGGATCCTCCCCTCGCTGAGCGAGCTCGACTTCACCCACGAGGCGCTCAGCGACGAGAGCCGCTACCGGGCGATGAGCCGGGGGCTGCGGCGGCTGCGCACCGAGCCGTTCCGGATCCGCATCGAGGGGGTCGAGGAGCTGGAGCTGGAGGTCGAGGGGGTGATCCTGGAGAGCGCCAACACCTCATGGCAGGTGCACCTCCGTACGGCCCCCGCCGACTTCGCCCGCGTCTACAACGCCGCCCAGCTGGCCATCGGCCCTGTCCTCGCGGTCAGCGGCAACTCGCCGGGCTTCCTCGGCAGGCGGTTGTGGGAGGAGACCAGGATCGCGCTGTTCGAGGAGACGGCCGACGACCGGGACGTGGAGCGGCTCGACCGCAGGGACCGGCGGGTCGCCTTCGGCTCCGGGTGGGTGAGCAGCGTCGAGGAGATGTTCGAGACGTGCGTCCGCGACTACGAGCCGATCATGCCGATGATCACCGAGGCGGTCACCCTGGCTGACGGAGAGGCACCGAAGCTGGCCGAGCTCCGGCTGCACCAGGGCACGATCTGGCAGTGGAACCGTCCGATCTACGACCCCGTGGACGGCGGCCACCTGCGGGTGGAGATGCGCGCCCTACCGGCCGGGCCGACCCCCGCCGACATGGCGGCCAACGCCGCGTTCCTGCTCGGCCTCACCGCCGCCATGGCGGTCGAACCGGTCGAGGAGTTCCCCTTCGCCGCGGCCTACCGCAACTTCTACCGGGCCGCGATCCACGGCCTGGACGCGTCCTTGACCTGGCCCGGCCTGGACGGGGAGGAGATCCCCGCCGCGCGGCTCGCCCTGAACCTGTTGCCGGTCACCAGGGCCGGGCTCATCCGGGTGGGGGTGGACCCGGACGAGGCCGACCGGACGCTGGGCATCATCCGGAACAGGGTCATGCTCCGCCGTACCGGTGCGATCTGGCAGCGGGAGGCCCTGAAGCGTCTCGGCGAGGATCCGGCGGGCCGGTCTCGCATGGTGACCCGCTACCGGGAGCTGGCGCTCACCGGCGACCCCGTACACACCTGGCCCATATGATCACAAAAGGTATTTGAGTCCAGGCATACTCATGAACTCCACATCGTGATCCGTCCATCCGGGCGGGACCGGAAGAGGAGACCCATGAGTGGGATGACGGCCGTGGCGGTGGAACCGTTCCAGCTGAGACGGGACGACGGTGACCTCGCAGCCGGGGTCCAGGCCCTGAGCGAGCAGCTCAAGCGCGCGACCCTCGACACCGTGCTGGCCAAGGCGAACCGCGTCCTGGTCAGGAAGGGCGCGACCGGCGCCGGGGCCTTTCAGACGATGAAGCCCCGGCCGGTGGACTGGTACTGCTTCGACGCCGACGACAACGCCGTCCGCGACTGGTATCCCCAGGGCCTGACCTGTGCCTCGGACGCGGGGACCGATGGGGGCACCTACGTGGTGAGCTGGTACTACAAGCCCGAGACGGGTGCCGAGCGGGGCGTGCGGCTGTCCTTCCTCAACACGGCGACGCTCCGCTACCGGCACGTCCTGCTCGTGCGGGCCCGCCCGGACGGCGACATCGCCCCGATCGACATCCACGCCGGCGGCATCGCCTGGTACGGCGACCTGCTCTACGTCGCCGACACCGCCCACGGCATGCGGGTCTTCGACACCCGGCAGATCTTCGAGGTCGACGGGGACGGAAAGACCACGATCGGCAGGAAGGGCGGGGTGTACAACGCCTTCGGCTACCGCTACGTGATGCCGCAGACCGGTGCCTGGACCTCGGCCGGCGGCGCCCGGTTCTCCTTCGCCGCGATCGACCGCACGACCCCGGTCGACACCCTGATCTCCGGTGAGTACGTGGACACTCCCGGCACATACGGCCGGGTGGCCCGCTGGCCGCTGGAGTCCGACGGCTCCCTGCGCGCCGACGCCGGCGTCGCCTCCGCCTCGGACGCCTACCGCCTGCCCGAGGCCAAGATCCAGGGCGCGCTCTCCCACGACGGCACCTGGTACCTCAGCCAGGCGGCCGGCGCGACCAGGAACGGCACTCTCATCGTGGTGGGCGACAAGGTCGTCGAGCGTCCCTACCCGGTGGGCCCCGAGGATCTCACCTGCGTCCGTGACAAGAAGACGCTGTGGAGCGTGACCGAGTTCGCGGGCCGCCGGGTGGTGTACGGCGTGCCCCTCTGAGGGGCCGCCGTCAGTGCAGGGAGCCGCCGACCAGGCGCAGGTCGCCGTCCACGGAGACGGCCGCGGCCGCGATCGCCGCCAGCGCCCCGGCGACCGTCGCCACCGGCATGGACGGCCGGGCCTGGCCGAGGACCTGCTCCGGGGCGAACGGCACGTGCACGAAGCCGCCCCGGACGCCGGGCCGCTCGGTGGCGATCAGGTGCATGAGGCCGTAGAAGAGGTGGTTGCAGACGAACGTCCCGGCGCTCTGCGACACGCTCGCCGGGACCCCGGCCGCCCGGGCCGCCGCCACGCAGGCCTTCACCGGCAGCGTCGCGAAGTAGGCGGCCGGGCCACCGGGCACCACCGGCTCGTCGATCGGCTGCCGTCCGGCGTTGTCCGGGATGCGGGCGTCGTCGAGGTTGACGGCCACCCGCTCGACCGTGACGTCGGGCCGCCCGCCGGCCTGCCCGACGCAGACGACCACCGCGGGGTCGTGCTCCAGCACCGCCGCGCGCAGGTGCTCAAGCGCCCGGCCGAACACACACGGCAGCTGTACGGCCCGCACCCCGGGCACCAGCCTGACCGCCTCCCACGACGGGTTGACCTCGGCGCCGTCGAACGGCTCGAAGCCGGTGAGCAGGACGGTCATCGCGGGGCCGCCGGGAGGGAGCAGGCGGGGGTGCCGCCGGGCAGGCGGTGCCGGTTCTTCGCGACGAGCCGGTAGGCGCCCCGGGCCACCCACCGGAACGGCGGGATCCGCAGCACGAGCCCCGCCAGGATCCACGGCGGACCGGCGGCGATCAGCAGCCTGGCGACCGCCTGCGCCCCGCCGTACACCCGGCCCCGCTCGACCCACAGGACCTCACGCTCGGCCCGCTCCCGCGTGGTGCCCAGCGCCGTCAGGTCGGCGAACTGCCAGGGGGTGACACGGGCCCGTACGCCGAACACGCGCTCGGCGAACCGGACGCTCGTCGTGCAGAACCCGCAGTCGCCGTCGAAGATCATCACTGGCTCTTCCCTCATGGGACAGACCCTATACAGGTGATCCGGTCACGGCTTCGGGACCAGGGTGACGCCGGACACTCAGCCGAGGGAGGGCCTGTCCAGGTAGCGGAAGGCCTCGTGGGCGGAGCGGGCGCTGTCGCGGAGCGCCCGCTGGAGCTGGGCGGCGTCCTCGCTCAGGTGGCCGATCTCCGGCGCCGAGAACCGGGCGGCACCCGTCTCGGCGACGAGTTGCTCGTACTCCGGCAGATGGGCGAGGAGCGCGTCGATCTGCCCTTGGGCGCCGAGGGCACGATCGGCGTCCGCCACGTGACGCGCGTACCGCTCCAGGGCCTCCACCCGGGCGACGACGGCGGCCTCGCTGGCGGCCAGCGCCCGCTCCAGGGGCGCCATCGCGGCCGCCACCTCCGGCGTCCTCCCGCCGCGGGCGAGGTTGTGGTGTCTGGCCCGCAGCGCCGACAGCTTGGTCAGCAGCCGGGCGATCTCCCACTCCTCGGCGGGCAGCATCACCGCGTTGCGCACGCTGTCGAGCATGCCCATGGCGTTGACCCGGGAGCCGAAGATGCGGTCGATGGCGTGCTGGACCCGGCCGAGCAGCTCCCTGGAGCCGTAGTCGAAGTCCTCCAGGATCAGGTAGCCCCCCGCGAACCGTTGCGCGTTCCGGTAGACGACCCGCTCGACGGAGTCGGGCGGCAGGGGTTTCCTGGCGGCGTGGACACACGTGAGGATCAGGGTGTAGAGGCCGAGCGTGACCAGTACCAATGCCGCCGACGTTCCGTTGAGGGCCGTGGCTCCGACCGGATCGACTACCACGCGCTGCACAGGTCGGCCCCTTTCACCGCGGTCGGAAAAGCACAGCGATTATCCGATTTCGCGTTGTGCGTCCCTCTATGTTGCCTCTTAATGGCGATCTGCCGCGTAGGAAAAGGATGATCGTAATGATCCGCGGGGAGCCGGGAAAGACGTTCACGCGCCGGGGAGGGGCAACCGTGCCGACAGGAAAAGATCCCCAGGTCGATGACCTGGGGATCTTTGATGGTGGACGATACAGGGATTGAACCTGTGACCTCTTCCGTGTCAGGGAAGCGCTCTCCCGCTGAGCTAATCGTCCTCGGGTGAACCAGAGCGGAAGACGGGATTCGAACCCGCGACCCTCACCTTGGCAAGGTGATGCTCTACCACTGAGCCACTTCCGCGTGTCCGCCCCGGGTCTCCCCTTGGCGGCACCTGCGCTACTTTACCGGATCCTGAAGGCTCCGATGTCCGTGCACTGAGGTGGAGACGGGATTTGAACCCGTGTACACGGCTTTGCAGGCCGTTGCCTCGCCTCTCGGCCACTCCACCAGCCAGATCCCGGAGGATCCGCCGGAGCGGAAGACGGGATTCGAACCCGCGACCCTCACCTTGGCAAGGTGATGCTCTACCACTGAGCCACTTCCGCGTGTTTCCCGGAAAATCGTCCGGGGCACGTGAAGACTCTAGCGCCTCCGGAGCGCGGATGCGCGCATGCCGGCGACCTGACGGCGGTCGTTGTCGGGGACCACCCGGACGTCGGCGGCCCGGACGAACATGATCCGGTGACCGAACTGGATCTGCCGATAGGGGGTGTCCCCCCTGATGATCCGGTGGTGTGACGGGTCGAAGGCGCCCGCCCGGAGGTAGGTGGCGGGGCTCGTCATGCCGAGGCTGTAGAACTGCCCGGCCGGGAGCGTGTACTGCAGAGGGGTCAGCTCCTGCGCTGGGACGCCCCGGGGGTAGGCCGACGCGTCGGGGTAGGCCCTGCCGTACACCTTGACGGAGGTGAGGCCGTGCCGGGGCGTCACCAGGGGGCCGGTCGCGGGCACGGACGTGCGGTTGGCCGCCGGATCGTGGAACCACGCCTTCCGCCCGAGGTACCAGATGGCCGTCCAGTCTCCCTTGCGTCCGGCGAGGGCGTAGCGCTGGCCGGTGGAGGCGAGGGCCGCCTGGTCGTAGACGCTGTAGGTGGAGTCGCCCGTCGGGTGCTTGCCGATGTCCTTGACCAGCGGGGCCGCCTCCGAGGGGCGGTCGTGCAGCCAGACCGAGGACGTGCTCCGCGCGGGGCACGCGCCGGACTTGGCGCAGCCGGTGAAGCGCGCCTGGTTGAGGGCGTAGTCCGGCTTGATCATCACCGAGCGCGCGGTGGGGTCGGAGGAGCGGGTCAGGGGGCTGCCGAGCAGTTCGAAGTAGTGGCTCCAGTCCCAGTAGGGGCCGGGATCCGAGTGCATGTCGCGCACGGTGGCCGGGGTGGTGCCCGGGACGTTGTCATGACCGATGATGTGCGCCCGGTCCAGGGGGACCTTGTACTTGCGGGCGAGATAGGCGACCAGTCTGGCCGAGGACCGGTACATCGCCTCGGTGTACCAGGCCCCGCCCCTGGCCAGGTAGCCCTCGTGCTCCAGGCCGATGGAGCGGCTGTTGACGTACCAGTTTCCGGCGTGCCACCCGATGTCGCTGCACCGTAGGTGCTGGGCGATGTGGCCGTCGCTGGAGCGCAGGGTGAAGTGCCAGCTCAGGTAGGTGGGATCGGCGGCCAGCCGGGTCATGGCGTCGTAGCTGGTCTCCCCGTCGTGGATGACGATGTAGTCGATCGGGCGGGGGCCGTCGTAGCGGTCGTGGTTGCCGTAGCCGCCCTGCTTGAGCCGCTGGTAGGCGGCCGGCATCCACTCGCAGGAGAGGGCGGGTGGGCAGTCGGGTGCGGGCGCGGCCGCGGACGCGCGGCGCTGTCCGGCCGAGGTGGGCAGCCGCGGCGGGGAGAGGCCGGGAGCCGCCGGCAGGACCACCCGCGCGCCGTCGTCGGTGACGCGCGCGGCTCCGGTGCGGATCGTCGCGTAGACCTCGTCGGCGAAGGAGCTCGCCGCTCCGGCGCTCGCCCCGGGGTCCGTCGTGCCGGGATAGCGGGCCACCGCGCCGTACCACCGCACGGGGTCGGCGTCGGGCGGCTCGCCGAGGCGCCGCTGCTGGTCGGCGAGGAGCGCCGCGCCGCCCTCGATGTTGGCCACCGGATCCCGGCGCAGCCGGCCGGGAGTGATCCCGGTCAGCTCCGCCGCCCGGTGCAGGGTGTCCCGGGGTGGGGGCGCGGTGGTGTCGGGGTCGACGGGCGGGTGCGGCCGGCGCTCGTCGCCACGCGGGTCCTCCGCGTCGCGACGGTGGTGCTCCGGGCCGAGCCGGCCGTCGACCAGGTGCATGGGGCCGTAGCCCGCGGAGACGCTGGGCAGGCCGTCGTTGACGTCCCATCGGGACTCCATGTAGGAGACCGCGAGCAGCACGCTCTCCGGCACGCCATAGGTCCGGGCGGCCCGTGCGAAGGCCGCCTGCCTGCTCTCCGGCATACCGTGAGTCCGGGCCGTCTGCCCGCCCGCCGGCACCGGTCCCCCCGTGACGGGTGGGGTCAGCGCGGCGAGGGTGGCGGCGACGGCGATCCCCGGCAGACGGCGCATGGTGGTTCCTCCTGGCCGGATGACTACGCAGAGGGTGGATCGGATTACCGAATGTCTCATGATTGGACGGGGTTGGGGTCGGCTGGGGCAAAGCTTGCCCGAAATCGGGCAGAAAACTTGGTGAAGGCCGTCAATGCTGCGTATGGTCCTGCTCTGTGTCCACGGCATGGCATCCGCATGAGGATCTCGTTACCCACCTGACCCGGACGAGCGCACTCGGTCCGGGGGAGGCGGCGCGGGTGGTGGCGGACGTGCTGGCGTACTTCTCCGAGCCCGTCGAGGAGTTCGTCCGGCGGCGTCACGCCGAGCTCAAGTCCAAGGGGCTGGTCAACGACGAGATCTTCCCCCGGATCGCCGTCGAGATCCGGGCCCGCCGCGTCGCGGCGCCCGAACTCTCCGTGCGCCAGCTGCGCCGGATCGTCTATGGGTGAAGCGTTTACGGGCAGGTCGTTGTTCACCGGCAAGTCGTCTACGGCAAGGAGCAATTAGATGTGCGGAATCGTGGCTTATGTGGGGCCCAAGGACGCGGCGCCCATCCTGTTGGAGGGCCTGCAGCGCCTTGAGTACCGGGGCTACGACTCGGCCGGTGTGGTGGTCTCCAACAAGGGCCTGAAGTTGCGCAAGGTCAAAGGCCGGGTGGCCGACCTGGCGGCGGTCGTACCGGCGCGGTTCAAGGGCGGCCTGGGCATCGGGCACACCCGCTGGGCCACCCACGGGGCGCCCAGCGACGTCAACGCCCACCCCCACCTGTCCACCGACGAGCGTGTCGCGGTGGTGCACAACGGGATCATCGAGAACGCCGACGAGCTGCGCGCCAAGCTGGAGGCCGACGGCGCGGTCTTCGCGTCCGAGACCGACACCGAGGTGCTGTCGCACCTGATCGCCCGTACCGTCGAGGAGACCGACTCGCTGGAGGAGGCGGTCCGGATGGCGCTCAAGCGGGTCGTCGGCACGTACGGCATCGCGGTGCTCGACGCCCAGCGGCCCGGCGAGGTGGTGGTGGCCCGCAACGGCAGCCCGATCGTGCTGGGCATCGGCGAGAAGGAGATGTTCGCCGCCTCCGACGTCGCCGCCCTGGTCCGCTACACCCGTCAGGTGGTCCATCTGGAGGACGGCGAGCTCGCGGTGCTGAAGGCGGACGGCTTCACCACCTTCGCCAGCGACGCGCGCGAGACGGCCAAGGAGCCGCTGACCGTCGACTGGGAGGCCGGGCACTACGACACCGGCGGCTACGAGCACTACCTGCTCAAGGAGATCTCCGAGCAGCCGGAGACCGTGGCCAGGACATTGCGCGGGCGGTTGGACGACCGCTTCCACATCGCCCATCTGGGCGGGCTCAACATGGACGCGCGCGAGACGCGGTCGTTCCGCCGTGTGAAGATCATCGGTTGTGGCTCGGCCTACTACTCGGGCCAGATCGGCGCCCAGCTGATCGAGGAGCTGGCGCGGATCCCGGCCGACGCCGAGCCGGCCAGCGAGTTCCGCTACCGCAGCCCGGTGGTGGAGCCCGACACCCTCTACGTGGCGATCAGCCAGTCGGGGGAGACCTACGACACGCTGGCGGCGGTCCAGGAGCTCAAGCGCAAGGGCGGCCGGGTGCTCGGCATCGTCAACACCGTCGGCAGCGCCATAGCCCGCGAGTGCGACGGCGGCGTCTACCTGCACGCCGGCCCCGAGGTCTCGGTGGCGAGCACGAAGGCGTTCACCTCGACCGCGGTGGCCTTCGCGCTGCTCGCGCTCCACCTGGGGCGGGTGCGCGACCTGTCCCCGGCCGACGGCCGCCGCATCTGCGAGGGCCTGCGCAGGCTGCCCGGCCAGATCAAGGAGATCCTGGCGCTGGAGCCGCAGATCAAGGAGCTCGCG
The DNA here is from genome assembly GCF_014203795.1 of Streptosporangium album. NCBI lineage: Bacteria > Bacillati > Actinomycetota > Actinomycetes > Streptosporangiales > Streptosporangiaceae > Streptosporangium > Streptosporangium album. Next base: position 776,490 of record NZ_JACHJU010000003.1, on the reverse strand, counting down.
CACAAGTACGCCGACGCGCCGAGCATGATGTTCGTCGGCCGGGTCCGGGGTTACCCGGTGGCCCGTGAGGGCGCGCAGAAGCTCAAGGAGATCTCCTACGTGCACGCCGAGGCATATCCGGCCAGTGAGCTCAAGCACGGGCCGCTGGCGCTGATCGGCCCGGAGATGCCGACCGTCGCGATCGTCCCCGACGACGAACTGCTGGACAAGAACCTCACCACGCTGGGCGAGATCCGCGCGCGCGGGGGGCGGGTGCTCATGGTCGGCCACCGTACGGCCGACCCCAAGCTGGCCGACGACTGCGTCGTGGTGCCGAGGAACGAGATCGAGCTGGACCCGATCCTGCTGTCGATCCCGCTCCAGCTCCTGGCCTACCACGCCGCCGTGGCACTGGAGCGGGACGTGGACAAGCCTCGCAACCTGGCCAAGAGCGTCACGGTGGAGTGAGTCTCGACCCCGCCGATCCCCCCAAGGGCCATAAGACCCCTAATTTGTGACAGAAAGTGATGTGTCGATAGCCTGGGGTATTGGAGGGGTGTGGGGAGGGGGCGCTTATGCACCGCAGGCGCTTCCTCGTGCTCGCCCTGGGAGTCATGGCCGCCGGCGGCTGCGGGCCCGGCTCCCGCATGCCCACGGCGGGCCGGCTCACCGTGGTCGCGCCCGCCGCGCGCGGGCAGGGCTGGGACCGGGCCGCCCGCGCGCTGGCCATGGTCCTGACCGGCGATCAGATGGCACGGACGGTCGAGGTGAGCAACTACCCGGGCGGCCTGGGCGCCGCCGCCCTGGGCGCGTTCCCCGCCGCCCGGGGCCCGTTCATGCGCGAGGGCAGGCTGCTCCTCACCGGGATGCCCATGGTGGCGGGAGCGGAGATCGCCAACGCCGCCTCGGTGGCGGAGTCCACCACCCCCCTGGCCCGCCTCGTCGGCGACTGGGCGGCTCTGGTCGTCCCGGACGGCTCACACCTGCGCGCCTTCGAGGACTTCGCCGCGGCGCTCCGCCGCGACCCCGCCGGGCTGACGGTGGGAGGCCGGATGGAGGGCGGCTCCGACCACGTGCTCTACGGCATGATCGGCAAGTGCCTGGGGGTGGACACCCGGCTGCTGGACTACGCCGGCTACTCCAACGGGATCGAGGCGGCACAGGCGCTCCACGAGGGCCGGGTGGCCGCCCTGCTGGGCTCCGCCCGATCCTTCGTGCCCGAGATCGCGGCGGGCCGCCTGCGGCCGCTGGTGGTCTCCTCCGCCGAGCGGATCGACGGGATCGACGCGCCGACGTTGATGGAGCTGGACATCCGCCTGGAGTACACCGACTGGTGCGGCGTCCTCGGGCCCCGGGGCATGAGCGCCGAGGACAGGGACGCGGCCGTCGCTCTGTGTGACCGCGTCGACGCCTCCTCCCGCTGGCGGGCCGTCTGCGTGGCCAACGGCTGGAACCGGGTCTACCTGAGCGGAGACGACTTCCGCCAGTGGCTCGTCACGGAGACGGGCCGTACCCGCGAGGTGCTCAACGAACTCGGCCTGTTGAGCACTTTCTCCACAAGCTGTTGGGGCAGTTGCGTCCGACGCCCCTACATGTAGGATCCTGCTCGTTGCTGGTTCGCCCTCTCCCGAGGGCGAGGCAAGAGGGAACCCGGTGGGAATCCGGGACTGCCCCGCAGCGGTGAACGGGAACGACCGCCGTCACGGAGCACTGGGCACGCCATGCCTGGGAAGCGACGGTCAGTAGGCATCTGTCAGGCGCCCGTGAGTCCGAAGACCTGCCGGTGACATATGGGAGAGAGCGCCGAGCCGCGCACCGACGTGTGCGGGACGAGGCGAACTCGATCATGGAAACTGTCCAGGGCCTCGAGGGAGGGCTCGCGGAATGAGGCGGTTCTGCGTGCCCGGAACCGCTCTGTGACGCGTGCGCTTTTTCGGCGGAGCCCTACGGGGAATTCGAGCGCGCGAGGGGTAGCACGTGACACAGACTTTGGCCGGCGCCGCCGGGAAGACCGGTAACGACCCGGCTGCCCGCCGGTTGGCCATCGAGGAGGCCGCCGCCCGGGTGATCACCGATCCGGAGAACTCCAGGATCGCCGCCGGGCTGCTGACGGAGCTGATCGCCGACGAGGCGGCCGAGCACGGCGTGCGGACCTTCTCCGAGTCGATCGCCGCCACGCACGCGGCGGGACTCGTCCAGGACGGTCTGGCCGCCTTCGTGGCCGCCCACGCCGAGGCGCTGGACGCGCTGGTGGCACCGGACGCCGACGGCCGGTTCGAGTACTTCGGGCTGCGCACGGTCTACGACCGCTACCTGCTGCGCCACCCGCGGACCCGCAGGGTCCTGGAGCGTCCGCAGCACTTCTTCCTGCGGGTGGCCTGCGGCCTGTCCGAGTCGGTCGAGGAAGCCGCCGAGCTGTACGCGCTCATGGCCACCCTGTCCTACCTGCCGAGTTCACCCACCCTGTTCAACTCCGGCTCGCGCAGGCCCCAACTGTCCTCCTGCTTCCTGCTCGACTCGCCCCGCGACGAGCTGGAGGCGATCTACGAGCGCTACGGGCAGGTCGCGCGGCTGTCGAAGTACGCCGGGGGCATCGGCATCGCCTGGACCCGGATACGTTCGCGGGGCTCGTTGATCCAGGGCACCAACGGCCACTCCAACGGCATCGTGCCGTGGCTGCGCACGCTGGACGCGAGCGTCGCCGCGGTCAACCAGGGCGGCCGCCGCAAGGGCGCGGCCTGCGTCTACCTGGAGTCCTGGCACGCCGACATCGAGGAGTTCCTCGAACTGCGCGACAACACCGGCGAGGAGGCCCGCCGCACGCACAACCTGAACCTGGCCAACTGGGTCCCCGACGAGTTCATGCGCCGGGTGGAGGCAGACGGTGTGTGGTCGCTGTTCGACCCCAAGGAGGTCCCCCAGCTCACCGACCTGTACGGCGCCGCGTTCGAGGAGGCCTACCGGGCCGCCGAGGCCGAGGGCCGCTACGTCAGGCAGGTCCCGGCCCGGTCGCTGTACGGCCGGATGATGCGCACCCTCGCCCAGACCGGCAACGGCTGGATGACCTTCAAGGACGCGGCCAACCGGACCTCCAACCAGACGGCCCGCCCCGAGAACGTCATCCACCTGTCCAACCTCTGCACCGAGATCCTCGAGGTGACCGGCGACGCGGAGACGGCCGTCTGCAATCTCGGCTCGATCAACCTCGCAGCCCACCTGGACGGCCAGGACGTCGACTGGGCGCGGCTGCGCCGGACCGTCCGAACCGCCGTGCGGTTCCTGGACCGGACCATCGACCTGGGCTTCTACCCGACCCCCGAGGCCGAGACCGCCAACAGGAAGTGGCGGCCGATCGGCCTGGGCGTCATGGGCCTGGCCGACGTGTTCTTCTCGCTGCGCCTGCCGTTCGACTCGCCGCGGGCGCTGGAGCTGTCCACCCGGATCTCCGAGGAGATCGCGCTGGCGGCCTATGCCACGTCCGCCGACCTGGCCGTCGAGCGGGGCCGTCATCCCTCCTACGACGAGACGCGGGCCGCCGGCGGCGTGCTCCACCCCGACCACTACGGGGCCGGGCGGTCGCCGGAGTGGGAGCGGCTCAGGGAGAGGATCGCCGAGACCGGCCTGCGCAACTCGCTGATGATCGCGATCGCGCCCACCGCCACCATCGCCTCCATCGCGGGCTGCTACGAGTGCATCGAGCCCCAGGTCTCCAACATCTTCAAGCGCGAGACCCTGTCGGGGGAGTTCCTCCAGGTCAACCGCTACCTGGTCCGTGACCTTTCGGCCCGGGCCCTGTGGACCCCGCAGATCCGGGACGCGATCAAGCGGGCGGACGGCTCGATCCAGGACGTCCCCGGCGTGCCGGAGGATCTCAAGGCGCTCTACCGGACCGCCTGGGAGCTGCCGCAGAAGGCGCTGATCGACCTGGCCGCGGCACGCACGCCGTACATCGACCAGTCGCAGTCGCTGAACCTCTTCATGGCCACGCCGACCATCGGCAAGCTGTCCTCGATGTACGCCTACGCGTGGAAGTCCGGGCTCAAGACGACCTACTACCTGCGCTCACGCCCGGCGACCCGGATCGCGCAGACCACGGTGGCCCAGGCCACGCCCGTCGCCGTGCTCGATCCGGAGGCCGTCGCGTGCTCCCTGGAGAACCCCGAGTACTGCGACGCCTGCCAGTAGGCACTCCTTCGAAAGGCTCTCTCTGATGTTGCTCGACCCTGGCATGGACCTCACGCTGCGGCCCATGCGCTACCCGGAGTTCTACGAGCGCTACCGGGCCGCGATCCGCAACACCTGGACCGTCGAGGAGGTGGACCTCACCTCCGACCTGGCGGACCTGGCCAGGATGACGCCTCAGGAGCGTCATCTGATCAACCGCCTCGTCGCGTTCTTCGCGACCGGCGACTCGATCGTGGCCAACAACCTGGTTCTGAACCTCTACCAGCACCTCAACGCCCCCGAGGCGCGGCTGTATCTCAGCAGGCAGCTCTTCGAGGAGGCGGTGCACGTCCAGTTCTACCTGACGCTGCTGGACACCTACCTGCCCGACCACGACGAGCGGGTCAAGGCCTTCGCCGCCGTCGAGCACATCCCCTCGATCCGGGACAAGGCCGAGTTCTGCTTCCGGTGGATCGACTCGCTCGGCGGGCTGGACCGGCTGGAGTCGCGGGACGACCGGCGGGCGTTCCTGCTCAACCTGATCTGCTTCGCCGCGTGCATCGAGGGGCTGTTCTTCTACGGCGCCTTCGCCTACGTCTACTGGTTCCGCTCCAAGGGGCTGCTGGGCGGCCTGGCCACCGGGACGAACTGGGTCTTCCGTGACGAGTCCATGCACATGGAGTTCGCCTTCGAGGTGGTGGACACCGTACGGGCCGAGGAACCGGACCTGTTCGACGACGCGCTCGGCGCGCAGGTCACCCAGATGATCGAGGAGGCGGTGGACGCGGAACTCGCCTTCGCGGCCGACCTGTGCGGCGACGGCCTGTCCGGGATGGGCGTGGACCAGATGCGGCAGTACCTGGAATACGTGGCCGACCAGCGCCTGACCCGGCTCCGGTTCCCCGTCCGCTACGGCACCGCCAACCCGTTCGCGTTCATGGAGTTGCAGGATGTGCAGGAGTTGGCCAATTTCTTCGAACGACGGGTTTCTGCCTATCAGGTAGCCGTTGAGGGGAATGTGTCTTTCGACGAGGCATTCTGACTATGGAACGGATCCCCGGGCACTCCGAGTCGCTGCCCCGTTTCCGGGTGGTGCAGGAGAGCGAGCGGCTGTCCCGGTTCGGACCGGGGGAGCCCTAGACGATTGAGTCCAAGGGATCGCCTGCGAAAATAGGGCGAGGGCGTTCAAGATCCGTTTGTGACGACAGAACTGAACACCCTCGCAACCGCACTCTATGTCAAGATCGACGACGCGGTGAAGGCATCGCCGGACCTGCTGCCATGGCGGCCGAAAACGGGGATCGCACCCGCCCTCAGCGACGCCGAACTCGTGACACTGGCGGTGATGTCGGCTCTGCTGGGCTTCACCTCCGAGCGGCGCTGGGTGCGCTATGCCCACACCGAACTGAGGGACATGTTTCCTTACCTGCCCGGGCAGTCCGGGTACGGAAAGCGGCTACGCAAAGCGTCCGGCCTGGTCCTGCACATGATCAGGATGCTGGCCGCCGACACCTCGCTGTGGAGCGACGACGTGTGGCTGGTCGACTCCACGCCGGTGGAGTGCGGCCGATCCCGGGAGACGGCCAAGCGCAGCGATCTGGCCGGGTGGGCGCAGTACGGCTACTGCGCGTCCCACTCGCGGTACTTCTGGGGATTGCGGCTGCACCTGTTGTGCACCCTGGGCGGGCTGCCGATGGCGTTCGCGCTCACCGGCGCCAAGGCCGACGAGCGCGAGACCCTGCTCGGGATGCTGGATTCGGCACCCGAGATGGTGGCCGCCCGTCCCGGTCAGACGATCATCGCGGACAAGAACTACTACGGCCGCGCCTTCGAGCAGGCCCTCACCGAGCGTGACCTGAGGCTGCTGCGCCCAGCCCGCAAGGGTGAGCCCGAGCGGGCCGGAGCACGCTTGTTCAAGCCGTTGCGGCAGACCATCGAGTCGATCAACCAGACCTTCAAGGGCCAGCTCGACCTGGAACGACACGGTGCCCGTACTCCTGCTGGCGTCATCATCCGCGTACTGACACGGATCCTGGCACTGACCGCCGCAATCTGGCACAACGACAAGACTGGACAACCGATCAAGCGATCCCTGATCGCCTACGACCACTAACTGTGACCGAAGCCCTTGGACTCAATCATCTAGGCGCTCGCGCTGGGGCGCAGCACCCGGGCGGCTCCCGCGATCAGGGCGGTGGCCAGGATCCAGCCGGAGGCGACCAGGGCCCAGGCCAGTCCCTGGGTCCAGCCGACCGGCTCCCACGCCCCCCGTTGCTCGAAGACGCTCACCGGGACGAGCAGGTCCAGCGTGTAGACGAAGGGCTGGAAGCTCCGCACCTCGCCCGGGTCGATCTGCGTCGGGGGCAGGAAGGTGAAGACGGCGGTCCCCACGGTCAGCAGCACCGCCGCCCAGAGCCCGGCCAGCCAGGGGCGGTAGCCGTAGCCGACGACCAGGTCGAGCAGCCGGCCCCAGGCCTTGCCGGTGGGTCTGAGGGTGCCGCGGCGCCGGCGCTGCTTGGCCAGCAGCACCCGGCGGGCGTCCGGCTCATGCCCGATCCGGCGGAACCAGGCGGCGAGCTGCTCATACGGCTGGGGCCGGTAGCCGTCCCGGTCGCGATCCACCCACGACAGCCGCTCCGCCACGGTCCACTGGGCGCGCAGCGCCTCGTAGACCAGCCCGTTGAGGCGGACCTCGCCCGGATAGGCCGCCGGGCCGTCGAACAGGACGCCGATCCGGGAGTAACCGAGGTTCACCCCTCCCTTGACGGAGGTCGGCAGCCAGATCAGCTCCTCCACCTGCGCGTGGCTCAGGTGGAGCATCCGGCCGGGAGCCTCCAGCGTGGCCTCGCTGAAGGAGAGCACGCCGTTGACGCGCGCGCCACGCATCCGGATCGTGCCCGTCGCGGTGAACCCCGCGCTGAACTCCGCGGTGCTGGCCTCCATGAAGTCGGCCTGTACGGCGTGCGAGCCGGTCGCCGTGATGACCGACCTCTGCAGGTAGATCCCGCCGTGGAACTTCGCCCCGATCAGCCTGAGCCCGCCGGTGACGTGCATGTCCCGCAGGAACGCCCCGCCGTCCACGGTCAGCCCGCCCGCCCACACCGCCCACTGGCCCTGGCCGAGACCCCGCTCCCGCATCTCCGCCGCGGTGAAGGGCTGCCGGGCGTCCTCCATCCAGCTCTCGCTCGCCCTGGCCTGTTCACCGGGTGCGTACAGTTGCGCCCTGGAGAGCCGGAACTGACCCGTCACGTGCGCGTTGTCCAGCCGGATCCCGCTGCGGACCGTGGAGCCGTCGAACTCCAGCAGGCCGTTGACGGTGCACCTGGCCGCCCGGACCCGCTCCATCTCGCAGCCCCGGAACCGCACACCGGCCGTGGTGGTGTCGGTGAGGGAGACGACCTCGGGGAGGTGGCAGTTGAGCATGTGGAGCTTGCCGGTGAGGACGGCGTCGGACAGGTTCAGCTCCCCCGCCACGTGGGCGCCCGCCAGCCTCAGTCCTGCGGTCTTACCGGGCTCGGGCTCACGCGCGCCCAGGAGCAGCGCCGCGATGACCTCCGCCCGGACCGTCCGTTCCGGCCCCCACTCCGGACCGTTCACCGGGTCGTCGGAGACCCTGTCCCCGGTGCGCAGGTCCACCCAGGCGCCGGTCGGGTAGGCGTCCCAGACCCGCCGTTCCGCCGGGCTCAGTCGCCGGAACGACCGTGTCAGCCGCATCCGAGACCTCTTCTCATCGAATCTCCTTGAGCGTGGAGACCCCGGGCCGTAGCCGTAGGGAGGAAGTCAACCGCAGTCACAGCCGCAGTCGCACCCTTCGCTGCAGCTGCACCCCTCACAGCAGCTGCAGCAGTCGCAGCAGCCGTCGCATCCACTGCAGCACTCGCAGCCGCGCAGGTAGCAGCGGTCCTCGCCCGGCTGCCCGCTCTTGCTGCTCCACTCCGGCCGCCACATCCCGCAGGTGAGCAGGGTCGCCATCCCGGCCGCCGCCGTGCCGACGACCCCGGGCTGCTTGCCGGAGTGGGCGAACGTCCGGTCGACGGCCCGGCGGACCTCGGTGCCGAGCAGCACATCCACCAGGTGCCGCTCGGTCAGGTCCAGCTCGCGCAGGGCCAGTTCCAGGCCGTGCGCGGCGTCGTCGCAGAGCCGCCGTGCCTCCTGCCGGGTGGTGCCGGTGGCGGTCAGCGGGTTGAAGGCGCCGCGCGCGGTGTCCTCGGCCTGGTCCTCCACGGCGTCCAGCAGGTGGGCGATCCGGCCGAAGAACCGGCCCGCCTCCGCCAGCGGCACGGCGTTGCCGGGTCTGCCGGCCAGCAGCGCGGTGTGCGTGAACGCGGCGGCGACCGCCTCCTCGGTGGGGACCGTCAGCTCCAGCAGGGTGATCCCTCGCGTGCCCTCCCGTTCGAGCTGGCGCTCGGCCGTCGAGGCCAGCACGGCCGTGTCGAAGCCGACCGAGGTGCCCATCCGTGCTCCGGCCGCCTCCCAGCGGGCCGCCAGCCCCCGGCAGGCCAGGCCGGTGCCGGGAGCCGAGTCGCCGTCGGCCACGTGGTCGCGCAGCTTTCCCGCGGCGAGGACCAGCGAGACCGTGGCGGCCAGCTGTACTCCCTCGGCCCGCGCGTCCACCACGTCCGCCGACCTGAACCCGCGCAGCGCGCAGGGGCCGGCGGTCCGGTGCGGGGAGGTGGACGGGCTCTGCGCCTCGGCCAGCACCGAGATGATCAGCCCGTCGTAGTTGGTGGCCAGCCGCGCCCCCTGGCCCTGCCCGTCGCGCAGAGTCAGGCACAGCCCGCACAGGTGTGCCATCCAGGCCCGGTGCAACGACGGGCAGGAGTGGTCACGGCAGGGGCGAATGATTCCGAACATCCGGCCTCACTTGCTTGGGGGTGTTCTGCCCGCACGGTCATGGGAGAGTCACGAGAGAACCTATCCCGTGAAGATCCCTGACGGGGCCGGGCTTTCCGGCGGCCGTCGCATCGCCATATCGCGGACCGGCCGTCCCGCCACGCGTGACGCGATGTTCCCCTGATCCCCGGGACGCTCCCTCATCCGGGGGACATCACCTCGTAGAGGTTGCGTGCCTCGTCGACGAAGAACAGGCCGCGAGGGCAGAGCGGGTGGTCGATCCGGCCGTTGGCGGGGTCGGCGGGACTGTTGCCGTACGGCACGCCGGTCTCCTGAAGCCGGGCGAGGATCTCGTCGAAGGTGGTGGGGTCCACGTCGAAGGCCAGGTGGTGTCCCTCGGGGACTTCGACGGTCATGTAGTCGAGGGTCAGGGAGTCGTTGACCTGGACGGGGATGAAGTGGCCGCGCGCCCCGGCGGGCGGCAGGCAGGTGAGCCCCATGACGCCGGCGAAGAACCGGGCGGCCCGCTCGTTGTCGACGGCGGGGACGATGGTGTGGTTCAGGGTGACGGCCATTGCGGTCCTCTCAGGTCAGGGCGCCGTGCACGAACAGGTTCACGATGTCGTCGTTGCTCACCTGCGGGCCGCCCAGCGGACGGCGGGCGCTGGACATCATCAGGTGGAGGAAGATCGCCGCCAGACGCTCCGGGGGGAGACGGAGCGAGTCGCGCTCGGGCTCGAACAGTTCGACCAGCGCCTCGTGGGTCTGCCTGGCCGAGTTCTCACGGCCCGGGCCGTGAGTCCTGCCCGCCTGCTCCGGGGGAGAGGTCCCGTCCGCAGGTCCGGGCATGGTTCCCTTGCCCGCCGGGCCGTCCGCGGGGCTCTGGGCCGTATCTTCCGTGGACGTGGCCGGGTGGTCCGCGGGCCCCCCGGCCACGCCCCCCGCAGGGGAGAGCGGAGCACGACGGTCACGGGAACGGCGGCCCGAGGCGTGCAGGGCGCCGAGGACGGTGCCGATCCGTGCCGTGTGCGCCTGCATGGCGTCGGCGGCCTCGGTCAGGCGGGCGATCAGTGGCTGGTCGAGTGAGATCGCGGCGAGCTGCTCCAGCACGTGGTCGGGACGGAGCGCCTCGAGCACGCAGGCGTCCAGCAGCTCGTCCTTGTCGGTGAACGCCCGGAAGATCGTGGCCTCGCCGATCCCCGCGGCCCGGGCGATCTGGCTGGTGGTGACGGCGGCGCCGTACTCGGCGACGAGGGGGAGGGCGGACCGCACGATCATATGGCGCCGCCGCTCCAGGCCCATGCCCGGCGCACGGCGCGGGGGAGGGGGAGTTTCCATGGACTCATCGTGCGGAGTGAGTGCTCACTCCGTCAATTGGATTCTTCGGGAGAAGGGAGAAGGGGGAGCGTTCGACGGCGATTCGGCTGCGCTGTCGGAAGGTTTTCTCCCCTCAGCCCGGCGTGTCTTCCTACCTGGAAGGGGATTTCTCCCCTAATGGCGGGGCGGCTCGTCCTGATCTCGGAGAGATGGAAGTGGAGAGCTCCGCAAGGTCCCAAGATGGTTTCTCGTGAGGACCCGCGCCCCAGTTCCCGTCCTCACCGGCGTATCCCGGCTACGCTGCATTTCGAATCCGGAGGACATCCTCATGGCCACGACGGAGGAGCGGGTAACCCGCTTGGAGAACGACTTCATGGTGCTCAGCACCGATTGTGGACGGCGAGCCTCGCTCCGCGCCTACGATGCGTTGACACCTGTCTACGGCAGGCTGGACCTGGTGGCGGAGCGCCTCGGGCGGGTCGAAAACCGGGTATCGGAGGTCGACCGCCGGGTGTCGGAGGTCGACACCAAGGTCGAACTGCTCCGCGACGAGATGCGCGACCGGTTCACGGCGATCGACAACCGGTTCACGGCGATCGACGGCCGGTTCACGGCGATCGACGGCCGGTTCGCGGCGATCAATGACCGGTTCACGGCGATCGACAACCAGTTCGCGATCGTGAACGGCCGGATCGACAAGCTGGAGGGCCGGATCGACGACTTGAGCACAAGGGTCGACGCGCTGGCCACGTCGAACGCCGCCATGTTCCAGGCGATCCTCGACCGGCTTCCGGAGAAGCCCTCGGCCAACTAGCGTGCCGGTCCGCGGGCCGCCCCGCTCCCGGGGCGGCCCCCGGACCGGGCAGACCCGGTCCGGGTGGTTCGCAGATCACATGCCCTATGGGATGCCGCCCACCACGGAGCATCGGGATTCCGGGGCGCGTGTCAGCGTTCGACGATCTCGTTCTTGCCGATCACCACGATGCCGTTGCGGGTCACCGCGAAGCGGCTGCGGTCGTATTCGAGGTCGAAGCCGATCCTGGCGCCGTCCGGGATGATCACGTTCTTGTCGACGATGGCCTTGCGGACGATGGCGCCGCGGCCCACCTTCACATTTCCCATCAGCACCGAGTCCTCGACCTGGGCGTGGGAGTGCAGCACCACGCCGGGGGAGAGGATGGATCGCTCCGCCAGTCCGCCGGAGACGATCACACCCGCCGAGACCAGTGAGTCGATCGCCCGGCCGACCCGGTCGCCGTCGTTGTGCACGAACTTCGCCGGGGGGAGCGGGTCATGGCCGGTGTAGATGGGCCACTGGTTGTTGTAGAGGTTGAAGACCGGATGCGCCGAGATGAGGTCCATGTGCGCCTCGTAGTAGGCGTCGAGGGTCCCGACGTCACGCCAGTAGCCGCGGTCCCGTTCGGTGGAGCCCGGTACGACGTTGTCGGCGAAGTCGTAGACCTCCGCGCTCCCCGACTTCACCATCATCGGGATGATGTCTCCGCCGAGGTCGTGCTTGCTGGTGGGGTCGAGCGCGTCCTCCCGGAGCGCGTCGAGCATCGCCTGGGTCTTGAAGACGTAGTTGCCCATCGACGCGTACACCTGGTCGGGCGCGTCCGGCAGGCCCACCGCGTCCTTGGGCTTCTCCCGGAACGCCGTGATCCGCCGCCCCGTGGGGTCGGTCTCGATCACTCCGAACTGGTCGGCCAGCGTCAGCGGCTGCCGGATCGCCGCCACGGTCACCTCGGCGCCGGAGTCGATGTGCTGCGTCACCATCTGCCGGGGGTCCATCCGGTAGATGTGGTCGGCCCCGAACACGATGACGTGGTCGGGCATCTCGTCGTAGATCAGGTTCAGGTTCTGGAACAGGGCGTCGGCCGAGCCGGAGAACCAGTGCGGCCCGAGCCGCTGCTGCGCGGGGACCGGCGTGACGTAGTTGCCCAGCATCGACGACAGCCGCCAGGTCCGGGAGATGTGCCGGTCAAGGCTGTGGTTCTTGTACTGCGTCAGCACCACGATCTGCCAGTACTGGCCGTTGGCCAGGTTCGACAGCACGAAATCGACAAGCCGGTATATCCCCCCGAAGGGCACCGCGGGCTTGGCCCTGTCAGCCGTCAACGGCATCAGCCGCTTGCCTTCACCGCCGGCGAGCACGATCGCGAGGACTCTCATATCAGGACCTTAACCTGACGAACAGGGCTGAAACACTAGGCTGATCGCATGCGCGTTGATCTGCTGAGCCGTGAGTATCCGCCCGAGGTATACGGCGGAGCCGGCGTCCATGTCGAATATCTCGCCCGGGAGTTGCGCGGCCTGGCAGACGCCCGGGTCCGCTGCTTCGGAGCGTCACGGCCCGAGCACGGTGTCGACGCCTACCGGGTGCCCGCTGGGCTGGAGGCGGCCAACGCCGCACTCCAGGTCCTTGGTGTGGATCTTGAGATGGCGGCCGGCTGCGAGGGCGCGGACCTGGTCCACAGCCACACGTGGTACGCCAACTTCGCGGGTCACGTGGCGAAGATGCTGTACGGCACGCCGCACGTGGTGACCACGCACAGCCTGGAGCCGCTGCGCCCGTGGAAGGCCGAGCAGCTCGGCGGTGGTTACACGCTGTCGTCGTGGGCCGAGCGGAGCGCGCTGGCGGACGCGGACGCGATCATCGCGGTGTCGGAGGGCATGCGACGCGACGTGCTCGCCAGCTACCCCGAAATAGCGGCGGAAAAAGTTTCCGTGATCCACAACGGGATCGACACCGGCGAGTACACCCCCGACCACGACACCGGCGTCCTGGTCAAGCACGGCATCGACGTGGGCAGGCCGTACGTCGTGTTCGTGGGACGGATCACCCGTCAGAAGGGTCTGGTCCACCTGCTCCACGCGGCCAGGGACTTCCATCCCGACGCCCAGCTGGTGCTCTGCGCGGGAGCCCCCGACACTCCGGAGATCGCCGCCGAGGTCACCGCGCTCGTCCGGGGACTGGACAGGGAGGGCGTCATCTGGATCTCGGAGATGCTCCCGCGCTCCGAGGTGATCCAGATTCTCACCCACGCGACCGTGTTCGTCTGCCCGTCGGTCTACGAGCCGATGGGGATCGTGAACCTGGAGGCGATGGCCTGCGAGACCGCCGTCGTGGCCACCGCCACCGGCGGCATCCCCGAGGTCGTGGACGACGACTCGACCGGCCTGCTGGTCCCGATCGCCCAGTCCGCCGCCGACGGCACCCCCGACGACCCCGGGCGGTTCGCCGCCGACCTCGCCGCACAGGTCAACCGGCTGCTCGCCGACCCGGCGCTCGCCGCGGAGATGGGCAGGGCCGGGCGGGTCCGGGCAGTGGAGCACTTCTCCTGGGAGCGGATCGCCGAGCGGACGATGGATCTCTACCGGTCGGTCCTGCGGCCCTGACACGGCCGGTGATGCCGGCGGGACCTGCGCGCGGCCGGAGTGGGGCCGCGAGCTCGGGTGGCGCCGCCGCGTCCGACTTCCCCGCCGATGAGCCGCCGCGCGACTGACCCGTCAAGGGGGTCAGCCGCTGATGAAATGCAAGATCACGTTGTGGACGTGGTGGGCCTTGTTGTCGCCCCGGAACTCCACCTCGTAGGTGTGGGTGCCCACGTGGATGGCGATGGCCCCGGAGGAGAAGAACGAGCCGGCGAGGGACTTGTTGCTCACCACGCTGACCGCCGAGACCTTGCTGTAGGGGATGCTCGTGATGGCGATCTTCTTGCCCACGAAGGACTTGTCCTGCACGATCACACGCTTGTCGGTGAGGCCCAGGAAGCCGGTCCCCGTGCCGATGGCGTCATAGACGGCGATGATCTGCTCACCCGGCATCAGAGCACTCTCGATCTGCTGGAGCTGTTCCTTCCGGTCATACGCGATCTGTGCCATGATGCTCGCAATCTCTCGGGGGATCTGCGTACTTGCGTAACGAACACCCCAAGAGGGAGGTTCCTGGGGCGAGTAAGGTCGGGGCCGTGAACGTTCAAACGAGGATCACCGACCGACACGGCGGCGTCAGCGCCGGACCGTACGGCAGCCGCAACCTCGGAGCCGGGTCGGGAGACGACCTGGAGGCGGTCGCCACCAACAGGGCCATGACCGCGGCCGAGTTCGGCCTGGACCGGGTCGTGTTCATGCGGCAGGTCCACAGCGCCGACGTCCGATACGTGAGCGAGCCGTTCGGCGACGACCCGCCGCCCCTGGACGGGATCTTCACCGACGTGCCCGGTCTCGGTCTGGCCGCGCTGTGCGCCGACTGCGCCCCCGTCCTGCTGGCCGACCCGCGGGCCGGCCTGGTCGGGGCCGCGCACTCCGGGCGGGCCGGCACCGTACTCGGCGTGGTCCCCGCTCTGGTCGCGGAGATGGCCGCGCACGGCGCCGAGCCGGCGGACATGACCGCTCTGATCGGCCCGATGGCCTGCGGCACCTGCTACGAGGTCCCCGCCGAGATGCGCGGCGAGGTCGCGGCCGTCCTCCCCGAGGCGTGGTCGATCACCCGTCAGGACACCCCCGCCCTCGACCTGCGCGCCGCCATCACCTCGCAGCTCGCCAAGGCGGGCGTCGGAGAGGTCACCCACGACACGCGCTGCACCATGGAGACCCCCGGCCTTTTCTCCCACCGCCGGGATCGGACGACCGGCCGTTTCGCCGGTTACGTCTGGCTGGAGGCCTGAGAGCCGGCGAGCGTGCCGGATCAGGATGAGACGCGTTCCAGCACGATCACCGGGATATCGCGGTCGGTCTTCGTCTGGTACTCGTCGTAGGCCGGCCAGGCAGCCGCCATGATCGGCCAGAGTTCCGGCTTCTCCTCGGAGGTGGCGACGCGGGCCCGGGCTCTGAACCGGTCGCCCAGCACCTGGACCTCGACCTCCGGGTTGGTCTGCAGGTTGAGATACCAGCTTGGCGGGGCGTCGGCCCCGCCCTTGGACGCCACGACGAGGTAGTCGTCGCCGTGGCGCTGGTAGATGAGCGGGGTGTCCCGCTGCTCGCCGCTCTTGCGGCCCGTCGTGGTCAGGATCAGAGCCGTGGTGCCCTGCCACTCGTGCCCTTCGGCACCGTCGGTGGCACGGTAACGGTCAACGTGTTCTTTTCCGAACAGCATGGTCGGTCCCCTCTGGTGAGTACGAGTTCTCATTACCCTGGTGAGTACGAGTTCTCATTACCCGCCGGAGGGGACCTCTCACGCCGGTCCGCGGCTCATACCTGCCGGTCTGCGGCCAGAACGCTCCCGTAGGCGCGGGCGGCGAGTTCGGCGATGAGGCCGTGCGCGCCCAGGAGGTCGGCGCAGTCGGCCCCGATCTCCGCCGCCGCGTCGCTCGCGAGGTCGGAGGCCATCTCGGGGCCTATGGCACACGGGGACAGGGCGATGCGCTGGGCGCCGATGGTGCGCAGCCGCTCGGCCACGTCGGTGATGCCGGGAGCGCTGTCAAGGGAGGCGACCAGGACGGGGAGCGTCAGCCGGGAGGCCAGCAGCACCGCTGTCGACTGCGCCTCCACCGCGGCGTTCTCGCCGCCGACCGTGGCGAGGATCACCGCGTCGACCGGGCTGGAGACGTTGAGCAGCCGCATCCGGTCCGCCCTCGCCAGGTCTTTCTCGGCCAGGCGGATGTGCAGGGCCTCGGCGAGCAGCGGGTGTGGCCCGAGCGGCTCGGTGACCGTCACCGATGCCCCGCTGGCGGCGACCGTGGCGGCGATCAGCCGGTCCGCGACCGGGTGCGGTCCGGTCAGGAGCGGTACCACGATGGCGGCGACGCCGTCCTCGGGACGCTCGCGGGCGGCCGCCTCAAGCCCGGCGGTCAGCGCTTTGCCGTCCTCGCCGAGACCGGCCAGGTGGACCTCGATCTGCGGATGGTCGCCCCGGATGAGGGCGGCCAGCTCGGCGGCGGCGCCTGTCGCGTCGCCGAGCGTGGTCAGCACCAGGGCGGGTGCCTCGGGTGGGAGCTGGGAGGGCACGGGCCTGCGGTGCCGGCCGGAGGGTCGGACGGCGCGTCCGCGTACGGGGAGGATGGAACTCTCACTCACATGCGCGGACTCTAGGCCCATTTGGCTCTCTTTGTAGCCAAATATGGGAGCAATTCCGTCACGACATCCTCCGCGGAGGGGATTGCCGCCGTGTGCGGCGTCGTGCCGGACGCATGAGCGGTCCGTCCGGGGCCGCGCCGAGCACCGGACGTCGCGACCCCCGAGCCACCGGGCGCCGGGCGCTCTCCCGGCCGGCTGTCGCGGGCCGGTCAGCCGTCCCTGTGACCCTCCCACTCGTCCTCCAGGGCCGAGTGGACGATGGAGTCGCGCCAGGCGCCGCGCGCTCGGATGTGATGCCTGATCCTGCCCTCCTCGACCATCCCGGCGACGAGCATCGCGAGCTGGGCGGCGGTGTTGGCGGGGGAGCGGGCACCCCAGACGCGGTGCAGGCGCAGGTCCCGGAAGCCGAACATCAGTATCAGCCGGATCAGGTCGGTGCCCATGCCCCGGCCCCAGTGGTCGGGGCGCAGGCCGAGGCCGATCTCCGCGCTGTGCGGGTGGTCGGCCTCGATGTGCAGCCGGGCGACGCCGATGGTCTCCCCGTCGTCCAGATCGATCACCGCGAGCACGTACAGCCGCCGGGGCTCGGCCTGTGCGGCCTCCAGCGCCTGGGCGACCAGCTCCTCGACCTCTTCGCGGGTGCGCGGGTCGAACGGCAGGTGCTCGGTGGCGGTGGGGTCACCGTAGACGGCGTGCAGCGCGTCCACGTCGGCGACGGTGACTTCCCTCAGCCGGAGCCTCTTACCGGAGATCTCAACGTGACGCATGCGCAGACGCTAACGCCTCAGCAGCCTCGCGGCTAGAGATGTTCCGCCTGACAAATATCTCAAAAATTACAAATGCAACTTCGCTATCGGCTCGGGGCGGATCCGTTCTCCGTAGACCACGGGCCGCACGGACTGGACGAAGAACGCGTTCCACCCGTCGTCGCCGTCCCAGGCGTAGCGGGACTCGCCGTCCTGGCTCAGGTAGGTGCGGGTGCCGTACATGAAGAACCCTCGCGCCTTCCACGAACCCTTCGTCGTCCGCAACATGGAACTGGCCGAACTCATGGAGCACGGCCGGACGGCCGAGGCGCTGCGCGCTCTGGAGTCCTGTATGGACGACGCGGAGGAGCTGTTGGCAAAGGCATACACGCCGGAGCCATAAATTCGGATGGGATGGAGCAGAATAAATGGATGATCCCTCCCAATCCCAATGCGCTCGTGGTCGCCGGCCCCGGCCTGGTCGCCGACCTCCGGTTGCTCACCGAGGTGGCCGACCGCGAGTTCGCGGCTCTCGGCGTCAGCGGGAAGGTGGTGTCGGCCTCCGACCTGTCCGGCTTCCGGGACACCCTGGACTTCCCGGGCGCCCTGGTCGTCCTGCCCGGACCGGACCCCGAGATCCGGGGCCTGTACGCCGGGCATCCCCAGGCGGTCTGGCTCGACGTGACCAAGCGTGACACCCCGCTCGCCGCGCCCGTGGACGGCACGGCGGGCACCCACCTGCACGGGCGGGGAATCTGGGGACTGGCGTGGGCGATCAGGCACGCCGTCCACCGGCTGCGGTGGCCGGCCCGCAGGGTCGCCTACGGTGACCACCCCGACCAGTGGGCGGACGTACGGCTGCCGCGCGAGGCCACCGGTTCGACGCCCGTCGCGGTGCTGCTGCACGGTGGCTACTGGCGCTCGATCTGGGGTGCGGACCTGATGGACGCGCTCTGCGTCGACCTGGCCGAGCGAGGGTTCGCCGCCTGGAACCTCGAATACCGGAGCCCCGACCTGCACGGCTGGGGCGCGACGACCGAGGATGTCGCCCGGGCGATAGGCCGGGCGGCCGAGGGCGCGTCCGGCCAGGTCGTGGCGGTCGGTCACTCGACGGGCGGGCAGCTCGCCCTGCGCGCCGCGGCCGACGACTCCCGGATCAGCCTGGCCGTCTCGCTGGCAGGGGTCCTCGACCTGGTGGAGGGCGACCGCAGGCATCTCAGCTCCGGCGCGGTCGCCGCCGCCCTCGGCGGCCCCGCGGCGCAGGTGCCCGAGGTCTACGGGCGTTCCAGCCCGCTGGAGCGTCTCCCGCTGGGGACGCCCCAGCTCATCGTGCAGGGCGGCGGTGACGACCTGGACCTGGTCGACCTGGGCAGGCAGTACGCGAGAGCCGCCCAGGCCGCAGGCGATCAGGTGACATATCTCGAAATGTCGGGCGATCATTTCGACGTCATCGACCCCGCCTCCCCGATCTGGCGGGCGACGGCCGGGGTGATCGCCGACTTCGGGACCCCGGGCCCGTCCCGCGGGCTCCTCAACGCTGCCCGCGACACGCAGGCCGCCCGCCTCGCCACCCCGTCAGGAGACGGATAGGGCCCCCGAGGGGCACAGTTGCACGGCGCGGCGGACCGCCGCCTCCAGCGAGGCGGGAGGCTCGCCGTCGAGCACCACCACGGTCCCCTCCTCCTCGCTCTGGTCGAAGACCTCCGGCACGGTGAGCGCGCACATGCCGGCCCCGATGCAGACGTCGGTGTCCGCTGTGATCTTCATTGTTCTTCCCTTCTTGCGGATCGTCCTTACCCGTTGATCTCTACCAGGTGACCGGCAGCCGGTGCACGCCGTAGACGGTCATATTGGGCCGTCGCGTCTCCCCAGGAGGGCCCAGGGGGTTTTCACGGGTCATCGGGAAGGTCACCGGACGGGACAGGGCCTCGGTCATGACACAGCTCCTCGCAGGTAGACGCATGTCCCCATACCCCCACCAAAGAGCTGTCAAGCCGCCCCCCGGGGGAGCCCGTCGGCGATGAGGGCGGCACGCCACGCCCGCACGGCGGGGATGCGGACCCCGGGGGCGGGACCGACGCACACTGGAGACCGATCGCTGGAATCGCCCGAGGTTCCGCCGGGGGGCGGATCCTCACTGCCCCGCGTGGAGTGCTCCGATGGTCATATCCAGACGTCAGATGGTCGCCGGGCTCGGCGGACTGGCCGCCACCCTCGCTCCGCGGGCGTCCGCCTCCGCGTTGCCTCCCATCGCCCCGCCGGTCGTTCCCGCCGGGGTCGCACCCGGCCTGCTGGCCAGGGACGAGGGCTTCTGGCGCACCGTCGCCCAGCAGTACCGGGTCAGCCCGGACTTCGTCAACCTGGAGAACGGTTACTACGGGATCATGCCCGAGCCGGTACGCCAGGCCTACCACCGCAACGTGGACTATCTGAACGAGCAGAACTCCTACCTGCTGCGCACCACCTACAAGGCCAGAGCCGATCAGGTGCGGCAGCGTATCGCCACCGTCCTCGGCGTGCTCGCGGAGGAGATCGCCCTCACCCGCGGCGGCACCGAAGCCCTGCAGAACCTGATCGCCGGCTACCGCCGGCTCCGTCCGGGGGACGCGGTGATGTACACCGATCTCGACTACCACAGCATGCAGTACTCCATGAACTGGCTGCGCGGCCGGCGCGGGGTGAGCGTCGAGCGGATGGCCGTCCCCGAGCCGGCGACCCGCCAGGCGTCGCTGGACGCCTACGCCAAGGCTCTGCGCGACCACCCCCGGGTCAGGCTGCTCCTGCTCAGCCACATGAACAACCGCACCGGTCTCGTGCTGCCGGTACGGGAGATCGTCGAGATGGCCCGGGAAAGGAACGTCGACGTCATCGTCGACGCCGCCCACTCGTGGGGACAGCTCGACTTCACCATGGGCGACCTCGACGCCGACTTCGCCGGGTTCTCCCTGCACAAGTGGATGGGGGCGCCGCTGGGGAGCGGGTTCCTCTACATCCGCAAGGGGCGCCTGGCCGACATCGACCTGGCCTACGCCGACGAGACCTATCCCGCCGGCGACATCCGCTCACGCGTCCAGTCCGGCACCCTGGACGTGGCGCCGGTCCTCACGGTGGACACCGCCCTGGACTTCCACGACACCCTGGGGGCGGAGGTCAAGCAGGCGCGTCTGCGTTTCCTGCGCGACCGCTGGGTCCACCAGGTGCGTGACCTTCCCAACGTGGAGATCCTCACCCCCGAGGAGCCGGCCATGTACGGGACGATCACCGCGTTCCGGATAGCCGGCCGCGTCTCGGAGGCCGACAACGTCGCGCTCACCACTCAGCTGTTCGAGCGCTACCGGATCTTCACGGTACGGCGGGGCGGGCCCGTCAAGGGTGACTGCGTCCGGGTGACCCCGGCGCTTTTCACCTCCCAGGCCGACGTCGACCTGCTCGCGGTGGCGGTGCGGGACCTCGCCCGGCGCTTCCGCCGCTGACGGATTCACGGTCCGGCGGCGGCCGGCCCGCGTCACCGTCGTGACGGCCCTCCGAGAGGACTTCCCGACATGAAGACCACCCCACGATTTCACTCTGGGTAGTGATGCGAGTACATTAAGTCACTAGATATGAGTATGAAGTGGGCGGATCAGACCAAGCCACGCGTGGCCGTGTGGCTTGTCCTGCTGCTCGGAATCATCACGATGATCCACATGTGGAGCCACGCCGCGATCCCGTACAAGGATCGGATGTGCCGGGCCGAGGCGGCCGTCACCGTCGATTCCCACCCGTCGTCTCAGGACCATCACTGCGAACAGGCCCACGCGGTCGAATGCGTGCTCCCCGCCGTGTGGTCCGCGCCGCCGGTCCAGGTGGACCACGTCGTCACCCGGGCCGACACCGCCGCCCTGTCCTCGGCCTCGCTCCTGCTCGGCCGGCAGGGAAGAGCTCCACCGGACGGATATCGGGCACGGTCCGTCCTCACCCACACCCTTGAGGTCTGTCGCTGCTGACGCGCGCAGAGCGCCGCCGTCCACCGGACGCGCGGCTCACCGGCACGCCGTCACGGACCAACGACCATCACAAGGGTGCATCATGTCGTCAATTTCCACTGTCCACGTCCAATCGCCCCGCCTCACCGACCTGGTGGGCAAGACACCTGTCTGCCGGATCGGTGAACCCTTCGCCCCCGAAGGCCGGGCCTTCTGGGCCAAGCTGGAGGGGACCAACCCCGGCGGTCTGAAAGACCGTCCCGCGCTGCACATCGTCCAGCGCGCCCGTGCCCGCGGCGAGCTCGCCCCGGGCGCGATGATCGTCGACTCCAGCTCCGGAACCTTCGGCCTGGGGCTCGCCCTGGCCGGAATCGTGCACGGCCACCCGGTCACGGTGGTCTCCGACCCCGGCATGGAGGCCATCGTGCACGGCATGCTGGCCGCCTACGGCACGCGCATCGAGACCGTCACCGAGCCGCACCCGGTGGGCGGCTGGCAGCAGGCCCGCCTGGACCGGGTGGAGGAGCTGCTCAGAGTCCATCCGGAGGCCTACTGGGCCCGCCAGTACGACAACCCCGACAACGTCGACGCCTACGCGGGGCTGGCCCACGAGCTGATCACCCAGGTGGGCCGGGTCGACGTGCTGGTGTGCAGCGTCGGCACCGGAGGGCACTCGGCGGGCATCATCGACGTGCTGCGCCGCTTCTCCCCGCGCACGCGCCTGATCGGCGTGGACGCCACCGGGTCGACGATCTTCGGACAGCCGGCGCGGCCCCGGCTGATGCGCGGTCTCGGCAGCAGCATCCGCCCGCGCAACGTCGCCTACGACGCGTTCGACGAGGTGCACTGGGTCGCCCCGCACGAGGCGGTGTGGGCCAGCCGCCGGCTGGCCGCCACCCACTACACCACCGGCGGCTGGAGTGTCGGAGCCGTCACCGTGGTCGCCGCGTGGTACGCCCGCGTGCTGCCACCGCACACCCGCATCGTGGCGATCTTCCCCGACGGGCCCGCTCGCTACTACACCACGGTCTTCGACGACGCCTACTGCGCCGCGCACGACCTGCTCGACCGCCCTCCGGCCGACGAGCCCGACGAGATCGCCCACCCCGGCGACGCCGAGGTGTCGCGCTGGACCCGCTGCGCCACGGTGGTGAGCTCCTGATGTGGCGGCGTCTGCGTTCCTTCGACCGCAGCGTCCAGCTGCTCATGCTCAACCAGCTCACCATCAACATCGGCTTCTACATGCTGATGCCCTACCTGGCCGGCCACCTGTCCGGCGGGCTGGGCATGGCCGCCTGGACGGTCGGGCTGGTGCTCGGGGTGCGCAACCTCAGTCAGCAGGGCCTGTTCCTGCTCGGCGGTACCCTGGCCGACCGGCTCGGCTACAAGCCCGTCATCGTCGCCGGATGCCTGCTGCGCACCGCGGGCTTCGCCCTGCTGGGACTGGTCGACTCCCTCCCGGCCCTGCTGGTCGCCTCGGCCGCGACCGGGTTCGCCGGAGCCCTGTTCAACCCGGCCGTACGCGCCTACCTCGCCCATGACGCCGCCGACCGGCGGGTGGAGGCGTTCGCCCTGTTCAACGTCTTCTACCAGGCCGGCATCCTGGTGGGGCCGCTCATCGGGCTGGCCCTGGTCGCGGTGGACTTCCGGCTGGCCTGCCTGACCGCGGCGGCCGTCTTCGCGGCGCTGACCGTGCTCCAGATCCGCGCGCTGCCCCGGTGTCGCACCGGCGACGCCACCGCCGGCGCGGGGGTCCTCGCCGACTGGCGGACCGTGCTGTCGGGCCGGTCGTTCCTGCTGTTCTCGCTGGCGATGGCCGGCTCGTACGTGCTGTCGTTCCAGCTGTATCTGGCGCTCCCGCTGCAGCTGGACGGCGCCGGTGCCGTCAGTGTGCTGTTCGTGCTCTCGGCCGTCGTCGCCATCGCCGGTCAGCTCCGCATCACCGACTGGGCCCGGCGCCGCTGGTCCCACCCTCAGGCCATCACCCGTGGCCTGCTTCTCATGGCGGTGGCCTTCCTGCCCCTGGCGCTGACCGGTGCGGCATGGCCGCACTCCGCCGTGCCACGGGTGGGGGCGGTCCTGCTCTGCGCGGTGCTGCTGACGCTCGCCACGACGCTGACCTACCCCTTCGAGATGGACACCGTCGTCTCGCTGGCCGGCGGCCGGTTGGTGGCCACGCACTACGGCCTCTACAACACCGTGGCCGGGGTCGGCATCGCCCTGGGCAACCTGCTGACCGGCCTGCTGCTGGACAGCGGATCCACCGCGCTGCCGTGGGTCGTCCTGTCGGCCCTGGGGGGCGCGTGCGCGTTCGCCGTCCACCGCCTCGGGCGTCGCGGGCGGCTCACCGTGGGGGAGGGAGAGCAGGAGCAGGCCTCTCCGGCGCCACCCGGCACCCGCTCCCGGACCTGAGCCGGCGGGGGCGGTCAGCCGATCCAGCCGGTCACGAACCGGAGCCGTTCCCTTACGGGCACGCGGGGGAGCGTCACCAGCTCGTAACCGTACTCCGTGTAGGTGGCGACCATGGATTCGTACGTCCGCCGCGCCGTCTCGAACGACTGTCTGCGCTCGTCGTCCTGCTCGTAGATCTCCGGCCACGGGGGCGCGACCAGCACGCGGTGGTGGTAGCGGAACCTCTGCGCCGCGGCGTGGATGTGCGGCGGGACCGGGCGTCCTTCGAGACGCAGGTAGCCCACGATGTCCGGGATCCCGCGGTCGAAGAAGGCGAGCGCGGAATGTGCCACGGCAAGGCGGTAGGACCGCAGCTCCCAGCAGAGCATCGCCTCGGCGAACAGGTCCGGATCGACCCAGGGCAGCGCCCGCCCGCCGATCGCCACCTGATCCTGGATGATGCCGCGGCCCGCCTCGTCCGAGCGCGCGTAACCGGCCTCCTGCAGGCGGTCGATCAGCGTGCTCTTACCCGATCCCGGACCGCCGGTGACAACGATGAAACGCCCAGGCTCCGATGACATGCGGCGCATCCCCCCGTTCTATGAAGCGGACTTTATGGGAGAAGGAGCATGCTCACCGTGAAGCGAAAAGCCGGAGGCTCTCGGCGAGCTGCGAATGCAGCGGGTACGGCAGCGCGTCCGGCGTGAACCAGCCCAGCTCGTCGAACTTGTGCGGCTCGCCGTACTCCAACGCCCCGGCGCCGCAGTCCCACGTGCCGGGCTCGCCCCGCGCACCGGCGCCGCGCCGGGCCAGCAGCACCCGGCCGTGGCCGTCGTGGCAGATGAACACGCAGGAGACGGAGGGCGCCTTCCGCACCTGCCCGGTGGGACCTTCCGGGGACGGGGTGGTCATATGTGGATTCCCTCCGTTCTCAGAAGTGGTCCGGCAGTTCGGAGAACCTCCGCAGCCGCAGCACTCCTCCATCGTCGGGGTCGAGCTCGGTCTGCTCAAGCGCCCAGGTGTTGTCGTTCGGGATGAAGACGGCGTTCATGCCCGCCTGCCGGGCGGGGAGGATGTCGGACTTCGGCGAGTTGCCGATCATCCAGGTCGCCGACGGCGCCAGCCCGTGCTCCTGTGCGAGCCACAGGTAGGTGTCGACGGCCTTCTCGGCCACGATGTGGATGTCGCGGAAGTGATGGGCGAGCCCGGAGACGTCCAGCTTACGCTGCTGCTCCTCGGGGTCGCCCTTGGTGAGCAGGAGCAGGTCGTGCCGGCTGCCGAGATCGGTGAGCGTCTCGGCGACGCCGGGGACCAGCTCCACCCGGTGCTCGACGATCGCCACCACCAGGTCGTCGAGGTGCCGGCGCTCCGCCGCGGTCGACGGCCGTTCACGCAGCCGCTCCAGGCAGTCGTGGAGACTGCGCAGGAACATCTTGCTGCCGTATCCGTGGGTGACGGCGTTCGCCGCCTCGATGTCGTCGAGGATGGCGCGGATCTCGGCCTTGCCGAGGGGCGGATGCTCCAGCCAGTGCAGGAAGTCGTCGATGACGCGCTCGAAGAGGAAGTTGTTCTCCCACAGCGTGTCGTCGGCGTCGAAGACGAGCACCTGTCCCTTGGGCCTCACGTCGGCATCTCCTGTCTTTCGCTCCGTGAAGGCTAGCCAACCGCGGTGACCGCGCCCCACTGGTTTTCCGGGCGGCGCCGAGGACATGGGTGCCGCGGTGACCTCGGTGACGAGGCCGACCCGGCGACGGCACGCCCGAAGCGGGCCCCTCAAGATTTTCGGGCCTCGCGGGTTGACAGGGTGAATGGAATGATCAATGTCATTTTAGAAATCAATTCTAGGAATGTGGGGAGTCGCAGGAGCGGGATCGTGGCGGGTCCGGGCCCGTCGAGCCCGGACCTGCCGAGCCCGCCGCCGCGCGGATCCGTGACCTCACTGGACGCCGGGTGGGGAGAGCGGCCGCCAGGGGACCGGGCTGGAGAGCACCATCATGCTCGAGGGGTGCCCGTAGGGCGCGAGCCGGTCGATCAGCTCCTCGAAGGCCGTCATCGAGAAGGCCGCCACCCGCAGCAGGCAACAGGTGTCGCCGGTCACCCGGTGGACCTCCAGGATCTCCGGCCAGGCCAGTGCCTGCTCGTCGCGGAGCACGCAGCGCGGCCCGTAACACGACATCCTGATCAGCGCGGCCACCCCGCGCCCGGCCAGCGCCGGGTCGACCCGCGCGTGGTAGCCGATGATCACTCCGGACTCCTCCAGCCGCCGCACCCGCTCGGCCACCGCCGGAGCCGACATGTGGACCCGACGCGCGAGCTCGCTGTAGGACAGCCGAGCGTCGCGCTGCAGCTCGGCCAGGAGTGCCCAGTCCATCGCATCCATCGTCACTTTCCGTCACCCCGTAACCTGATCACCTGCCTCGCCTTCCGTTCGGAAAGCGAGAACGCGAAATCGCCTTGTCCGCATTATTTCCGGACCGGCCCATACAGGCCACCATGGAGGTGAACAACCTCAAGGAGTCATCCATGACCAGCACCAGGCAGCTCACCGAACGAGACCGGGAGGCGCGTGCCACGGCCAACGAGGGACTTCCCACGCTCGGATTCGACACGGCCACGCCGTACGACGACTACGTCGGCACCGCCACCCTGCACCGGCTCCAGCGCACCGTCACCGACGCCCCCGAGGAGCTCGCGTTCCTGGTCACCACCCAGGTGATGGAGCTCTACTTCGGCCTGCTCCGCTCGGAGTGGCAGCTCGCCCAGCGGCAGCTCGACGATGACGACGCCGCCGCCGCGATCGTGACGATCAAGCGCACGGTCCGGCACTTCGAGGCGCTCAACGCCGCGTGGGCCTCGCTCAGCTGGCTCACCCCCGCGCAGTTCAACCGGTTCCGCGACGCGCTCGGCGAGGCGTCGGGCTTCCAGTCGGCGCTCTACCGGCATGTGGAGTTCCTGCTCGGCAGCAAATCCGAGGCGCTCATCCGCCCGCACCGCCGCAACGCCGAGGCCTATCGGGAGCTCGTCGAGGCGCTGGCCCGGCCCAGCCTGTACGACTCCGTGCTGGCCTTCCTCGCCCGGAGCGGCCACGCGATCCCGCCGGCGGCCGTGCGGCGCGACTACGCCGCCGACTACGAGCCCCGCCCCGAGGTCGAGGCGGTCTGGGTCGAGGTGTACGGCGGGCCGCTCGCGCCGCTGGCCGAGGCGCTGACCGAGCTGGCCGAGCAGTTCTCCGACTGGCGCTACCGGCACCTGATGGCGGTCCGCCGCTCGATGGGCGCCAAGCCGGGCTCGGGTGGGTCCAGCGGTCTGAGCTGGCTGGAGAAGAGCATGCGGCGTGAGATCTTCCCCGAGCTGTGGACCGCGCGCACGCTGATGTAACGCCCCGAGCCGTGGGCCGCGCATGCTGAGATGACGCCCTCCCCGGCCGTGGACCGCACACCTGGGACGTGACGCCCTCCGCGCGGTCGCGGCTACCCGGCGGGTCGCGCGGCACGGCCGCCGGGGAGCGAGGACCGCAGCGCGGCGGTGAAGGCGGCGACGGCCGGGTGGGCGGCGGCTCCCCGGCGGAAGGCGATCTGCGTACGGCGGCGCATCGGCAGTTCGGTGAGCCGGACGCCGGCGGGTGGATCGGCCGCGCCCAGCTCCGGCACGAGCGCCACGCCCTGGCCGACCGCGACCATGGCCAGCACGGTGGCGAAGTCGTCGATGTGATGGCGGACCCGGGGAGCGAACCCGGCGGCCTGGCAGGCCCGCACCGTCATCGCGTGGCAGAGCGTGCCGGGGCTGGAGACGATCCAGGAGGCGTCGCGCCGCCCCGCCAGGGAGTCCTCGCCGCCGCAGGGCGCGTCGCCGTACCGTGCGGGCGAGCCGGAGGCGAGGTACATGGGTTCCTCCAGCAGGGGTTCGGTCTCCAGGGCCAGGTCGGTGACGGCGGGGACGAAGTCGTACTCGTGGACGAGGGCGACGTCCAGATCGCCCGCCCGGAGCCGGGGTGCCACCTCGGCCGGGTCGATCTCGTCCACCATCGGCTCCAGCCCGGGATGGTCACGGCCCAGGGCCGCCAGAGCGGCGGGCAGGATGGTGCGGGTGGCGGTGGGGAAGGCGCCGACCCGGATGCTGCCGGCCAGGCCCGCGTGCGCGGCCGCCAGTTCGGCCGAGGCCTGCTCCAGCCGTTCGAGCACGGCTTCGGCGTGCCCGACCAGCGCGACTCCCGCCGGGGTGAGTCTCACCCGGCGGCCGGTCCGTTCCAGCAGCGCCACCCCGGCCTCCCGCTCCAGGGTCGCGAGCTGCTGGGAGACCGCCGAGGGCGTGAACGTCATGGCCTCGGCGACCGCCGCGATCGTGCCCCGGTAGGAGAGTTCGCGGAGCAGGCGGAGCCGTCGTACATCGAGCATAAGTTCAGCTTAATGGTCTCGGAAGAAAACGGAACTGGACCTGCACGGTCGGTGCCGCGAGGCTGGGAACATGACATTTCGCGGTGTTTACGTTCCGCTGATCACCCCGTTCACCGAGGACGGCGAGGTCGCCGTGGAGGCGCTCGACGGCCTGGCGCGCGCCGTGCTCGACGAGGGGGCGGCCGGGCTGGTGGCGCTCGGCACCACCGCCGAGGTCGCCATGCTCGCCGGCGAGGAGCGGCAGGCGGTCGTCGAGGTGTGCGCGAAGGTGTGCCGGGAGCGGGGGGCGACGCTGGTCGTCGGCGCCGGGACCAGCGACACCCGCGGCTCCGTCGAGGCCCTGCGCGGGCTCAAGGACCAGGCGGACGCCGCACTGGTCACCGTGCCCTCCTTCGTCCGCCCGTCCGAGGCCGGGGTGCTCGCCCACTTCACCGTGCTGTCCGAGCAGAGCCCGGTGCCGCTGATCGTCTACAACATCCCCTACCGGACGGGACAGTCCGTGGGCGCGGCCACCCTGCGACGGCTGGGCGAACTGCCCATGGTGACCGGCGTCAAGCACGCGGTCGGCGGGGTCGACCAGGACACCGTCGCCCTGCTGGCGGACCTGCCCGAGGACTTCGCCGTGCTCGCCGGGGACGACCCCTTCTTCTCCGCCCTGCTCGCCCTGGGCGCCTCCGGCGGCATCCTCGCCTCGGCTCACCTGCACACCGGCCGGTTCGTCGAACTGCTGGAGGCCTGGAGCTCCGGCGACGTCGCCCACGCCCGCGCGCTGGGCCACCGGCTCTCCGTCATGTCGGCGAGCCTGTTCGCCGAGCCCAACCCCACAGTGGTCAAGGGTGTGCTGCATGCCCGGGGGCTGATCCCCACCGCCTCGGTCCGGCTCCCGCTCCTGCCCGCGGGCCAGGCCTCGATCGAGGCGGCCGTACGCCTTCTGTGATCACCCGGGCTGGCAGCCCGGGCACCAGAAGAGGTTGCGGCCGGAGAGCACCTCGGTGCGGATCTCGCCGCCGCACAGGAAGCAGGGCAGGCCCGAGCGGCGGTAGACGTAGACCTCGCCGCCGTGGTCGTCGACCCGGGGCGGGCGGCCCATCGCCTCCGGCGTGTGCTCGGCCCTGACCGTGTCGATCCGGCCCACCCGCACCCCGTCGGCCATCAGTGACACCAGATCCGCCCAGATGGCCGTCCACTGCCCGTGGGCGAGGTCGCGGCCGGGGCGGGACGGGTCGACGCCCTGCCGGAACAGCGCCTCGGCGCGGTAGATGTTGCCCACACCCGCGACGGCCGACTGGTCCATCAGCAGGACGCCGATGGAGGTGCGGCTGCGGCTGATCCGCCGCCAGGCGAGCTCCGGATCGGCGTCGGAGCGCAGCGGATCGGGGCCGAGCCGATCGTGCAGCGCCTTCTTCTCGGCGGGATCCAGCAGTTCACAGACGTTGGGGCCGCGCAGGTCGGCGTACTCCTCGGCGTTGCGGAGGCGGAGCCGTACCGCGCCCGTCGGTGCGGGGGCCGGAACCGGGCCGAAGGTGTTTCTGCCGTAGATGCCCAGGTGCACGTGGAGCCAGCGGTCGTCGTCGAACCCGAGCAGCAGGTGCTTGCCGTGCGCGTCGGTCTCCCGGAGCACCCGGCCGTCGATCTGGCGGGCTCCGGCGGCGAACCTTCCCTGCGGGCTCTCGGCGCGCACCGCTCCGCCGCCGAACACTTGCCGGTGCTGCGCGGCCAGGCGATGAATCGTGTGTCCTTCGGGCATCGTCCACACAGGATACGGCCCGGCCCCGCCCCCGGCCGAATGCCGTGCCCCTGCGCATCGCCTCCGTGGGAGTCCCGCCCATTCAGCCTGCCCGGGAAACACGGCGGAGCAGGGTGTGGGCCGTCCAGGCGAGAGCGGCTCCGGCGGCGTAAGCGGCCAGATCGGCGACGCCGAACGTGCTGCCCAGCACCAGCCTGGCCAGCACGCCGGCCTGCGACAGGGCCGCGGGGAGAGGGGTGAGCTGGGCGAACTCGACCGCCCAGCTGAAAACCAGCGCGCCGAGCGCGGCGCGGGCCGGTGGGACGCGGGGCCATACCAGCACGATCAGCGCGTAGACGAGAACGGTGTAGAGGGCGTCGCCCGCGTATTTGCCGAACCAGCCGCCGGTGACCGCCCGGACGGTCAGCCCGGCGGCGACGGTCACGACCGCGGCGAAGGCGGCGGGCAGACGGCTGCGGAGGGCGACGGGAAGGGCGGAGAACGGACGGGTGAGGGGAGCGGGGGACACCGGATCACGATAGCGATCGCACGGCCCCGCCGGTGCCCGTCCCTCTCCTGGGGGAGCTCAGGTGAGCTGCCACACCACCGGGAGCTCCTGGTTCCCGCCGTCACCGGAGTAGTCGTGTGCCACCTCCAGCAGCTCGCCCATCCGGGCCTGCCAGGCGATGTTCACCGGCAGGTCGGCCAGCGAGGCGAGCAACGCCCGGTAGTCGTCACAGTCGATCACGTGGAAGAGCTCCCGGCCGCTGCGCCAGATCGTCCACTCATGCGCGCCGCCCTTCCTGATCGCCTCCGTCAGCTCGGCGGGCACCTCCCGGTGCGCCTGCTCGTACTCCGGCTCCATCCCCGGCCTGATCCGGGTGTGCAACGCGACGCGCATGCGGCTCCTCCATAGGTCGTAACGCATTTATAGCAGCGACCCGACCTATTTCATGAAAAAATGCTCCGATGCGTAGATTTAACGGCTTAGTCCGACAGAAAGATCCGATGAAAAGGAGGCTTCCGCGAGGGTGGTGACGCTGCGGATAGGTGCGCTGGACCCGCCGGTCCACCTGACCGGAAGAGGGCGACCTCTCCTCGGAGAGGAGCCCGTCCAGGACCGCTTATCGACTCCTGAAACGCACCTGGTGCCGCATCAGGCAACGTTTGCCCTGCCGGCTACTCCGTGTCGGCGGGTGGCGGATCCCGACGTCAGTACGGCAGGTAGTAACTGAGCACGTCGGCGGTGAGCGGCGGGAACAGTGCGTGGAACAGCTGGCCGTCGGGGCCGGGGTAGACATCGGGCCGGATCTGGGACAGCCCGTCGATCCCGTGCGGGCCGAACAGCAGCGCCGGCAGGTAGTCAGGTGCCACCCCGGCGCCACCCACGGCTCCGGGCCCCTGCATCGCACCGCCGGCGGTGACCGCGCCCAAGCCGTCGGCACGGACCGGTATCCGGTAGTGGGCACCGAAAGTGGAGATGACGATGTCACGGCCGGTGCGGTCGATCCCGGCTGCACCGAGGCGGCGCCACAGCACCGGCCGCAGCCGGTCCAGCAGCGCCGCCACGTCCGGGATGCGGATGTAGTACTGCTCCGCCTCCGTCCGTCGCTCGCCGGAAAGGAGGCCGCTCCAGGCCGCCGCGGCCACCGTGCCCGCCCGCTCGGCGACCCGCACCTGCCCGCCGGGGACGAGAGCGGCCACGCCACGGAGCAGATCCAGCGCCGCTGCCTGATCGAGTGCGGCAGCCTCGGCCAAGATCACCTCATCGTCGTCCGGCGGTGTGGTGCGCCCGGTGGCGACGATGTCGTCGCCGCGCTCCACCACCCAGGTCGTGCTCGCCCCGTGGGCCAGCAGCCATCGCCGGCGCGCCGCCGGATGCGACACGGCCACGTCGAACCGGCTCTGCGTCATGTCCTGCAGCGCCGTCATCGCCGGGATGTCCGAAGGCCGGGCGGCTCGTAGCGCGGGTGTCCCGTCACCGGCCGGTGGGGTGCGCACGACTGGCGCGGGCGGTATGTCGACGGCGTACTCGTAGCCGAACAGCCGGTAGAAGTACGGGATCCCGATCATTATCTGCAGAACGTGACCCCGGGCGGCGGAACGCTCGTGCGCCCACCGCATCAGCGCCCGCACGAGCCCACGACCCTCATACTCCCGGTCCGTGGCCACCAGCTCGACCTGGCCGGCGGGGAGCCGCACATCGGCGAGACGCAGTTCCTCATCAAGGAGCGTCGCGGTGGAGACGACCCGATCGCCGTCGACCACCACGGCGCAGGCCGGCCACCCGGCGTCGGGATCCGTCATGACCAGCCGGTGGTCGAGGGCGTCGGCAGGCTCACCGCGTTCGGCGAGGAGTGCACCGATCTGGTCAAGGTCCGCCGGACACGCCTGTCTCAGGACGAGACCGTCAGCCAGCGAGACCGGCGGGGAAGCGGCAGTCACGATCACGCTGGGGACTATCCCACCGCCCAGGCGGCCCGTCCATCGATTTTCGCGGCCATCCATTGAGGGCGGCCAGGATCCGGTCTCCAAAGGCCGGTGAAGCCCCGGCCCCGCTCACACCCTCGTTTCCGGTACGGGCGTCCTCGGGCCGGGCAGACCGCGGTGTCGGCGGTATGACTACAGCGTAGGTGAATGCAGCTGACCGGGTCGGTCGGGTAGGCGGGGGCCGTACAGCCAGGCGGAGAACAGTTTCTCCAGCGGCTGGACGGTACGGCGTGCGGCCAGGGCGGTGAAGTGCTCCGTCGTGACGGACCCGTGCCGGTGGCCGGCCGTCCACTCGCGCAGCAGCGCGAAGAACGGCGCGTCGCCCATGGCGCGCCGGAGGGCGTGCAGGGTGAGCGCGCCGCGTCTGTAGACACGTTCGTCGAACAGTCGCGGGGCGCCGGGGTCGGCGAGGACGAAGTCCTGGGGCAGGGCCGCGAGCCGGCGGTGCCAGCGGGCCGCCAGGTCGTCGGCGGGCTCGCCGCCGGAGGCCTCCGACCAGATCCACTCCGCGTAGGTGGCGAACCCCTCGTGCAGCCAGATGTCACGCCAGTCGGCCACGGTCAGGCTGTTGCCGAACCACTGGTGGGCAAGCTCGTGCGCCACCAACCGCTCCTCGCCGCGCACGCCGTCCACGTGGTTCGTCCCGAAGATGGACATGCCCTGCGCCTCGACCGGGATCTCCAGTTCGTCGTCCACCACCACCGCCGTGTAGGACGTGAACGGGTAGGGGCCGAACCGCTCGCCGAAGACCTCCATCATCCGGTCCTGCCGCCCGAAGTCGTGCCGGACCCGGGAGGCGAGACGGGCGGGGAAGGCCAGCCGTATCCCCGGAGCCGGCTCGGCCCGCTGGTAGCGGCCCACCTGGACGCTCGCCAGGTAGGAGGCCATCGGCTCGGTCTGCTCGTAGACCCACGTGGTCGCCGACGAGGCCCGCCGCGTGGAGGCCAGCTCGCCATTGGCGATCACCGTGTACGGCGAGGCCGCGGTCACCGAGATCCGGTAGCCCGCCTTGTCGTCCGGCCGGTCGTTGCACGGGAACCACGACGGGGCCCCTGTCGGCTGGCCGGCCACGATGACACCGTCGGTGAGCTGCTCCCAGCCGAGCCCGCCCCAGGGGCTGGACACCGGCCGGGGACTGCCCGAGTAGCGGACCTCGACGCTGAACGGGCCGGCCCTCAGCCGTCCCGGCGCCACGTGGAGCTTGCCCCCGCGATGGGTGAACCGCGCCACCTCGCCGTTGACCAGCACCGCGCCCACCCGGAAAGGGCCGAGGTCGAGGGAGAGGCGGTCGAGCGGCCCGAGCGCCTCCGCCGACAGGCGGGCGGTCCCGCCGAGCCGGTTGGCGGCGATCCGGTAGTCGAGGGACAGGTCGTAGTGCTCCACGCGGTAGCCGTCGTCGCCGTGCGTGGGGAAGTACGGCCTGCGGGGTGTCGTGCTCAGAACCACGCCGGTTTCCTCTGCCATGTCCTGGTGCTCATGCCGTGCCCGTCATATCCCCATGTTCACACCGCGTGTGCCGTGTCCTCATGCTCGCACCGTGCCGTCGTGTCTTCATGACCATGCCGCCATGCCGGGTCGCCATGCCTTCCTGCCCGTCCCGCGGCCGCTATGTCTTCTCGGTCCATCTGGTCCACGCGGCGATCGGATTGCCGAACCAGCGGGTTCCCGGCGGCACCGACTCGCCCCGCATGACCAGCGATGCCGGTCCGACCGTGGTGTTCTCCCCGATCGTCGCCGCGGGCAGGACCACCCCGTGTGGGCCGAGCGTCGACCCATCCCGCAGGACGACAGTATCGATGCTCATGATGCGATCGTGGAACAGGTGCGTCTGCAACACGCATCCCCGGTTCACCGTCGCCCCGTCGCCCAGGGTGACCAGGTCGACCTCCGGTAGCCAGTAGGTCTCGCACCACACGCCGCGGCCGATCCGCGCGCCCAGCGAGCGCAGCCACAGGTTCAGCGGCGCCGTACCCAGCCAGACCTGGGCGAACCAGGGAGCGGCCAGTACCTCCACGACGTTGTCGGCCAGCTCGTTGCGCCACACGAACGGACTCCACAGCGGGCGGTCGCCGGCCGCGATCCGGCCGACCAGCGCCCACTTGGCCACGGTGGTGACCGCCGCGGCGAGCACCCCCGCGCCGAGCAGCACCACGCCGCCCAGCAGCGCCGCGACCGCGGAGCCGTACGATCCGGCCAGCCACCCCAGGGTGGCCGCCACCAGCACGGCGACCGTCACCGTGCACATCGCCGGGACGATCCGGCACATCTCGACGGCGGCACGGGCGAGTTTCAGCCGCATCGGCGGATCGTAGGTGCGGCTGCGATCGCCGTCCTCGGCCGCGCGGCGCAGCTCCACCGGCGGCATGCCCAGATAGGACGACCCCGCCCTGGCCTTCTTCGGCGCGGCCGACAGCACCGCGACCAGGCCATCCTTGGGCACCTTGCGGCCCGGCGCGGTCATCCCGGAGTTGCCGAGGAAGGCGCGCTTGCCGATCCGCACGTGGTCGATCCGGAACCGCCCGCCCTCCAGTTCGTACGGCGCGACCATCGTGTCGTCGGCGAGGAACGCGCCGTCCCCGACGGAGGTCATCGACGGCAGCGCCAGCACCGTGGACAGCTCCACGTCCCTGCCGACCTTCATGCCCAGGGCACGCAGCCAGACGGGGGTGACCATGCTCGCGTACAGCGGGAACAGCCAGACCCGCGCCATCGACATCAGGCGGCCGGTGGCCCACGCCTGCCAGGCCTGGCGGCTGTGCACCGGGTGATGGCCGGCGTGCAGGCCGACGGCCAGCAGCCGCACCAGGGCCAGGATCAGCAGGGCGAGAGCGGCCATCGAGGTGACGGTGGCGAGCGGCACGCCGTACAGGAGGGCGGGCAGGGAGGTCGTCTCCCCGCTCAGGAGCACGGCGAGCCCGGGGGCGGCGGCGGCCATCGGGACGAGGCTGAGCGCCAGCGCGGACATCCCGTAGACGGCCACCCAGCGGGGCGAGCGCGGTGGCCGCTCGGCGGAGAACACGTGCGCCTTGCCCGTCCTGGCGGCGGGCACGCCCGCCCAGCGCTCCCCGGACGGCACCGCGCCCGCCACCGCGGAGCCCGGTGCCACCTGAGCGTTCTTGCCTATCCGCGCACCCGGGAACAGGGTGCTGCGGGCACCGACCGTGGCAGCGGCACCGATCTTGATCTCGCCGACGTGCACCTGGTCCCCGTCGATCCAGTAGCCGCTCAGATCGACCTCGGGCTCGACCGCCGCGTTCCTCCCCAGTTTGAGCATGCCGGTGATCGGTGGCGCGGAGTGCAGGTCCGCGTCGCCGCCGACCTGCGCGCCGAGCGCGCGGGCGTAGTGGGTGAGCCAGGGGGCACTGGACAGCTCGGTCACGCCGAGCCGTTCGGCCAGTCCCTCGGCGGACCAGAGCCTCAGGTGCACCGCCCCACCGCGGGGATAGGTTCCCGGTCTCAGGCCGCGCAGCAGCAGCCTGGCCGCGCCCGCGGCCAGCGCGATCCGCCCGGCGGGGGAGACGAACACGACGGCGCCCACCAGCACCCACCACCACGAGACGGCCGGCGCCAACGCCGCGCCGAGCACGTTGTTCAGCGCGGCCAGGCCGACCACCCAGCGCAGCATCCCGGCCGTGAGCAGCGGCACCGTCAGAACCGCCTGCGCGATCGCGGCGCGGCGTGGCATCGGTGCGACGACCCTGTCGGTGGTGACGATCTCGGGCGCGTCCAGCGCGGACAGGTGCCCGGCGAGGTCGGGCAGTGTCGGATGGTCGTAGACGTCGCCCACGGTGACCGCCGGATACCGGGTCCGCAGCGCCGACACCAGCCGGGCCGCGGCGAGACTGGTGCCGCCCTCGGCGAAGAAGTCGCCTTCGACGTCACCGAGGATGTCCTGCCAGCACGCGGTCACCCACGGGTCGACGCCGGGACGCTCGACCTTCTGACGTTTCGGCAGCGGCCACGGCAGCGCGTCACGGTCGATCTTCCCGGAGGTCCGGGTGGGCAGCTCGTCCACCAGGGCGATCCGCGGGACCAGCGCGGCCGGCAGCGCATGCCGCAGCCGGTCTCTGGCATCCTCCCGGTCGAACTCCGCGCCGGCCACGACATATCCGATGAGCAGCTGATGCCCTCCGCCCGTCGTGCGCACCGCGGACGCCGCCCCGGCGACCCCGGGCAGGGCCTGCAGGGCCGCGTCCACCTCGCCCAACTCGATCCGGCGACCGCCGAGCTTGATCTGCTCGTCGGCCCGCCCGACGAAGAGCAGGCCCTCCGGCTCGGCCCGTACCAGGTCGCCGCTGCGGTAGGCCCGCTCCCAGCCGAGCGCGCCGAGCGGGGCGTACTTCTCGGCGTCCTTGGCCGGATCCAGGTAACGGGCCAGGCCGACCCCGCCGATGACCAGCTCACCCGTCTCGCCCATCGCGACCGGCTCACCGCCCGCGTCCACCACGGCCAGGTCCCAGCCGGTCAGCGGCAACCCGATCCGTACCGGCCCGTCCCCGGTCAGCGGTGCCGCGCACGCGACCACCGTCGCCTCGGTCGGGCCGTAGGTGTTCCACACCTCCCGCCCCGGTACGGCCAGCCGCTCGGCCAGCTCGGGTGGGCAGGCCTCCCCGCCGAAGATCAGCAACCGTACGTCGTCCAGCGTCTCGACCGGCCAGAGTGCCGCCAGCGTCGGCACCGTCGACACGACCGTGACACCCATCTCGACCAGCCACGGCCCCAGATCCATGCCGGTGCGCACCAGCGCCCGGGGGGCGGCGACCAGGCAGGCGCCGTGCCGCCAGGCCAGCCACATCTCCTCGCAGGAGGCGTCGAAGGCGACCGAGAGCCCGGCCAGCACCCGGTCGCCGGGACCGATCGGCTCGCGCGCCAGAAACAGCTCCGCCTCGGCGTCCACGAAGGCCGCCGCGCTCCGGTGGGCCACCGCGACCCCCTTCGGCCTGCCGGTCGAACCGGAGGTGAAGATGATCCACGCGTCGTCGTCCGGCCCTGGCCGCCCGGTCCCGGGCCGTGCCTCCGTTCCGGGCTCCGGTGGCGCGCTCGGTCCGTCGAATGCGGTGACCTTCTCGCCCTCGCCGATGACGGCGCGGACCCCGGCCTCGGTGAAGACCAGCTCGGCCCGCTCGTCGGGGTCGTCGGCGTCCACCGGGACGTAGGCCGCGCCCACGGTGAGCACGGCCAGGATCGCGACGTACAGGCCGACGGTGCCCGAGGGCACCCGTACCCCGACCCGGTCGCCCCACCCGACCCCGGCCTGCCGCAGCTCGGCGGCCAGCCGTACGGCCTCGGCCCGCAGTCCGGTGTAGTCGAGACGGGTCCGCCCGTCGTCGAGCGCGGCGGCGTGCGGGTGCAGCCGGGTCGTCCGGTCGAGGATGTCCAGCAGCGTCCGGACCTGCGGCGCGGCTCCTCCCAGAAGGACCGCCCGCGCCGGTAAGCCGATGTCCGCCGGTAACGCGCTCACGATTTCCCCCACCTGTCAGGCCACCCTGGCCTCATTGACAGCCTACGGTTCCCGTATGAACACGCTTTGTGACAAATGCGTGTACGTCCGGTGAAAAGGCGCTGTCGTTCTTCAAGCGACGGCAGGCCGGGGCCCATGGGGAGACCCCAGGTCGCGGCTGGCCGGTCGCGGGGTGAGATCGCTCACCGAACGCCACCCACCGGCGACATGAGCGTCGATGTCACAGGTCAGGGGTCACCCGTCCGAAGAGGTGCCGGACCGCCACGGCCACCCATATCGTGCCCAGCCCCGCCCACATGGCCAGCAGCGGAACGTTCTCCGGCCGCTCGGCGTCCGGCCACAGCACCGGGAACGCCGGGGAGGCCGCGATGGCCAGCGCCAGCGCCCCCGCCCACCCGGTGAGGATCCTCCGGGCGAGCGGCGAGGCGGTGTGCGCCGCCTCCTGCACGGGAGTGACCAGGGCCAGTAGCGCGGCACCCGCGACCCCCGTCACCGGATGCGACAGGGCCACACCCAGGGCCAGCAGCGCCGCGCCCCCGGTGAGTACGGCACAGCACAGGGCAGCCGAGCGCACCTCACCGCGCCGGAACAGCAGCCGGGTGTACGAACCGCGGGCCAGCCGCAGGGTGACCAGCGACTCGGCCACCCACATCATCCAGTGGACCACCGCGATGACGACGAAGGCGGCGATCAGCGGGGGGACCAGAGGCAGCAGCGCCAGCATCCACCGGCTGCCCAGACCGGCCGGCAGCCGGGACACCGCCCGGTACAGCGGGTTGCGCCGCTTGAGCGCCACCACGAGCAGTTCGCGTGCCTGGTCCATGCCGGGGTCGAGTCGCAGGACCTCCCGGAACGCCCGCACCGCGTCCCGGGCGCTGCCGAAGGCCAGGAGGACGCGGCCGTACACCAGGTGCGCCAGCGGTGCCTCGGGGTCGAGCCGTACGGCGTCGCCCGCCACGGCCAGGGCCTGCTCCCTGTCGCCCAGCTCGCCGAGGGCCACGGCGAGGAAGCTCACGAGCTTGCTGTCGTGCGGGTCGAGGGCCAGTCCCCGCCGGGCGGCCTCCGCCATCAGCGGCCACTCCTCGCGGTCCCCGTGCACCCGCGCCAGCAGCTCCCAGACCTGCGCCTGGTCGAGGTCGATCGCCAGCGCCGCCCGTGCGGCGCGCAGCGCCTCCTCCGGACGGTCCGCGTAGTAGAGGACCTGACCCGCCATGTAGTGCGGGAACCAGTGCTCCGGGGCGAGCCGCACCGCCTCGCCGGCCTCGGCGATCGCCTCGTCCACCGCGCCGCGGGTGACCAGGGTGAGGGCGAGCAGGGAGTGCGAGACGACATGCAGGGGGTCGACGGCCAGGGCGCCGCGCAATTCCCGTTCGGCGGCCTCCGCCCGGCCCATCTGCAGCAGCGTCCTCGCCCGCTCGGCGACCGCGTCGGGGTTGGGCCCGTGGAAGTCCGTCGTGCTCACCGCAGGTCACGCAGCCAGGGCAGCAGCTCGTCCCAGGCTCCGCTCTCGTTGGCGTGCAGCACGTAGTTCCGCGCGGTGCCCAGCCACTCCCGGACGGCCGTGGGCCGCATCGTTTTGGCGGCGGCCATCAGGTCGCCGGTGGACAGCGGAATCGCCCGGCCGGCCCGGATCGACTCGTGCAGCTTGGCCTCGACCGCCCGGTCCACCAGGCCCTTGAGGTCGGCACCGACGAACCCCTCCGTGGCCCGCGCCACCTTGTCGAAGTCCATCTTCGCCTGGGGTTTGTCACGGCACATCAGGGAGAGCATCGCCGCCCGCGCGACGGTGTCGGGCGGCGGCACGAACACCATCTGGTCGAACCTGCCGGGGCGGCGGAAGGCCACGTCGATGTACCAGGGCGCGTTGGTCGCCGCCAGTACGAGCACTCCCTCGTTGGCGTGCTCGTCCACCCCGTCCAGCTCGGCGAGGAACTGGTTGACGATCTGCCGGCTGTGGGCCTGGCGCATGTCGGAGCGGCGGGCCGCGAGCGCGTCCACCTCGTCGAAGAACAACACGCAGGGACGGTTCCGGCGGGCCATGGCGAACGTCGCGCGCAGGTTGCGTTCGCTCGAACCGGTCCACATGTCGAGGATGTCGGCCAGCCCGACGTTGACGAACGCCGCACCCAGCTCACCCGCGGCGGCCCGCGCGAGATGCGTCTTCCCGGCTCCGGGCGGACCGTACAGCAGCACCCCGCCGCCGGCCCGCTTGCCGTACGCCGCGAACAGTTCCGGCTGCTGGGCCGGCAGCAACAGCTTCATCCGCAGCGCCTCCTTGACCGTGTCCATCCCGGCCACGTCGGCGAAGGTCACCGGGGAGTGTTCGACCTCGGCGGTCGGCTCCACATCCGCCGAGCCGTACTGCCCGCCTGCGGCCTGCGGCTGCGCGTGCGGAGCGGGGACCACAGAAGGCGTATGCGCGGTGGGGATCAGGGAGGGCGGTTGCGCGTGCGAAACGGCCGGCGAGGTCTGTGGCTGTGCGTGCGGAACGGGTGGCTGGGCCTGCGGGGCCGGTGGCTGCGCGTGCGTCCGCGTATCGGGGGTGGCCGATCCCGCGGCCGGGCCGGCCGGGCCGGCGGGGACCGGAGACGGAGCGGACGACGAGGGCGGAGGGGACGAGGACTGTCCTATGCCGAGCCGGTGGGCCAGTTCCGGGTCCGCCTGCGACGGATCGCGGGCGACGGAGTAGCGGTACCAGTGGGCGGCGGCCATCCGGTTGACCGGGAGCATCGCCTGGGCCGCGAGCACGCCTGCGCGCGCCGGGTGCTCGGGCATGGCCAGGAGCGGGTCGAGCGCCGCCAGCGCCGTCTCGTTCTTGCCCTGCCGGACCAAGGTCTCCGCCAGGCCGATCGCGATGCCGTGATCTCCGGGGGAGAGTGCGAGTGCCGCCTGGTACTCATTCTCAGCCTGGCTGAGATTCCCCGAGGCCAGCAGTTGGTCCGCCAGGTGTCGCCGCAGCGGGAGGTTCTCCGGGGAGAGACGAGCCGCCTCGCGTAGCGCGTTCAGCGCAGCCTCATCGGTCACGGTGCTGGATCCTTTCCACAGCCAGACGGAAGCGTCACCTCAGTTTCGGGCATTCCGGCCATACCGGAAGCCATGTAAGACCCCGCGCCCAAGAGCGAAGGGCTTCACAACCGGCCTTCGCCAACTCGGTTTCCTCGCACGCGAGGACGGGCTGCCGTCATCGCCCCGCCAGGTGCCTGCGCTGGGGGCGCGGCCGCCACCACACCTGACGGCGCCCAGGCGACACGGTTTCGAGGTTGGACGGTAAACAGCCAGTGACGTAAAGAAAGGAAGGTCAACAGGTTTCATTTCGCTTTGT
Source organism: Streptosporangium album (assembly GCF_014203795.1). Taxonomy (NCBI): domain Bacteria; kingdom Bacillati; phylum Actinomycetota; class Actinomycetes; order Streptosporangiales; family Streptosporangiaceae; genus Streptosporangium; species Streptosporangium album. The sequence continues at coordinate 735,684 of NZ_JACHJU010000003.1, read as the reverse complement.
TCAACCTGCCATACGGATCGACCGCGGAAGGTAGCCGACCCGTTTGGCAAGTATTGATCTATCTGGATTCGATCTTCGTCCATGATCACCAAAGTTGATGATCTATCTATCTTTAAGTCAGCTTCGCAAGTAACGTCCCGCATACCGAATCCTTGTTCGAGTGGCCCGCACAACCGTGCGGGCCACTCGCATGCATGCAGGAGACCTGAGTGACCTTGACAACAGGAAGTGGAGGGCATTCGCCTTCCCCCTCCACCAGCAGGCGGCGTAAACGCCGACTGGCGAACGCCACCGCCGCGACGCTAGCCGCGACGATGGTCATCAGCCTGGCCGCAGCGCCATCATGGGCCGAGACAGAACCTGAGCCGACCCCAGCCTCCGCTCCTGCGTCTCCGACACCTGCCGCCGCTTCCGATCCGGTGCAGAACGCCACAGAAGAGGCGAAGAAGCAGAACAAGCCGATCGAGATCGCGAGCCTCCACACCGAGAACTCCACCACGGTCGCCAACCCCGACGGAAAGACGCTGGGCACCTACGTCTACAGCCAGCCCGTCCGCGTCAAGCGGGACGGCGCCTGGAAGGCGGTCGACACGACGCTGGTCGCGGAGAACGGCGTCGTCAAACCCCGAGCGGTCAAGCTGGACATCAGCCTGTCCGACGGCGGGGACACCACGCTGCTGACCGCCAAGGGCGAGTCACTGGGGGTGAACAAGGGCAAGGCCGGCGAGATAGAGATCGCTGCCTCGAACATGCTCCCCGCTCCGAAGCTATCGGGTAACAAGGCGGTCTACGAGTCCGCCTACGGCCGCGGCATCGATCTGGTCGTCACCGTGACCCCCACCGGATTCCACCGGGAGATCGTGATCCGGGAACGGCCCGCCAGACAGTTGACGCTGCTGATCTCCGCTGATCTGCCTTCCGGGATGAGCTACGGCAAGACCTCCTCTGGGACGGCGGCCTGCTGGCCGACGACAAGCCGGTCACCGAGCCGGCCACGGTGCGGATGCTAGACGCGACGGCGGCCGAGGCCCCGGGATCCGGCCGTATCGGCACGGCGAAGACCGCCGTGAAGCAGAAGAAGGACGGATCGGCGCTGGTGCTGTCGCCGGACGCAGGCTTCCTCGCCGACCCCCAGGTCACCTACCCGGTCACCTTGGTCGCGGATGGCACGGACTGGTACGGCGCCGGCTACCCCGACGACACGTTCATCAACAACAAGACCTGGGGTACGGGCGGCCCCAACCAGAGCATGTATAAGCTGCTGGTGGGCAACGGCGGCAACGCCATCTCCAATGGCGACACCAACGACCCGAGCACGGTCTGGCGCAGCTACCTGCGCTTCGATCTGACCGGCGCCCCGTTCATGGGCAAGCCGATCCTCAACGCCGACCTGCGGCCGTGGAACTACCGCTCCCATGCGTGCGGCGATGCGAAGGGCGACATCGTCGTGCGCCGCATCACCAGCAACTGGTCGGTCAACTCGCTGAGCTGGAGCAACCAGCCGACGGTGACTACCAGTGGGCAGGGCACCAAGGGCAGCGCCGTCGGCGATCACTGCTCCGGTGACCTGACTTCTCGGGACGTGTACTACACCATCGAAGGCATTGTCCGGGACTGGGCCAGCGGCCAGCCCAACTACGGCCTGCAGGTGGGCGCCCTCTATGAGGGCGGCGTCATCAACTGGCGCGAGTTCCGCTCGGCCAACTACACCGACTTCGACGGCCACCCGCCGCACCTCTTCGTCAAATACGAAGAACCGCGGCCGGAGCCGCCCATGGAGGAAGTCGTGATGCTGACCGGTACAGAGCTAACGCATCTTCCTGAGTACGAGGAAGCCGCCGCCATGTCGATGTATCAGCCGCTCGGGCTCGATGAGGACATCACGATCACCAAGGAGGTGGCCGCCCGTATCGCCGGGCAGCGTGACGGCCAGGAATACCAGATCGGCACGGACAAACTCGACTTCGATGAGACTGGCATCGGAGGTACCGGCGACGGTGAAGACACCGGCGCTCCGCGGGTGATCGCAGTCGAGCCGGAAAGCGGCGCAGTCGACGTACCGCTGGACGCCTCGGTGAAAATCACCTTCTCGGAGCCGATAGGTGAAGCTCAGGCGATCATCAAGGACGCTGCAGGCACGCAGGCCGCGGGAACACTGGTATACGACAGCACGGAAACGGTGCTGACCTTCGACCCCGAGTAGGCGCTGAAGGCGGGAACCACGTACACCGTCGAGGTGTCGGGTGCGATGGACTCGTGGGAGAACACCATGGTCCCGTACTCCTGGTCGTTCACCACGGTTATGCAGTCGGCGGGCCGCTGGACCTTCGATGAAGGAAACGGCCGTACGACTGCCGACTCGTCGGGACAAGGTCACGACGCGACGCTGAACGACACCGCAGCGTGGATTCCCGGGAAGACCGGAAGCGCGGTGTCGAACACGCCCACGCAGGCGGCCGCTTCCCGGGAGGCGGTCCGGCAGGGTAAGGCGGTCGAGGTGGCCGACCGGACCACCGCGACCAGCGTCACCTATGCCCAGCCGGATGGGAAGACGTTCAAGACGGAGATCGCCGCGGGGCCGGTGCGGACCAAGCAGAATGGTAAGTGGGCGGCAATCGACACCTCCCTGGCGGAGCAGGGCGGGGTGCTCAAGCCCAAGGCGATCGACTCCGACGTCGACCTGGAAGTCTCCAACGGTGGCGGCGCCGCCTTCGTGAAGATGACCGCTGACGGGCGGCGGTATGCGCTGAGCTGGCCGGCCGCGTTGCCGAGGCCGACGGTCAAGGGCAACACGGCCACCTACACCGACGCCGCGGGCCGCGGCGCGGACCTGGTCGTGACCGTGTTGCCCACCGGGTTCCGGCATGATGTGGTGCTGCGCGAGCGGCCCGCCAAACCCGTGGAACTGCGGATCGGGGTGGAGACCGGAGGCCTGACCCTGTCCAAGGGAAAGGGCGGGCGGTTGCTGCTCACCGGCACCAAGGCCGGTACGACCGGCAAGGGTACGGAGCTGGTGGCGTCGGCGCCGCAGCCGGTGATGTGGGACGCCTCCGCCGGGGCTCGCCTGGCCACGGGACGCTTGCCGCAGGCCCGGCACGCGAAGATCGCCACCGATGTGGTGACCACGGGTGGCCGGACCGAGCTGGTGCTCAAGCCCGACCACGCGTTCCTGTCCGACCCGGCCACCCAGTACCCGGTGCGGGTGGATCCGACGACCACGCTGCCGTTCAACCACGACGTGGAGGTTTCGTCCACCACCGACGCCGACTGGCCGGCCGATCCGACCGGTGCGTTCATGATGGCCGGTACCCAGACCGGCAGCCTGAAGTACCGGGTGCACCTGCGCTTCGACACCACCGCCCTGACCGGTGCCACGGTGAGCGACGCCAAGCTGTCGCTGAACAACATCGACGCACCCGCCTGCGGCGCCGCGGTCGGCGCCGGCATCCAGGTGCGCCGACTGACCGGCGCCTGGGATGAGAACAACCTGCACTGGGCCAACAAGCCGGCCTCCACCACCGAAGACGCCCAGACCAACACCGCAGGGATCAACCAGAACTGCGCCACCTGGCCCGGCTCGATGGACTGGAACGTCACCGGCATCGCCCAGGACTGGGCGACCGGCGCGGCCAACCACGGCCTGGTACTGCAGTCGCCGACCGAGACCAACGTCAACAACTACCGGGTGTTCACCTCCGCCGAGGACACCGACTTCACCACCCCGCCCAAGCTGACCGTCACCACCACCGGACCGGCCTCCGCGCCGGCGATCAGCGCCCTGACCGTCACCCCGGCCCAGGACGTGTCCGGCACCACCACGATCACCTCGCTCACCCCGCAACTGGCCGCCACCGTCGCCGACCCCATCGGCGGCACCCTGACCGGCCAGTTCGAGATCGAGCACGACCCGGCCGCCACCGGCCAGGGCACCGGCCAGATCTGGACCGGCACCTCCGCCACCGTCACCTCCGGCACCCAGGCCACAGCGGCCGTCCCGGCCGGGAAGCTGACCGACGGCTGGAAGGTGCGCTGGCGCGCCCGCGCGGCCAACACCGCCGCATCGACCACCTCGGCGTGGTCGGCCTGGCAGAACGCCACCATCGACGTACCCGGCCCGATCTCGGAGCCGGCCGTGGGCGCGCTGCAGGTCAACCCCTCGCAGGTGGTGAACGGCACCACCGTCACCTCCACCCTCACCCCCACCCTGCTGGCACAGGTGAGCGACCCGGCCGGCGGCAACCTGCGGGCCGAGTACGAACTCGAGCACGACCCCGCCGCACCCCAAGGACAGGGCGCCGGCCAGATCTGGACCGGCGGTGTTGACAACGTCGCCTCCGGCACCCAGGCCGGCATCGCCGTCCCAGCCGGGAAGCTGACCGACGGCTGGAAGGTGCGCTGGCGCGCCCGCGCCGTCGCCGGACAGCTGTCCTCGGCCTGGTCGGACTGGCAGCAGCTCACCATCGACGTCGCCCAGCCGGGTGAGGAACCGCTCGCACAGACCACCGGGCCGGTGATCCGCACCGACCAGAGCTTCACCGCCGCCGCCTGGCTACGGTGGAACGACAAGGACGGCGACTACACCGTCATCGAGCAGAAAGGCACCCACCAGGCGCCGTTCCGTCTCGGCAACACCCCCGACCACGGCTTGATCTTCACCTTCACCAGCGCCGATGCTGCCGGCGCGACCACCCAGGGCGTGCTGTCCGACGTCGAACCGCCGGTCAACGAATGGTTCCACCTCGCGGGCGTGTACGACGCCACGGCCAAGACCGCGACGCTGCACCTCAACGGAGTCCTGGTCAAGTCAGAGCCCCTCGCGGTATCCCCATGGCATGCCGACTCCGCAATGACTTTGGGCACCCGGATGCAGGGCGGCCTCGACGAGGTGCAGCTCTATCAGCGGTCACTGACGGCTAGCGATGTTGCTGCCCTCTTCACCGGCGTGAACGCCGTGACCGAGAGTTCTTCAGGACAGCTCGCACCGCCCGGTACGTCCACGCCGAAGGCCAGCGCGGCCGTCTCCAACTTCAACAATGATCACATATCACTGGAGACCTGCTACGGCTCGCCCCCTGTCTACGGCAAGCCCGAGATGGCCCGTATCCAGGAGCGCCCGTACTCGTCCTGCTGGTCGTCCTACTACACCATCGGCGCGTACCAGGAAGACGACGACACCACCAAGAAGATCAAAAAGGGTGGAAGGCATCCGGTCATCCGCATGGCGGCGAAGTTGGCGGATGTGGCGATCGATTCTCTGACCGATGACATGATCTTCCGGTTCCGTGCCACCTGGGTCATGCACAGTTATCTGGGCAACGCCGCCGGAGACGGAGTTGTCAGCGGCGATGGCACCACGAAGCCGCAGCATGTCAAGGCGTTCGTACGGCTCCAGGACTTCGGGATCTTCCAGGACGGCGTGAGGCAGACCAGGTTCGACCGAGGGCTTCAGCAGATGAACGTCGGCTTCGACCTTACGGTGTCGTCGGAAACCTCGTCTCGGTGCGCGGTCGAGGGAGACAGCGACCACCTCAAGTCGATCTCGAGCTGGGAGGCGACGAGTCACGTCGCCGTCATGGTCCGGGGTTATCCCGACGCGGCCAAGAAGAACGCGGTGTGCACCATCAAGCCGCTCATCACGTCGATCGGAGGTGTCGGCTACATAGGGCGTCTATGGTCGCAGGACGTCATCGACCGGGAGGGGAAGCGCATCGGCGTATACCGGAACGGGGACCCGCCGCCCGCGGCCGACACCGTGTGGGCCCCGAACTTCCGCTGCGACTGGCAGACGCTGGGGAAGTCCGACAACGTCGACGACGGCGTCCCGGACCACACCGGAGGATGCGTCAACACCCGAGCGCATCGGGTCTGGACCATGTCCAAGAGCTTGAACCGAAACTTCATCGATGTCATCGAGCACATCGAGGATGCGATGGATCCCTCCAAGAACATCGAGACGTTCCCGCCCTTGCGGCGGGGCGACACTACGGCGTCGCGGGACCCCGAGTATCCGCCGACGAAGAAAATACTCGGCACTGAGATATCCAAGGCGATTCCCGGCAACTGGGCGGCGGCGTCGAACACCCCAGAAGGCCAGCCACTATACCGAGGCACCAATGATGATGAAAAGGCCAACCGCGCGGTCTTCTCCAAGCATCAGTTCTGGTCGGACTTCGGCACGCCCGAGCAGGAGTTCTGGCGCAAATCCACAGGGACGAACTACTGCAAGTACTACGAATACGAGAGTAAGTTCAAGGACAACTACGCTGGCGTCTACGACTGCGATGAATATCCGTACGCGACCACCAAACAAGGAGCAGCGAAGGACAAGTTGAATTACTCGGTACGGGGCATCGATCTGCATCAGAACCGGAGCCACGGCGGCACTCTCTCCAGCTTCTACTCCCAGTATCGCCTCACTCCCGACGAGGTCGGCGACAAGGTGGAGGACAGTCCGTTCTGGATGATGATCGTGCCATAACCGGCACATAGTCCGCCGCTGCGCGCAGTATATTGATGTGTGGTTGCCAAGCGATCAGCCTGGCAACCACACGTTTCCCTTCTCAAGGCACCCGTCGAGTCGGCGGAGAATGCGATGGCGACATGGTTGGGTTGCTGCCCTCAGAGAGTCAGTGGGACCTCTTACGGGAATTTGGGCTGCGCAGTGGGTTCGCCGGGATATGGGTCGAGGGCGACGACCCGGAGGAGTTGGCGCGGCGGTTGCAGGTGGATCCGGGCTCGCGCGTGGAGTGCGGCTTCGCCGAGGCGATGACCAGGTACGAGCAGTCTTTGGACGACGAGGTCATCTGGATCGGGTCCCACACGCCCGGCTGGACTCACATCCTCTGGCTCAGCGCCTTTCATACGACTACGGAGGCGAAGGCGCTCAGCGCGGGAGGACGACGACTGCTCACCGTGTATTACAACGGAGGACTGACTGAGCTCGACCACCTGTACCTGTATCAGGACGGCGCGCTCGTCAATGAAATCGATCCGCCCTACATCGATGGCGCGCCGGTGAGTGTACCCGAGTACGCGGTGTATGCGGAGGGGCTTGAGTTGGAGGACGACATGTCCAGCACACAAGAACTCCACCTCCTTCTCTGCATGGTCGGGCGGATCACTGGGCGTTTCCTCGACCGTGAATGGTTTGCGTCAACCCGGACCCTTTATTGTGTTCCCGCCAAAGCTTGGGGTTTCTGAAGGTATTCGAAATTATATGACCACGAGAGCCCTGTATTCGAGTCAGGCGCGGGGCTTTTCGGTGCTACTGAGTCGATCATAAGTTTTGGTACGTGTTGGGTGGCGGTGGGAGATCGAGTTCTGGCGGGGACATGCTTGGAGTATGGCCAGAAAAGGTCGCAGAGCGACGTTCGAGGAGAAGTCTTCGCCCTCCGGTTGCTGGAACAGGGCATGTCACCGGATCGGGTGGCTGATGCGCTGGGAGTAGGCCGCGAATCGGTGTTTCGGTGGAAACGCCAGGCGCGATCGGGCGGCACCAAGGCGCTGCGGATCAAGAAGGCTCCGGGCAGGCCACGGCGGCTCACCCCCGGCCAGGAACAGACCATCAAGGCGGTGGTCCGTGACGTCACCCCCGTCAGGTGCTGGGCACGGCCGTTGTGCTGTGGACGCGGGCGCTGGTGGCGATGGTGATCGCGGCCTGGTTCGGGATCGGCCTGTCGGTGGCGGCGGCCGGACGGCTGCTGCGCGGGCTGGGCCTGTCGCCACAGTGTCCGGCCTACCGGGCGCTGCGGCGTGATCCGGCGGCCATCACCGAGTGGACGACGGTGGCCTTCCCCGCGATCTGCCGCCAGGCCTGCGCGCGGGGAGCGGTGGTGGTGTTCGCCGACGAGATGAGCATGCGTGTCGATCACCGCTGCGGCACCACCTGGGGGCTAGTGGGGCAGACGCCGGTCGTGTCGGCCGGGGCGGGCCGCCGGTCGGTGAAGATGTTCTCGGCGGTAGGGGCCGACGGCACGCTGCGCTACCGGCTGGGACACGGCGCGATGGACCGGTGGGCGTTCCTCGGGTTCTGCGCGCAGCTGCTGCGCACCATCACCGGGCCGATCGTTTTGATCGTCGACGGCTCGTCGATCCATACCGCCCGAGCGGTCGGTGATTTCGTCGCGCGCACCGGCGGGCGGCTGCGTTTGGTCTTCTTGCCCGCGTATGCGCCGGAGCTCAACCCCGATGAGTGGATCAACCAAAACGTCAAGGCCCGGGTGGCGCGCCAGGCGGTCGCCGATGAGCACGAGCTGGCCGCGGCCATGCACCGCAGCATGCGCCGGCTGCAAAAGCGTCCCGACATCGTCCGGGCCTTCTTCGCCGACCCGCATCTGGCCTACATCAGCCCGTAACACCGATAGTCCCAAAACTTATGATCGGCTCAGTATGACCCGGCCGTGGCGACCTGCGTCACCTCGGCCCTGGTGCTCATCGGAAGGATGACCGGCAGAGAGATCGACGACGCATGGCTTAGCGGTACCCATACCCGTCTCGCAATGCCCGTTAAGCTCTGATCTCCCGCTATATGGATAATGGCCGTCGCTGCGATAGAGGCTGCAGGGGTCGGGGTCCGTATCACCACCAACCCGCTGTACATCATTTTTCGCAGCGCCCAAGCCGAAGGAACCACCGCCGCCACCCGTATTACCGGAACCCTCCACGGCCCACCCGGCAAACCGAACTCCTCACCGCCTGAAGCACACGATGATTCACCGATGATCTGCGGCGCCGGTTCCACGGACGGCTCGCGGGCTGCTGTCAGGCGGTGGTGACCTCGCGGGCCGGGAGGCCGTGCGGGGGCGCCTCCGCCAAGACCTGCTCGGCCGCTCCGCCGAGCCGTACGGCCAGCCGGAAGCGGTGCCGCTCGCCGACCCTGCGCGGCTCGAAGGAGACATGGGCGAAGCCCGTCTCCGCCGTGGCGGCCTCCGCCAGCCGGTCCAGTTCCCGCTCCACCCGCGCCCACTCGGCAGCCGGGACGTACTGGCGCATGATCGAGTGCCAGACCACGGTGAGCGTGCCCGGATCCGGTCGGACATCCGCCAGGAAGTCGGCCGCGCCGACGGCGTCGACCTCGGCCGGCACCTGTTCGGCCAGCCGCAGGGCACCCTCCAGTCGCGCCGCGCGGGCGGCCTGGTCCGGCCAGATGTAGGCCCGCAGGGCCAGCGCCCCGCCGGAGGACAGCGGGTCGATGGGCGTCACGTCGCAGCCGCGCCGTTCGACGACGGTCAGGGCCGGCCGCCGGGCGGCCGCCTCCACCAGCCAGGCGGGCGGGATACCCCGCCAGGCGTCCTCCAGCAGGACCGGCGAGTCGGCCGGACCCCAGGCGAAGCCCTCGGAGACGTAGCGGAACCGGTCGGCTCGCAGGTTGAGCCCGGCGCTGGAGCCCAGCTCCAGCAGCCTGACCGGCAACGGCCAGGTCTGAGAGGCCCGCAGCAGCCCGGTGACCAGCAGGTTGGCCCGGCCGACCTCGTTGGTCTGCGGCGGCCGGGTCATCCAGTCACGGACCCACTCCATCTCGGTGGTGACGGCCGCTCGGAAGGCCTGCCAGCACGGCTCCGGCCGGTCCGGGTCGAAGACACCGCCCGTGCTCGGGTAGCAGGCGGCCAGGTCGGGCGCCCGGCCGGTGAGGGCGAGGGCGTGCACACCGCCCAGCAGTCGCAGCGCCACGGCGTCGGGTCCGGGAGCGTCCCCGTATCCGGCGAGCGCCTGCGCGCAGGGACCTCCCTCACGGACATCCCGGGCCACCCGTTCCAACAGGAACGCGTACAGCGGTGAGCCGAGCTCGGCGCAGCCGCGCGCCTGGTGCTTGACCATGACGGCGGCACGCTCCTGGGACATCGGTTCCTCCTCGTCCGGGTACCGACGATCCTCCACCTACGGCGACCCGTACGGCAGAGCCGTAAGCGGTGAGCCGCGTCACACGCCGGTGGTGCTCGTCTGCGGCTGTTCGGCGGAGTCCTACTCCGGGCCGACCGTGCGTCGAGACGCGGCGGAGGCCTCGACGTGGAGCTCGACCGTGCGCCCGTCGGGGTCGCGGAGAAGATGCCGTCCGGGGCCGATGGTCGCCTTGGCGACCGCGAACCCGATCCGGAGCGCCCCGGTCTCCCTGCTCTCGGTCGCCGGGTAGATCTCGAAGACCATGCCGTCGGGCAGCACGGCCGCGTATCCTGCTGCGCCTGGCGATACTTTTCCATGCACGTACTGAGGATGCTCCGGGCAATCTGGAGGCGAAGATACTCCTCGCTCTCCTCCACCAAGGCCGCGGCGGCGATCTCGGCGTCTGCGGCGGCCTGGGCGGCCTGGGCCGAGCCGTCGAGTCGCGCGAGTTCGTTCCTCTTCTCGCCGGAGAACACAGACTGCTCGCTTCGCTGTTTGTCCAGGTCGTTGGCAAGATCCGCGAGTTCGCCCAGGTCGGCCCGGAGCCGGTCGGGGTCTGCGACGGAGGCTTCGTCTGGTGAAATCGTTGACTCGTTCCAACACCGGCGGCGGTTGAGTGGGGAGACGGGCGCGCCCCGGCACGATGCCGTAGAAGATCAGCGGCGGGTGAGGGTCCAGGGGCCGTCGGCCTTGACGGTGACCAGGCGGGTGCCGGTGGGCAGCAGGGCCTTGCCCTTGTAGCCGCCGATCTCGTTGAACAGCAGGTCGCCGTAGGAGCCGACGCGGCTGTAGCCGAAGACGATGAAGTTGCCCTCGCCGCTGTGGGCGGCGCGGACGGTGCGCAGGCCCCGGGTGGGGGAGAGCTTGAGCACCTGGTCGCCGTCGCCGCGGATGGTTCCGGCGCACCAGCAGCGGGCCGTGGTCACCGGCTTGAACCGGGCGGTCCAGGCACCGTCGGCCTTGATCTCCAGTGCTGCGGTGCCCTTACCGCCGTAGGTGTTGTACAACACGGTGCCGTCGTAGGAGCCGATGGTGTTGACCAGGAGCTCCGCCTTCCTCCCCGCCGGATTGATCGTGTGAACGATGAAGTTGGCCTCGCCGTCGTGGCTGAACTCCAGCAGACCGGGGGCCTTGGTGACGGAGACCCGGATAACCTGATCGCCCTCGCCGCGGTAGGTCTTGCCGACGGCGACGGCGGCGGTGGCGGTGGCGTGGGAGGCGGTGGCACCGGTCGTGAGGGTCGCGGCGGCCAGGGTGAGCACGGCCAGGACACGCTTGAACATGAGGGACTCCTTTGTCGGGGTGGGGAACGGGGTGGGGAAGGGGACATCCGGCCTCGGCCGGCCGCACATGGTCGGCGGGCCGTACGGCCGAGGCCTGCGGAGGAAGCTCGCAAGGCCTGCGGAAGAAGCTTCGACGGGCCTGCGGAGGAAGCTTCGACAGGCCTGTGGAACCGGGGAGAGTCAGGCGGCCACCGGGGGCTGGTGCCAGGAGGACAGGAAGGAGGAGACGAGGCCGCCGGCCCGGCCGGTGGCGTCGAACCTCTCGGTGACCGCTCGGCGGGCGATGGAGGCCAGCGAGTCGGCCGCTTCGTTGAGCAGGTGCCCCGAATGCCCCTTGACGTGCTGGAAGGTGAGCCCGTCCAGTTCGGCGACGTGCTCGGCGAGCCGGACCAGGGCCGGCGGCCCGTTCCGCCGGGGCCGTAGGTCGTAGCCCTCGGGCAGGTGCTCGGTGTCACCGCGCTGCCAGGCGTGCAGGAAGCTCAGGGCCCAGAGACTGTCCACCAGCAGGACGTCGGGCCTGCCCACGGCCCGGAGCAGCAGGTCGACCGCCCGAAGCTCGTTGACCAGGACCTTGGAGGGACCTGTGGGGTCGTGCCGGTCCACGCTCCAGCCGCGCAGGCCCCAGCAGCCCTCGCTCGTGACGTAGCCGATCCCGCAGATCCTGCTCTTCCAGCTGGCGTCGGTGGCGGCCGTCAGCGGTCCCGTCGTGGCCCAGCGCCGCGCCACCTGGCCGTGGTTTCCGGGCACACCCCTGACCGACCGCAGGCCTCCGCGCCCGCATCCGGCCGCGTGCGAGGTCAGCCGGGCACTCCGTTCCGCAGCGGTGAGCAGCCGTCCGGCCGCCGGGAGGTCTCCGAAGGACGCGGCGCTGAAGGCAAGGCGGACGGAGTCGCAGGCGCTCTCGCAGTCAGGGCAGCCGGGGCGGCGTGTCGCGTAGAGCTTGAGCGCCTCGGCGCGGGTCGCCAGGTCGGCCGGGAGCAGCGCGACGCCTGCTCGGAACTCGTCGATGCGCATGGGGGAGGTGATCACGAGCCACCGTTCCTTCCGTTGATGGTGCAACGTGGCCGACGTCATTCAGTAGAGCACGTGTTGATGGAATCAACCAACTATTTTCGCGACATTGCTCAGAGAAGACTCCTCGCGATAAGATTCGGTTTACATCGGGGTTCTTGTGGAAGGCGGCCGACATGCGGCGAGACGTCCAGGTGACCGCTGCCGACATCGCGCGGCTGGCCGGAGTGGGCCGGGCGGCGGTGAGCAACTGGAGACGCCGCCACGACGACTTCCCCGAGCCGGTCGGCGGCACGGCCACCAGCCCGGCCTTCTCACTGGGGGAGATCCGGACCTGGCTGCTCTCCCACGGCGACGGCAGGAAGCTCCCGCCCGACGAATGGCTCTGGCAGGACCTGCGGGCCGTCGCGGACGACGACGAGCTCGCCGACCTGATCGCCGACCTCGGCGCGTTCCTCGCCTACACGCACCGCAGGGGCGGCGACTGGACGGACCTCGCGGCCGGCGACGACGCGACCGTCGCGGCCAAGCTCCCCGGAAGGGTGCGCGAGGTCATCGGAGCCTTCCCCGCGTCCCTGGCCGCCGACGCGGTGCCCCTGATCCGTTCCATCGCCGCACTCGCCGCCGAGCGCGGCGCCCCGGACGCCTTCGAGTTCCTGTGTGAACGCTACTTCGAGGTGCACTCCCGGCGGGTCTATCTCACCCCTCCCGAGATCGTCGCGCTGAGCCTGGACCTGGCCGAGATCGACGCCCGGACCGATGCTCGGACCGTCTACGACACCCGGAGCGACGCCGGGAGCGACGCGGGCTCCGCCGCCTGGACCGTCTTCGACCCCGCCTGCGGGGCCGGCGGCTTCCTCGTCGGCGCGCTGGATCGTCTGCCCGGGGCCAGGGTCACCGGCCAGGACGCCGACCGGACCACCGCCCGGCTCACCGCCGTACGGCTCGCGCTGTGCACCGAGAACGCCGACATCCGCACCGGTGACTCCCTGCGCGCCGACGCCTTCCCCGGCGATTCGGCCGACGTGGTGGTGAGCAACCCGCCGTTCAACGACCGGGGCTGGGGCTACGAGGAACTGACCGCCGACCCCCGCTGGGAGTACGGCCTGCCGCCCCGGATGGAGTCGGAGCTCGCCTGGGTCCAGCACGCGCTCGCCCATCTCAAGGCCGACGGCATCGCCGTCCTGCTGATGCCGCCCGCCGTCGGCAACCGCCGGTCAGGCCGCCGGATCCGCGCCCAGCTCCTGCGCCGCGGCGCACTGCGCGCCGTCGTCGCACTCCCCGCGGGCAGCGTCCCCAACGTCGCGGTCGCCCTGACACTCTGGATCCTGCGCAGACCCGCCGAGGCCCGCACCCCCAGCCACGTCCTGATGGTCGACACCTCCGCACATCCGGACGACTACGCCGAGGTGGCCACCGCGGCCTGGCGGGAGTTCACCGAGGGGCGCGAGCTGGACGAGCCCGGGGTGAGCCGTTCGGTTCCGCTCGTCGACCTGCTGGACGACGAGGTCGACCTGACCCCCGCCAGATACCTGTCCACGGCCTCCGAGGACCTGTCGCCCGAACGGGTCACCGGGGCTCGCAACCGTGTGGTGGACCTGCTCCGCGTCCTGGCCGAGCTGGTCCCCGCCACCACCACCGAGCCTCGGGATCTCACCCTGGTGCCACTCTCGGAGCTCCTGCGGCGCGGCATGCTCACCGTCCACCAGCAGGCCCCGACCCGTCCGGGTGAGACCTCGGAGGTCCCCGACGACTCAACCGTCCTCACCGCCGAAGACGTCGTCGCAGGCAGACCAGCCTCGGGGAAGACTCCCGAGCGCGCGGTGCAGCGGGAGATCCTCACCCGGCCGGGCGACGTCGCGGTGCCCCAGGTCGTGCGCGTCCCCGTCGCCAGGGTCCTCACCCAGGGAGGCGCCGTGCTCGGCACCCAGCTCCACCTCCTGCGGCCCGACCCGGCGATGCTCGACCCCGACTTCCTGGCGGGTTTCCTCTGCAGTTCCAGCAATCTGCGGCATTACAGCTCCATGTCCACCAATATTCGAGTAGACGTACGGCGTGCGGAGGTGCCGTTGCTGCCGATCGAGGAGCAGCGGGCGTACGGCGAGGCGTTCCGGCGCCTGGCGGCGTTCGAGTCCGCGCTGCGCCAGGCGGCCGAGCTGGGTGAGAACCTGATCCAGCTGACAGCCGACGGCCTGACCCACGGCAGCGTCCGGCCGTACAACGACAACGATGTGAAGGGAAACCCGTGAGCGGTAACCACCAGAAGTACGCGGACTTCATCTGGTCGGTCGCCGACCTGCTGCGCGGTGACTACCGGCAGTCGGAGTACGGCAAGGTCATCCTGCCCCTCACTGTGCTGCGCCGCCTTGACTGCGTGCTGGAGCCGACCAAGGAAGCAGTCCTGGCCAAGGCCAAGGAGCTCAATGGCAGCACCCTGCCCGAGGGGGCGAAGGACCGGATGCTCAGGAGTGTCTCGGGTGAGAGCTTCTACAACAAGAGCGATCTCGACTTCAAGAAGCTGGTCAGAGACTCCGACCACGTCGCCATGAACCTGCGCGCCTATATCGGCGGGTTCTCGGACGGCGCGATCGAGGTGCTGGAGAAATACCGCTTCGACGAGCAGATCACCCGGCTGGAGGAGGCCGGGCTGCTCTACCTGGTGACTTCGAAGTTCGCGACGATCGACCTGCACCCCGACGTCGTCGACAACCACCAGATGGGTTACGTCTTCGAGGAGCTGATCCGGAAGTTCTCCGAGATCTCCAACGAGACCGCCGGTGAGCACTTCACCCCGCGCGAGGTCATCCGGCTGATGGTCAACCTGCTGATGGCCCCCGACGACGAGGACGTGATGACGCCCGGCATCGTCCGGACCATCTACGACCCGGCCTGCGGCACCGGCGGCATCCTGTCGGCGGCCGAGGAGCACATCACCCGCTACAACAAGAAGGCCACGGTCAAGGTCGCCGGCCAGGAGCTCAACCCCGAGTCCTGGGCGATCTGCCGCTCGGACATGATGCTCAAGGGCCAGGACCCGTCCCAGATCGTTCTCGGCAACTCCTTCGTCCTCCGGGGCCACGAGGACAGGAAGTTCGACTATCTGCTGGCCAACCCGCCGTTCGGCGTGGAGTGGAAGAAGGTCCAGAAGCAGGTCCAGGACGAGGCCGACAACCTCGGCTGGGCAGGGCGCTTCGGCGCCGGAACACCCCGGATCAACGACGGCTCGTTCCTGTTCCTGCAGCACATGATCTCCCACATGAAGCCGGTCGAGCAGGGCGGCTCCCGCATCGCGATCGTCTTCAACGGCTCCCCGCTGTTCACCGGCGCGGCCGAGTCGGGGGAGTCGAACATCCGCCGCTGGATCCTGGAGAACGACTGGCTGGAGGCCATCGTGGCGCTGCCGGACCAGCTCTTCTACAACACCGGCATCTCCACCTATTTCTGGATCCTGTCCAACCGCAAGGCCGCTGTCTTGAAGGACAAGGTGATCCTGCTGGACGCGCGGGGATGCTGGACGAAGATGCGCAAGTCCCTCGGCGACAAGCGCAAGCTCATCCCCGACGAGCAGATCGCCGACCTGACGGCGATCTACAAGGACGCCCTGGCGATCGCCGCTGATGAGGAGCACGAGCACCACGCCAAGCTGAAGATCTTCCCCCGCCACGCCTTCGGCTACCAGCGCATCACCGTCGAACGCCCGCTCCGGCAGCGCTTCGAGGTCACCGGCCAGACCGCCGAGGCGGTGGGGGAGGCCAAGGCCGTCGCCAAGTTCGAGCAGCGTGCCGCGCTGCTCGCCGCTCTCGGGTCACTGTCCGGTACGGCGTGCGCCACGAAGCTGGAGTTCGCCGGGAAGCTGGACGCGGCCCTGGCCGAGCACGGGTTGAGCAAGCTCCCCAAGCCGGTCGAGGCCGCCATCTGGAACGAGGTCGCGGTCAGCGACCCTGGCGGCCAGCTCCAGACCGACCGGAAGAACAATCCGCTGCCCGATGCCGACCTGCGCGACAACGAGAACGTGCCGCTGACGTCGATGAACTCGACTCCGGCCGAGCGGGAAGCGGAGATCGAGGAGTATCTGCGGCGAGAAGTCCTGCCGCACGTCCCGGACGCCTGGGTGGACCATTCCAAGACCAAGGTGGGCTTCGAGATCCCGTTCACGCGGCACTTCTACGTGTATACGCCGCCACGGCCACTGGAAGAGATCGACGCGGAGCTGAAGGCGCTTGAGGCCGAGATCCAGAAGCTTCTGGGCGAGGTGACCAAGTGAGGGTTGCTAATGTGGATATCGCGATCAAACGCGTGGCGCGCGTTCGATATGGGCTGGGGCAGCCGCCAAAGTTGAGTTCCGACGGGATTCCGATCCTCCGAGCGACCAATGTCTTTCGAGGTTCCATTGTTCCCGAAGGGTTGATCTTTGCTGCATTGAAAGACCTGCCCTTGGACCGAGCGCCTCTCCTGCAGGAGGGTGAGATTTTGGTTGTGCGAAGCGGCGCTTATGCGGGGGACTCGGCCCTGGTAACCCCAGAATGGGCAGGATCGGCTCCAGGTTACGACTTGCGGCTTACGCCGGAACGGATGGATCCGCGATTTCTTGCTTACTGTCTTTTGAGTACTCAAATTATTCATCAGATAGATGTCGCGCGAAGCCGAGCAGCTCAGCCTCATCTGAATGCTGAAGAGCTTGGTGAGGTGACCGTCCCATGGCCCGCCCTGGAGGAGCAGCGGCGCATCACTGACTTCCTTGATGGCGAGGTCGCTCGTATCGAGAAGATGGAATCGCTACAGCGCAATGTTTTGGTGAAGCTAGACGAGCGCGATCGAGCATTCCTTGATCTTGATCTTGATCGACTTGGCAGTCGACATGGGGTGATTCCCCTTAGGCGCGCGATCCGCCGGATCGAACAGGGATCCAGTCCTCTTTGTGACAATATCCCAGCCAGTGAAGATGAATGGGGTGTTCTGAAGGTCAGCAGTGTCAAGCATGGCCGGTTCTGGCCAGAAGAGAACAAGCGGCTCCCTGCGGAATTAATGCCTGAACGACGGTATGAGATCAAGGCTGGGGACCTTCTTGTTACACGTGCCAATACGCCGCTTTTGGTGGGAGCCGCTGCTGTTGTTCCGGAAGTGCGCGAAAAGCTTATGCTCTGCGATAAAATCTTCCGGATTGATGTGGTCGCCCAACTGGATCGCCAATTCATCGTGCTGGCATCTCGGGGGACGAGGATCCGGGATCTCTGTGGGGCCGCCTCCCATGGGACTTCTCAGTCTATGTCAAATTTGAAAACCGAAGAAATCAAAGAATGGCCGATTCCGAATGCTGGACTCTCTGAGCAGCGTGAAGTAGTTAAAAGGGTGAAGGAACAGCAAGCGATGACCGGTTCGCTTCGTTCCCGAATCGGCCGTCAGCTTAAGCTCCTTGCCGAGCGAAAGCAGGCGCTGATCACGGCGGCGGTTACCGGGCGGATTGATGTGACGACGGCGCGAGGGATTGAGGGGTGAGTGGTGAGTGGTGACCACGTTGGTTGGGGTCACCACTTCCGTCCTCTTGGATTTCAGGGCCAGGCGAGCAACTGGAACCAGACGGACTTGCCGTAGGGGTTGAGGGTCCAGCCCCAGTTGTGGGATAGGTCTTTGATGATGGGGAGGCCTCGGCCGGAGGTCTCCATGTGGGTGGCCCGTCTTAGGCGAGGAATCGCGGTGCAGGAGTCGTAGACGTCCACGGTCATCATCTCGCTGTCCCTGCCTACTGTGATGCGGATGGTGCTAGTGACAGGAATGTCTGCCGCGCCGTACGCGATCGCGTTGGTGACGAGTTCCGAGGTCAGGAGTTCGGCGATTTCCTGGGTGTCTTCCGCTGTGTTCCAGTCGGCCGCCAGGTCGCGCACGAACCGGCGAGCCGATGCCACATTCTTTGCCGCGCGTGGTATCCACTTCTCGCCCAGCACGCAAAAGTCCGGATCCATCGTGTAGCGATATTCGGTCAGTACCGCGATCGCCTTGAGGGCCTCTTCCATGGATTCTCTCTCTGTCTCGGATTTCCTATGTTCAGGGTGCCGAGACATGGCTACGCTTGGTAGTGAAACGGTTACCAGCGTCGAGCATTGGGATTCACACCCCCGTTGTTGAATTCCGGCAAGGAGGGCATGGTGGTAAACCTCTATACGCCTCAGGCGATATGGGGCCGGGAGCTGCGTCACTATCGGAAGAAGGCGGGCTTCACCCAGGGCCAGCTCTCCGAGAAGATCCATTTCAGCGAGTCGCTGATCAGCGGCGTGGAGACCGGCCAGCTTCCGGCCAGCCCGGAGTTCGCCGAGACCTGCGACGGGGCTCTCAACACGGGCGGTGCCCTGCATCGTCTCCTCGACTGGCGAAAGGGGCAGGCCCTTCCTTCCTGGTTCGGGAAGTGGGTGGACAAGGAGCAGGACGCCGTCACCTTGCGGGTCTACGAGCCGATGGTCATGCCTGGCCTGCTGCAGACCAAGGCATATGCGCGTGCTCTGCTGGGCGACGACGAAGCGACAGTAGCCCGTCTGGAGCGTCAGGCCATCCTGACTCGTGAGAGTCCGCCGCCGCCCATCCTCCGATGCGTGATCGACGAGTTGGCCCTACACCGCCTGGTGGGAAGCCCTGAAATCGTGCGAGACCAGCTGGAGCATCTGGTGGCGATCGCCAGTGCGCAAGTCAGTGTGCAGGTCGTCCCTCGTGGTTGCGTGCGCACGGGGATTCTGGCGGGGTTCGCGATCGCCACGATGGAAGGCGGCATCGAGGTAGCGTATTTGGAAACAGCCATTCACGGACTGACGACCGGCGATCAGGATGAGGTGGCGGCGGCCGTAAAGCAGTTCGAGGCCATCCGCATAGAGGCACTCCCGCTAAGCATGTCGCTAGAGCTCATCAAGAGAACGGCAGAGGAACAATGGACCTGAGCAAGGCGCAGTGGCACAAGTCAAGCTTCAGCGGCAACAACGGCGGAAACTGCGTCGAAGTTGCGGAGCTCAAAGACGTCGTCGACGGCCCCGGTCACAAGGCCGGACATACCGATCTGATCGCCGTACGAGACTCCAAAGACCCCGAAGGACCCAAGCTGTTCTTCACTCCTGCCGAGTGGGACGCCTTCGTCAACGGTGTGAAGGCCAGCGAGTTCGACCTCGGCTAAGACAACCCCCGGCCGCCTGGAGATCCTTTCCTGGCGGCCGGTAGTGCTGTCAGCCTCTCCGAAGACGTCCCGCGAGGCCTGAAAGCAACGTGCGCGGGACAGTCGTCACAGGCATCGGGCGGGGCTGAGGGTGGGGCGGCTGCTTGTAGACCGATCTCTAGTGCCGCATCAAGGCGGCGGCCAGCAACGTCGAGATCGCCTACACCCCGACCAACTCCTCCTGGCTGAACCGCATCGAGGCCCAGTTCACCGCCCTGCGCTACTTCGCCCTGGACGGCACCGACCACGCCCGTCATAAAGAGCAGGGCAGCATGATCCGCCGCTACATGATCTGGCGGAACCGCCATGCCGACGACCGCCGCCTCCGAGCCGTCGTCGCCAAGGCAAACGTGGCCTGATACGGCGTCAGTCGGCCTGAAGAACGAAGAACAGGAAGCACAGGAAGGCCCCCGAGGGCCTGTCCGCGAAGACGTCGGGGAACAGTTCGCGGGCGCCCGGTGCGGGGAACGGTTCGCTGATGACGGTGATCCGGAAACCGGCTGCGGTGAAGGCGCCGGTCATCGCGTGCAGTGGCCGGCTCCAGAAGCTCATCAGGGCGCTGTGCCCGCCGAGGGTCCATTCATCGAAGGACTGGCGGGTCGCGAAGTAGCTGGCGCCGGGACCGGCCTGCAGGTAGTCGGCGAAGGGGTGATTGACGGACACGATCAGCCGGCCGCCGGGCGTCAGCACGCGCCGCAGTTCGGCCAGCGGTGCTGTCCAGTCCTCCAGGTAGTGCAGGACCAGGGACGCGACGACATCGTCGAACGCGGCGTCGGGGAACGGCAGCGGGCCGCCCAGATCGGCGAGGTGCAGGGCCGCGCCGTCGCCGAGCCGCTGCCGGGCCAGCTCCAGCATCTTGGCGCTGGAGTCGAAGCCGGTCACGATGGCGCCCCGGTCGCGCAGTGCCGCGGACAGGGGGCCGGAGCCGCAGCCGGCGTCGAGGATCCGCCGGCCGGCCACGTCACCGGCCAGATCCAGCATCGCGGGCCGCTCGTAGTAGGCGTTGATGAGGCTGGTCTCATTCTCGGCCGAGTACGCCTCGGCGAAGCTGTCGTAGTCATTGAGCACAGCCTGCTCTGCGAGCCCGGCGGAACCCTCGGGAACAGGACGGATCCACGACGGCTGCGTGGGGGCCGCGGTGTCCGCCTGCCCGGCGGAACTCTTGGGGGCGAAAGTCATACGGGTGATCCTGGCACGCTCGGCCTGTCCGGCATCGGGCGTTTCACGATCGTCCTGCGCCCCATGGGTGCCGATTAGCGCTACACAGGGCAAACGTTCTCTGACGCGGCACTAGATTTGGTCTCCCCGTCGGGCCAGGACCTCGGCCAACGGGACTCCTGTCGAGCGGTGACCGAATTGGATCTGCTCGGCCTCGGCGTGCATGCGCTGCCAGTCTTGACTGTCTTGAGCGGCTCTGATGGCGATACACCACCAGCCGGTGAGGAAGTCGTCCAACATGGTCAGGTCCACCACGGGCGCACGGGCGATCTGGGCGAGCTCGGCGTCGAACGCGGCCATGTTGACGGCCGGTAGTGCCGCTCGCACAGCGGTGAACGGCCGCTCGATCGCCGAGCCGGACGTTGCGTGAGGTTGGGCGGTCATGACAGCGGCTCCTCCCGGTAGTCCTAACAGTCTCCAGAGGACCGTTCCTGCAACATGTCTCACTTGCATAGCCATTGGATCTGCTCCGTTTCCGGCCGGCGACCACGTCGTGCACGAAACGGCAGGCGGATGCCGCGCCTCCCGCTGCGGGAGTATTCGTTTCTCTCCGAAGTTCGGCGTGTCAAAGTCTGGATAACCTCGGTAGTCGAACGGTTGCCGACGTTGAGCTTTGGGCTTCAGACCTACGTTGTTGAAGTCCGGCAATAAGGGCATGATGGCGGATCGTCCGAGTCTCCGTTGGTACGTTTCCCCGGCGGCTTCCTCTTGTTGCCGTGCTTCTTCCTTGGAAAACGCCTGCGAACCATTCCGTGTTCGCTTCGACATCCGGAGACCCGATGTCAGATCCGCACATCCCGTCAGACCCGCCGTCCCCGTCGGTGAAGCCGCGTATGCCCGCCGAGGTGAAGGCCGCCATGCTGCTCATGTGGCTTCAGTCGGTCCTTGGGGCGGTGATGGTCTGCTTCACTCTTGCCGTCCTCGTGATGGGAGGACTGCCCAGCCTCGATGCCGTGCCCTGGTTCTTCCACCTGTTCTTCGTGTCCCTGGTGCTGATGGGCCCGCTGTCTGCCCTCTTCGGCCTGCGGTGGCGGTGGGCCTGGAAAGCGGCCGCCGTGGTCGAGGGGATCTCGGTTCTGGAGTACGGCTACGGCACGTTCGCGATGTTCGGCGTGTTCAGCATCGCGGCGGTCGGCCTCGGGCTGGCCGTTCTCGTGCTTTTCCTCCTGTTTCGCGATGATACGCCCCGCTGGTTCGAGCGGTAGGAGGCGCAAAGTCGGCCCGGCCCGTCGTCGGCGGGCCGGGCCGGTGGTTTTCCGTGGCCTGTCCGACGGGGCCGCCTGGAGTTCGGGAAAGTTGAATTTTTCGTTATTTCCGGCATGAAATCTTTTTTGCGAGGGTCGCATAACCCGAATGTCTGATTGGAGAAACTTCAACGCCAGATCTTGATCCTGTAGGGCCTTGCATGAGACTCTGACGCATTGTGGCGGCGAATGCGACTGCGGAGTTGGAAGCGGCGTTGTCGCGCCTTACGCAGCTCGGCCAGAGCCATGCGTCGGCCCTGGATTCGTGCATGCGTTATATGGCGGCGAACGCGTGGGTCGGTGGGGGAGCCCCGGCCTTCGCCCAGGCGCTCGCGGCTCGCCGTGCGAGCCTTCAACTGGCTTTCCAGTCGGCGGGCGAGCAGATCGCGCAACGGATCAGGCAACTCGGCGGTCAGGCGCGGGTGCCGGCGTTCTCGACGTCGGTGAGCGTGGCGGCGGCGCAGCCGTCCTCCTTCTCCGGGATGGACGTCACCGCCATGGGCCGCCTGGTCGCCGATCTCCAGCGGGCCGGTCAGGAGCTGTCCCAGGCCGGGCAACGGCTCACCGCTGAACTGTCGGCCCTGTGCATCTCCTCGCCTTCCGCCCGGCAGGTCGGCGACGCCGGGGTCTGGGCCGAGGAGCAGGTGGGCGACCTGCGGCAACGGCTGGCCGTGATCCAGCAGACCCACGACATCGGTACGGCCTCACAGGCGACGGCCGCCTTCGGGCTGTTCGGCGGCCACGCACCGGATGCGAACGGGATCGGGAAGCTGACGGCCGCCGCGGCCGGTGGGGACGTCGTGGCGTTGAAGGCGCTGGTGGACCTGCAGCGGACCGGCAAGGACAAGACCCTGGCGGGGCGGCTCAGCGTGTGGTGGCGGCAGCTCGGTCCGCTGGCCCAAGGGCAGCTGATGAACGCCTCCCCGAGCCTGGTCGGCAGCCTGAACGGCCTCCCGGCCATGGACAGGGATCGGGCCAACCGGGCGTATCTCGTCGCGCAGAAGACCGCGATCACCACGGAGTTGGAGCGGTTGCGCGCATCCTCGGCCGGTATGAAGGAGGCGCTGAAGAAACTGGTGGGTCAAGAGAGCCTGACCCGGGATCCGCGCCAGAAGTACGACACCCACGCACAGAGGGCACAGTTGATTCAGTCCATCGGGAAGATCATGGGAACGATCGAGGGGCTGGATCTGAAGATGCGGCAGATCACCGCTGTGGAGCAGGGGCTGGCACGCGGTGGGCAGAATGGCCGTCCCGCGGCGCTCCTGCTACAACTGGAGCTGGGTGGCTTGGGCAAGACCGTCCTCTCGTTCGGGAACCCCGATGAGGCCGACAACGTGGCCGTCTACGTTCCCGGAACAGACACCAAGCTGGAAGGTTTTGGTGGCGATGATTCCAGACGCGCCGCTGCCACCTGGGATCAGGCGAATTTTTTCCAACCGAACAAAAAGATCGCCTCTATCGCCTGGCTCGGCTACGACGCCCCGCAGTGGAGCGGTCTCTTAAGCCTGGACAGAACGCCCGCCTTCTCTCCTGCCGCGTCGAAAGGCGCGCCACTGCTGGCCAGCTTCACGGATGGCCTACATGCTGCGCACGAGCCGGTCTCTGACGTCAGGCTCACCGTACTGGGGCACAGCTACGGATCGACGGCGGTTGGCAAAGCCGCCCAGCTGCGGCCACGTTCCTTCGCAGATCAATTGATCTTCGTGGGAAGCCCGGGCGGGGGTGCGCCGCAAGTGAATGATCTGGGAGTTAACTCGGTGTGGGTGGGAGAGGCGCCCAATGATTTGGTAGGAGACTTGGGCGCCGTAGCACCTCTCGGGGGCGACCCCAGCAAGAGTAATTTCGGTGCCCCGCAGTTTTACGTTGCGGACAGTGGAGATTTCGTCGGTACCTTCGCCGCCCACTCGAAGTACTGGGACGACGATTCGGCGTCGCTCAAGAACATCGGACATCTGATCGACGGACAATATGATCGTCTTGTTCCTTTCCCCGGACCGTCTAGGACGTCGACGGTGACTCCACCGCCTCCTATCGCTCCGCCCACCTCGCCGCCGAGCATGTCACATGCGATGCCAACCGAGAAGCCGTCCCCCCATCCGTTGCCCTCGCCCGCACCGGCCGGAGAATAGATGTCACGCCTCACTGTGATGATCGTCATTGTTGCCATCCTCGTCACCGGCTGCACCGGAGGAGAAGCCGTGAACGAACCCACGATGACCGAGACCCAGGCGCTGGCCCGGGTCGAGCAGCTCATCAAGGATACGGCTGCCGTGATCAGGCCGAAGCCTCGCCTGGATCTCTACCGCCCCAGTCTCAATCCCAACAGTTGCCTCGACCCGAGTGATGGTGGATCGAAGGACCGCGTTGTGGTCAACCGCTCTTACTACTTGCGGGGCATTCCCCAGGATCAACTCGCAGAGGTGGCCAGACAGGTCAAGCAGTATTGGGAGCAGCAGGGTCATTACATTGAGGGGATCGCTCAAAACGGCCTCGACATGTCAGGGCGCTCTCGGCCTGATGATTTTCTGCTTTCGTTTGCGGCGACCGGTGACAACGGTGACATCTTGCTAGGACTGGCTGCCACATCGCCCTGTGTCTGGCCGAACGGCACACCAGAGCCCTCCTCCAGCTGACCCTCGCCAGCGCCGCCCTCCCTCCAGTCGGCCACCTCCGGGAGTCGAGTTGGGAGAAATGTTCGGACCGTTCCACTAATGTCCCTCATTGGCCGGTGGCTTCTGTTTCAATTGGGGGCTCTGAAGTTTCCCGTCCGAGAAACCCGAGAATCCCCAGAACCGAAGGACCGGTGATCGTGTCCCCCGTGCATCACGAGAAGGTCTTCGAGGACGCCATTGAGTCGGCACTGCTCAGAGCGGGCTGGCTCAAAGGAGCGAACAGCCTCTACGACCACGCCCTCGGGCTGAACCCCGACGAGCTGCTCGACTTCGTGCGGGCGACGCAGCCGAAGGAATGGCAGCGGCTGGTCACCGCGCAGGCCGGGGACGAGGCGGGGGCCGCGCGGCGGCTGGCGGACCAGGTGGCGAAGGCGATCGACCACGAAGGCGCCCTGGAGGTGCTCCGACGCGGGGTGAAGGACCGGGGGATCACCTTCAGGCTGGCTTACTTCCGGCCCGCGCACACCATCGCCGCCGACGCGCTGGAGCCGTACGGCAAGAACATCCTCAGCGTCGTCCGCCAGTTCCGCTACTCGGCGAAGACGACCGACGCCTTGGACCTGGCGCTGTTCGTCAACGGGATTCCGGTCGCCACGGCCGAGTTGAAGAACCCGCTCACCGGCCAGACCGTTGAGGACGCCAAGCGGCAGTACCGCGAGGACCGCGACCCGAAGGAGCTGGTCTTCGCCAGGCGCGCGCTCGTCCACTTCGCCGTGGACCCGGACCTGGTGTTCGTCACCACCCGGCTGTCGGGGAAGAGCACGCGCTTCCTGCCGTTCAACATGGGCACGGCGGGCGCGGGCAACGCGGGCGGCGCGGGCAACCCCGGCACCCCGTCCGGCGGCACCTATCCGACCGCCTATCTGTGGGAGCGGATCTGGCACCCGGACACCTGGCTGGACCTGCTCAAGCGGTTCCTGCACGTCGACGACGAGGACGTGAAGAAGGGCAAGGGACGCAAGCCGTCCCCCGGCAAGGCCCACCGGCTGCCGCTGATCTTCCCCCGGTTCCACCAGTGGCACGCCGTACAGGCCATGACCGCGCACGCGAAGCGGCACGGTGCCGGCCATAACTATCTCATCCAGCACTCGGCCGGGTCGGGCAAGTCGAACACGATCGCCTGGCTGGCGCACGCGCTGTCCAACCTGCACACCCCGGACGGACTCGCGGAGATCGACGAGGCGGCGCTGGCCAAGGGGTATCAGCCGAACCGGCCGGTCTTCGACAAGGTCATCGTGATCACCGACCGGGTGGTCCTGGACCGGCAGCTCCAGGAGACGATCTACCAGTTCGAGCACACGCCGGGTGTGGTCCAGCGGATCGACCAGCACTCCGACCAACTCGCCGACGCGCTGCAGGGCGAGACCGCCAAGGTCGTCATCACCACGCTGCAGAAGTTCCCCTACGTCCTGCAGAAGGTCGAGGGACTGCGCGGCAAGCGGTTCGCGGTGGTCGTGGACGAGGCACACTCATCGCAGTCGGGGGAGGGGTCGGCGGCGTTGAAGCGGGTGCTGCTCAAGCTCGGCAGTGACGACATCGACGAGGACGGCGACCTGCTGACCGCGAGCGCGCTCGCCCGGGGCAGGCACGACAACCTCTCCTACTTCGCGTTCACCGCGACGCCGAAGAGCAAGACACTCAACCTGTTCGGCGTGCCCGGCGAGGACGGCAAGCCGCGCGCCTTCCATGTCTACTCGATGCGGCAGGCGATCGAGGAGGGCTTCATCCTCGACGTGCTGAAGAACTACGTCACCTACAAGACGTTCTGGCGGCTGATCAGCACCGAGCCCGACGACCGCGAGGTCGACAAGCGCAAGGGGCAGGCACTGCTCGCCCAGTTCGCCGCGCTGCACCCCACCAGCATGAAGCAGCGGGCGCAGATCATCGTTGAGCACTTCCGAAGGCACACCGCCGCACAGCTGGGCGGGCGGGCCAAGGCGATGGTCGTCACGCGCAGACGTGAACACGCCGTACGGCTCGGTCAGGCGATCCGCGACTACGTCGAGGTCCACGGCTACGCCGACTGCGGCACGCTGATCGCCTTCTCGCAGACTCTTGAGGTCGACGGGACGGAGTACACCGAGTCCAGGCTCAACGGGTTCAGCGAGAGGGAGTTGCCGGAACGGTACGGCTACTGCCGGGCCGACGACTCCTCGCCGAACGCCGCGGAGAAGGCGGAATATCGGATCCTGGTCGTCGCCGACAAGTATCAGACGGGATTCGACCAGCCGCTGCTGACCACGATGTACGTGGACAAGCCGCTGGCCGGGGTGGCCGCCGTGCAGACATTGTCCCGGTTGAACCGTACGCATCGGTTCAAGTCGCAGGGCGACGTGTTCGTGCTCGACTTCGCCAACGAGGCCGAGGACGTCCAGGCGGCGTTCCAGCCGTACTACGAGGCCACGGCCACCGAGCAGATCGACCCGAACCTGCTGTACACGCGGGCGTCGGCCGTGCTCGGGCACGCCCTCCTGGTGGAGTCGGAGATGCAGGCCCTCGCCGAGGGATACCTGCGGGCCGAGCGGACGTCGGTGACGCAGCGTGACCTGGAGAAGGCCCACGCTGAGCTCTACCGGTTGACCGGGCCGGCGGTGGCGCGCTTCGCCGAGCGGCAGCGGGAGGATCTGGAGAACAACGGGGACGCGGCCGAGGAGTTCCGTGGTGACCTGCGTGGATACGTGCGCCTGTACGGCTTCCTGTCGCAGATCGTGCCCTACGTTGATCCCGAGCTGGAGCGGCTGTACCTGTTCGGCCGGTTTCTGCTGAACCGGCTGCCGCGCCGGGAGGACCCGGCCGTGGACGTCGGCGAGGTCGACCTCACCCACCTGAAGATCAGCCGGACCGGTGAGCACGACCTCAGCCTGCGTGGCGAGGGGGAGGTGACGATCCCCGGCCCGATCGGCGGTGGTGGCGGCGCGGCACCCGAGCCGGAACTGACGTCGCTGCGCGATCTGATCGCCGCGCTCAACGACAAGTACGGTCTGGGGCTGTCGGAGGCCGACCAGATCTGGGTGGAGCAGCAGCTCCAGGAGGCGGCGCGCAACGACTCGCTCAAGGCCGCCGCCCTGGTCAACGACGAGGCCAACTTCGGCGAGGTCTTCGCCGACCACCTGGAGAAGGTCGTCGTCGACCGGCACACCGGCAACACCGGCCTCGTGCAGCGGTTCTACGACGACTCGTTGTTCCGGTCGCGGATCACCGAGATCGGACGCAGGCAGGTCTACAAGATGATCCGCGACAGTGAGGGGCTGGAGTGATCACCCCCTCATCAGAGGACACCGGCTCCTCGCGATCTTTCCGGGGTGGGCCAGGGTGAAACAGGGCGACGTCGTCGGCGGCCGGTACGAGCTGGTCGACTATCTCGGTCGGGGCGGCTACGGCGAGGTCTGGAAGGGCTTCGATCAGTCGCTGGACCGGCATGTCGCCGCCAAGTTCATCCGTTCCGACAGGTTTCCCACCCCCGAGCTGCGTGAGGAGGCTGAGCAGCGCTTCCGGCGCGAGGCCCGTGTCACCGCGCGGATCCAGCATCCCGGGGTGCCGATCGTCCATGACATCGGCACCCACGACGGTGATCTCTACCTGGTGATGCAGCTCGTCGAGGGCTTCCGGATCGACGACCTGATCGCACACCACCGGCCTCTCCCGGTCGCCTGGGCGGCGGCGATCGCAGCCCAGATCTGCGCGGTGCTGACGGTCGCGCACGCCGAATCGCTCATCCACCGGGACCTCAAGCCGACCAACCTGGTTCTCTGCCCCGACGGCACGGTCAAGGTCCTCGACTTCGGCATCGTGGCCGTGCTGGGCTCGGCGGACATCACCCAGATCACGCGGGTCGGCGAGGGGGTCGGCACGCCGTACTACATGTCGCCCGAGCTGGCGGTCACCGGGGAGGCCAGCCCGCAGAGCGACCTCTACGCGCTCGGCTGCGTGCTGCACGAGCTGCTGGCCGGTTCTCGGGTCTTCCAATCCGCGCACACCGTCGCCGAGATCAGCCGGCACTATTCGGAGGTGCCGGCGCCGCTGAGGGCACTCCGCCGCGACGTGCCCGGCGAGATCGAGCGACTCGTCCTGGACCTGCTGGCCAAGAACGCCGCCGACCGGCCCTCGGGCGCGGCGGAGGTGTACGAGCGGCTGCTGCCGTTCGTGGTCGCCCTCCCGCCGCTGCCTGGAACGACCGCCGCGGCACCCTTCCCCGACCCGCTGCGGATGTACGCCACCGTCGTGGAGCGGATCGCGGAGACCGCTCTCGTCGGTCCTCGCGTTCCGGCGCAGCGCCCGGAAGCCGCGCGGAGGCTTTCGGAGGCGGAACTCCTCGCGGCGAACGACCGAGCGGAGGAACTCGCCGTCCAAGGGCGTTTCAGCCAGGCGATCGAACTACTGGAAGGCGCGCTCATCGGGGCGCGGGACGTGCTACCGCGGGAGCACCCGGTGATCTTCGCCCTCCGCATGCGGCTGGCCGACTCGCGCTTCGCCGCCAGGGACTACCGGCAGGCGGCGGAGGAGTATGACAAGCTCCTTCCCCAGCTGGCGGGGATGCTCGGAGCCGTACACCCCGCGGTGCTGGGCTGCCGCCTCAACCAGGCGCTCTGCTCGGCGGCGCTCAGGCAGGACGAGGTCGCGCTTTCGCGGATGAGCGAGCTGCTCGACGACGCGAGACCGGCGCTGGGCGACCGTGATCCGTTCACTCTGGAGCTACGGCGGGAGCTCGGCAAACTTCTCGCCCAGCTCGGCGACCATGAGCGGGCACGTTCGGAGTTCCATTCCCTGCTCCCCGACATGGTGACCGTCCACGGTGCCGACCATCCTGAGACGCGGCATGTCCGTGACCTCCTGGAGAACCTCGACCGCTTCCTGAAGTGAAGGCCCGCCGCGAGGAGCGGATGTCCTCGTCGGGGATGGAAACGGCAGGGCGTACGGCTGCGCCTGCGGCACCGGACCGCAGGCGCCCTGCCCAGGGGAGATCTCACCAGAGCCGTCCGAGCCGTAAACTGCGAAGAGGTCCCAGTTCAGCACCTGCTCACGGTTCTCCGGCCGTTCCGCCCCAGGACGCGGACAGAATGGGGTGTGAGGCCGATGAACGAGCGGTTTTCCGGCGCAGCCCTCTCCTCGGCGGAGCGGGCGATCGTGCAGGATCTCCTGACCGAGGATCGCGAGAGCACGATGGTCCAGATCGCGGCGCTGACACGTGACTGGGACGACATCGTCGCGTCGTCGGCGCTGGTGGCCAACGACGACGAGCACGATCCGGAGGGGGCGACGATCGCGTTCGAGCGGGCCCATCTCCAGGCCCAGATCGACAGGGCCCGCGGCCACCTGGAGGAGCTGGATCGGACGTTCGAGCGGCTCCGCCAGGACGCCTACGGCGTGTGCGAGAACTGCGGGCGGCCCATCGCCTTCGAGCGTCTGCGAGCCCGCCCGGCCGCGCGCACCTGCATCGGGTGCGCCGGGACGGGGTGAGCCGGGCCTCTCAGGCGGGAGACTGGCGGTGAGGCGGGAACCCGCACGGGCGACCGCGGGAATCCCTTCATTTCGGGGGGAGGAAAGGGTGCCAAAATGTGAGTCATGGGAAAGAGCTACGAACGGATAGACGGCAGGCTCCGCACCTTCATCGAGGCGCAGCACATCTTCTTCACCGCGACGGCGCCGCTGGACGGCGACGGCACCGTCAATCTCTCGCCCAAGGGCCTGACCGGCTCGTTCGCGGTGCTGGACGAACGCACCGTGGCCTATCTCGACTTCGCGGGCAGCAACGCCGAGACGATCGCCCACCTGCGGGAGAACGGCCGCATCACTCTCATGTGGTGCGCCTTCGACGGGCCGCCGAACATCGTGCGTGTCCACGGTCGCGGAGAACCGGTCTTCCGCGATGACCCGCGCTGGACCCAGCTGATCAAACAGTTCCCGGACATCGACCCGGCCCCGCACGGCCTGCGCGCCATCATCGTCGTGACGGCCGAGCGGATCCGTGACACCTGCGGATACGCCGTCCCCTTCATGACCTATGACGACGACCGCCCGCTGCACGGGTCGCGCTTCGCCCGGGAGACGGACGAGTCTCTCGACGAGTACTTCCACAAGAAGGAGCACGTCGCGACCAGCATCGACGGTCTGCCCGGCCTCCCCCTTCCGCTGCCGTCCCTGCCCGCCTCGTAACGTCGGGCCAGCGGGCGGGACGCTGAGCGCAAGGTCGGTTTCGGGGACGTTCCCGCCACGAGGCCCTCGCCGTGTTCGATCAGGACGCCTCGTCCGGACACACGGTGGTCGCCGGTGTCGTCGCCGTTCCGGTCTCAGGCCCCGGTCATCGGCGGGTGAGTGTCGCCCACAGCTGTGCCGTACGGCTCCGGCGTCCCCAGGCGATCGCCGCGGAGAGCACGAGCATGGCGAGCGGCAGGACCGCGCTGTTGCCGGTCACCGTCAGTTCGGTCAGCATCGCGCCGGTCATAAGGCCGACGAACGCCAGACCGGCAGCCGCGGGATGAAGAGCGCCACGGCCCCCGCGACCTCCAGGTCGCCCACGAGGTAGCTCGACAACGATCCGAAGGGGCTCGCCTTCTGGGGTGCCCTCCTGGCGCGTCCGGCCCTACCGGCCCCCTACGGGCCGGTCAGCGGGAACGGCGGGTGGTGTTTCCGTGTGGCGTTTCGACGGGCTGGGCCGTTTGCGGGACGCTCTGCATCGCGTCGATCCTGGCGTGCAGGCGGGCGAGCTCGTTCAGGACGGTGGTGAGCTGGTCCTCGGTCCGCTGTTCCTCGGCGGAGGTGTTCTGGTCGTCCATGGCGTTGACCACGACGGCGATGAACAGGTTGAGCACCACATAGGAGGCCATCAGGATGTAGCCGACGAAGAAGACCCACGCCCAGGGCTTCTCGGCCATGACCTCCTGGGCGATGTCCGGCCAGGCCTCGCCGGTCATGATCTGGAACAGCGTGAACAGCGACGTGGGCAGCTCGGCGAAGTATTCGGGGACGATCTCACCGAACAGCTGGGTCGCCATGACCCCCGAGACGTACATGACCAGGACCAGCAGGCCGATGATCGCTCCCATCCCGGGCAGGGCCGCGAACAACGCGCCGACGACCTTGCGCATGCTGGGGACCGTCGCGACCAGGCGGAGCGCTCGCATGATCCGCAGGGTCCGTAGCACCGAAGCCGGGCCGGACGCCGGGATCAGCGCGATGGCCACGACGGTCGTGTCGAACCAGTTCCAGGGATCCTTGAAGAATGCGCCCCGATAGGCGTACAGCCGGGCGACGAGCTCGACGGCGAAGACCGTCAGGGCGATCCTGTCGACGACGTGCAGGAGTCCGCCGATCCGGTCTGTCAGATAGGAAGAGGTCTCGCAGCCGATCGTGATCGCGTTGACCACGATGACGGCGACGACAGCCCGCTGAAAGAGCCGGGTCTCAAGGAAGGAGCGGATGCGTTCTCGCCCTGGCAAAGGTCTACTCCTGGAGGAAAGAGTCAAAGCCCCTCATCGTAGGGCTCGGTCCGGATCACTTGCCTGGGGAGGTGAGAACGGTCATATCAATGAGGTGCTTCAGATGCTTGCCGGATTACCGGAGTTCTGGATCGGCGGTGGGTGCGTGTCGCGACCAAGCGACCGGGATCGGGGCCCGTGATCCCGACCCCGTGCTCGGTCCGGGCTGTGAGGCTCTGGCCGTCCTCCGGACGTCCGCAGGTCCACGACCTCCCGAGGAACATCAGGCGTTCCGTAGCGATGATCGGTACGATCTCCATTCGACTACTCTGTAGCCATATGCGAGGGAGTCAGCTGGATGGCGGGTATCGATATCCACTTCGAGGCGCTTGATCACTGCCGTAAGACCGCCTACAACCTGTCGGTGCTGTTCGGCGAGCTCGACGGCAAGTATCCTGCCGGTGCGGCCGACTCGTCCATGTTCGGGAAGCTGGCCGACGCCTCCGCGCTCGCCGCGGTCCTTGACGTGGTCGAGAAGAAGCTCGGCAGCGAGCTCGGGCTCGTGAAGGGCAGGCTCAAGGCCCTTGAGTACGCCCTGGACGACGTGGAGAACAACGTCCGCAAGGCCAACAAGGCCAGTGAGGTGGCGGAGGCGTGAGCGTCAGGGAGGAGATCGCCCAGCTGCCCGGCGGCCCCTCGCTGGCCGCCCTCGTGGACAAGGTCAACGGCAGGCCGGCCGACATCCGCGATGTCGCGACCCGATGGCGGGGCCTGGCCGGCAAGGTGAACGAGCACATCGGCTCTCTCCGCTCCGCGGTCGTCGACGTCGACACCAACTGGGAGGGTGATTCGGCCAACGCCTTCGACGACTACATGGGCAATTACAACAAGGCCAACACCACGTTCCACAGTGCGCTGCTGGCCTGCGCGGGTCTGCTCGACACGGCCGCCACAGCACTGGAGGAGGCCAAGTCCAAGGTCGACACCCTCTGCGGCAACGTCCTCGCCGACCACAGGGTCACCGCCTACCGCAACAGCACATCCGAGGCGGAGAGGCGGAAGGCCGAGCCCGGCGCCCTGGCCGCGGTCAACGGTGCCGTCTCCGCCGCCGATGGGCAGGTCGGCTCCGCCGAGGAGGCCGTGAGCACGGCGATGAAGGAGATCAAGAAGAAGATCGACGCGGAGTCCGTCTTCTTCGCCATCGTCAAGGCGCCCGGCGACCAGAAGTTCACCCCGGGTCCGGGCCACACCTTCGACTGGAAGCGGACTCCGGCGCCCGGGCCGGGTCACACGGTCCTCGCCGGTGCGAACGGTGGCGGAGCCGGGCCTGCCGCCGCGCTCAGCCCCGGAGGCGGCTCCGGCGGCTCAGGTGGCTCCGGGTCGGGTGGCCCGGCGGTCGCGATGCCGTATGTGGCCGGGACCGGGACCGGGGTCGACATCGTGGCGGCCGCCCGGGCGAACATCGGGAAACCCTATGTCTGGGGCGCCAACGGGCCGAACGCCTTCGACTGCAGCGGGCTTGTCTACCACTCCCTGAACAGGGCGGGAATCAAGATCGGCGACACCACCGCGGCCGGCTACCAGGCGAGCGGGCAGCCGGTCACGACCCCGCAGGTCGGAGACATCGTCTTCTTCGGCAGCCCCCCGGACCACTGCGCAATCTACGTCGGCGAGGGCAAGATGATCGAAGCGCCCCGTCCGGGAGCGTCGGTCAGGGTGGCGGAGGTGGCGGGCAAGCTCCCCATCACCTACCGGCGTTTCTCGTAGTGGAGGTGCCGCCGGCGCCCGTCTCGCAGTGAGGGCGCCGGCGGTGCCCGCCGGCCGCGATCATCCGTCCGGACTCGGCGACGACATGGCTGTGCGGCTGTCGGGGGCCTGCTCCGGATCGGTTGTGGCGGTGCGCTTTCCGGTGCGTTTCACCAGACGGTCCGCCATCGTGGTGGATCCGTGCGCTGCCGTTCCGCGCCGTGGTCAGAGTGCGTCCGACAGCCTGCGCACGGTCTCCTCCGTCGTGGAGACGTGCGGGGAGAGCCGCACTCGTCCGTCGCGGACCGCTGCCGTCACCCCGTGGGCGGACAGCCGGGCCAGCGTGGCGTCGGCGGCTTCGCCGGGCAGCAGGAAGGACACGATCCCGGCCCGCCGCCGCGCCGGCCAGCCGTCGCCGAGCACCTCCGCGCCGCGGTGGCGCAGCACGTCGAGCAGCGTGGCGACGACCTGCCCGAGCCTGCCGCCCAGCTCTGCCGTGCCGGCCTCGGCGACCAGGCCGAGGGAGGCGTGCAGCCCGGCGATCGCCTCCAGATCGGTGTTCGTCATCAGCAGCCGGTCCGCCCCCCTGGCCGGTGCGCCCAGCTCGGTTCCGGCGCTTCCTCCGTAGGGGTCGGCCAGGCCCGTCCAGCCACCGAGATCGGGTGCGATCAGCTCCATCGCGCGAGGCCGCACCCCGAGGATGGCCGCCCCCCATCCGGAGCGCAGCCACTTCTGGCCGCCGGCCACCACCACGTCCGCGGCGTCCAGGTCCAGCTCGGTGACCCCGAGGCCCTGTATGGCGTCGACGATGAGCAGGCGGTCGGGGCCGAGCACCTCGCGCAGCTCGGCGAGCGGTGCCTTCCAGCCGGTCCGGTAGTCGACCGCGCTCACGGTCAGCCCGATGACGTCGGGGCCGAGCGCCGCCCGCAGCGCCCCGGCGGTGATCCGTCCGGAGTCCTGCGGCACCCGTCGTACGGCGGGCCCGCCACGCGCGGCCGCCCGCAGCCACGGTACGGCGTTGGCGGGGAACTCACCCTCGGGCACGAGCAGCGTGCCGGGCGCCGCCAGGCCGAACGCCACGCCGAACAGACCCGCCGTGGTCGATGCCGCGAACGTCACCTCGACGTCACCACCGATCACGGCGGCGGCGCTCCGGCGAGCCGCCTCCCGGATCTCCTCCAGCGGCCCCACCGGGTCGGCGCCGGCCGTGACCCGCAGGGCCGCGTGCCGGGCGTCGACGGCCGCGTGCAGCGGAGGCCCGACGCGGGCGAAGTCGAGGTAGCCGGTGGGCTCGTCGCAGTGGGCGAGGTAGCGGGCCAGGCCGTCCGCCGCGCGCTCGGCGGCGCGCGACGGGTCACCGTCCAGGTGGACTGTTCCGGCGGAGGATTGCCTGGTCAAAAGGGCTCCCAGGGATGGTGCTCGTGGGGGACGCGGTAAGCGAGAAAAAACATACAGTACGACTGCCGGGGCTGAACGGGGTCGAGGGGGGTGGTCGCTGTCGCCGGAGCCGTCCTCGTCGTTCCCTCGGCGGAAACGGATTGGCGGGCCAGGCTCGGATGGCATCTCGAAGGGCGCCGCCCCGCCGGCAGGGTGTTTCCGAGAGGTTTCGGTGTGACCGTACCGTGACCCGGCAGCCCCTTGGCGGAGAATGTTGTTAGCGTTCACAGTCATGCCCAAGCCGAGAGGAGCATGCCGTGGGATCGACTCCCGAATACCGCCCACCCGTGATGGCCGACGTGGCCAAGGTGGCCGGTGTGTCGCACCAGACGGTCTCCCGGGTGCTCAACGAGCATCCCAACGTCCGCGCCGAGACCCGCACCCGGGTCATGGAGGCGATCGACCAGCTGGGCTACCGCCGCAACCTGGTCGCTCGCGCACTGGTCACCAAGCACTCGCGGAGGCTGGGCGTGGTCAGCTTCGACACCACGCTCTACGGCCCGGCCAGCACGGTCTACAGCATCGAGCGGGCAGCCAGGGCGGCGGGCTACTTCGTGAGCGTCGTCAGTCTGCGCACCATCGACAGGGCGGGGGTGCGTGACGCGCTCGACTACCTGGCCGACCAGGGCGTCGACGGCGTCGTCGTGGTCGCGCCGCAGCGGTCGGCGGCCCGCGCGCTCGACGACCTGCCCCCGGGCATGCCGGCCGTGGCCGTCGAGGGCGACCACGTGGGGGAGGTCTCGGCGGTCAGCGTCGACCAGGTGGCCGGGGCCAGGATGGCCACCGAGCACCTGCTGGCCCTGGGACACGAGACGGTCTGGCACGTCAGCGGACCTTCGGACTGGCTGGAGGCGGAGGGCCGGATCGACGGCTGGCGCGGCGTGCTGACCGCCGCCGGGCGGCCGGTCCCCGAGCTGCTGGCCGGTGACTGGAGCCCGCGCTCCGGCTACGCGGCCGGACAGCGCCTGGCCGCGATGGCGGGCGATGTCACCGCGGTCTTCGTGGCCAACGACCAGATGGCCCTCGGAGTCCTGCGGGCGTTCACCGAGGAGGGGGTGAGGGTCCCCGAGCAGATCAGCGTCGTGGGCTTCGACGACATCCCGGAGTCGGAGTTCTTCTCCCCACCGCTCACCACCGTCAGGCAGGACTTCGAAGCCGTGGGCAGGCACAGCATCGAGGCGCTCCTTCGGCAGGTCGAGACACGTGGGCTGACGGCGCACGAACGTCTCGTCGTGCCACCCGAGTTCGTCATCAGGGCCAGCACCGCGGCCCCGTCCTGAACCCCCGTACGGAGAGAGGCGCGGCCGGCCGTGCGGTCCCGCGCACATACGTCCCGGTCCTGGTGACCGCCTGCCTGTTCCTGGCCCGCGGTCTCTGCTACGTGATCGGCACCGACTCCATCTCGATCACCGACGAGACCTACACGGCCCTGGCCCAGGCCCGCGTCGAGCTGCAGCGCCTCATCTCGGCGCGCCGCCCCACCTGAGGCCTCTCCCGTGGCCCCCGCCGGTGCGAGGGTCCACGGGAGGAGCCCTGGATCGTTCAGCGGTACGGCGGAGCCGTACCTGGATCACTGGAGATTGTGTGAACGCTAACAGCGACCGCTACGTGGTCGGCGTCGACTTCGGCACGCTGTCGGGCCGCGCCGTCGTGCTGCCCGCCACCGCCGACGGCCTGCCGCTGTGCGAGCTTCCCGAGCTGAGGGACCGGCCGCACGCCTGGCCGAAGCTGTGGAAGCACCACGCGGCGCAGCCGCACGCCGACCGGATCAACGCCCTGGCCGAGCGGCGGAAGGAGACCTGGCTACCCCGCTACGGCGGCAGGGTCTCCGCCGAGTGGGAGTTCGCCAAGGGCCTGCAGGTCCTGGAGGAGGACCCCGAGGTGTACGGCAGGGCCGACCGCTGGATCGAGGCCGCCGACTGGATCGTCTGGGAACTGACCGGCGTGGAGACCCGCAACGTCTGCACAGCCGGCTACAAGGGCGTCTACCAGGACGGCGGCTACCCCGGCGAGGACTTCCTGGCCGAGCTCAACCCCGCCTTCGCCGGCTTCACCGGCAAGCTCGGCCGGGAACCGGTACCCCTCGGCGGCCTGGCCGGTCGCCTGGCCGCTCGGGCAGCCCGGTGGACCGGGCTGCCCGAGGGCATCGCGGTCGCGGTCGGCAACGTCGACGCGCACGTCACGGCCGCCGCCGCTGACGCGGTGCGGCCCGGCCAGATGGTCGCCATCATGGGGACCTCGACCTGCCACGTCATGCCGTGGTGATCGTCGGTCAGACGCTCGCGACCAGGCCCGAGGACACCTACCGGGCGCTCGTCGAGGCCACCGCCTTCGGCGCCCGTGTGATCGTCGAGGCGTTCGAGGCCGCCGGAGTGGCGGTGGAGGAGTTCGTCGTCGCCGGCGGGCTGCTGAAGAACCGCTTCCTCATGCAGGTCTACGCAGACGTGCTGCGCCGCCCCCTGTCGGTGATCGGGTCCGGACAGGGCCCGGCACTCGGCTCGGCGATCCACGCGGCCGTCGCCGCGGGCGCCTACGCCGACATCGCCTCCGCCGCCGCGGTCATGGGCAGACGGGAGCAGGCGGCCTACGTGCCCGACGCCGGGCGGGCAGACGCCTACGACCGGCTGTACGCCGAATATCGCGCCCTTCACGACCACTTCGCGGACGGTGGGCTGCTGCACCGGCTCCGCGCCATCCGAAACGAGGTGACCGAATGAGAGAGATCGTCTGCGTCCTCCACCGGGAGCTGGTCCGCAACAACCTGGTCGCCTGGACCGCCGGGAACGTCTCGGGCCGGGTGCCGGGGGAGGAGCTGTTCGTCATCAAGCCGAGCGGCGTCTCCTACGACGACCTGACCCCTGAGTCGATGGTCGTGTGCGACCTCGACGGCGCCCTGGTCGAGGGCTCGCTGGCCCCCTCCAGCGACACGGCCGCGCACGCCTACATCTACCGGCACATGCCCGAGGTGAACGGCGTGGTGCACACCCACTCCACGTACGCCTCGGCCTGGGCGGCACGCGGCGAGCCGATCCCGTGCGTGCTGACCGCGATGGCCGACGAGTTCGGCGGTGAGATCCCGGTGGGCCCCTTCGCCTTGATCGGCAACGACGACATCGGGCAGGGCGTCGTCGCCACGTTGCGGGGCCGGCGTTCCCCGGCGGTCCTGATGCGCAACCACGGGGTCTTCGCCATCGGCGACTCCCCGAAGGCGGCGGTGAAGGCCGCCGTCATGTGTGAGGACGTCGCCCGCACCGTGCACGTCTCGCGGCAGCTCGGTGAGCCGCTGCCGATCCCGCAGGGCGACGTCGACCGCCTGTACAACCGTTACCAGAACGTCTACGGACAGAGGAGCAATCGTTGAAAGTCTGGTTTCTCACCGGCAGCCAGGGGCTCTACGGCGAGGACACGCTGCGTCAGGTGGCCGAGCAGTCCCGGCGGATCGCCACGGCCCTGGGAGGGGCGCTCCCCTTCGAGGTGGAGTGGAAGCCGGTGCTCACCGACGCCGCGGCGATCCGCAGGATCTGCCTGGAGGCCAACGCCTCGGACGAGTGCGTCGGGCTGGTCGCGTGGATGCACACGTTCTCCCCGGCCAAGATGTGGATCGCCGGGCTGGACGCGCTGCGCAAACCGCTGCTGCACCTGCACACCCAGGCCAACCTGGACCTGCCGTGGAGCTCCATCGACATGGACTTCATGAACCTGAACCAGGCGGCGCACGGCGACCGCGAGTTCGGCTACATCCAGGCCAGGCTCGGCGTACCCAGGAAGACCGTGGCCGGGCACGTGAGCGACCCGTCCGTGGTGGCGCGGATCGGGGCATGGGCCAGGGCGGCGGCCGGCCGGGCCGAGGTGGGCTCGCTGAAACTGGCCAGGTTCGGCGACAACATGCGCGACGTGGCCGTCACCGAGGGCGACAAGTGGCCGACGGCTACGGCTTCGGCGGCGAGGGCGACTGGAAGACCTCGGTGCTGCTGCGCACGTTGAAGGTGATGTCGGCCGGTCTGCCGGGCGGCACCTCGTTCATGGAGGACTACACCTACCATCTGCGTCCCGGGCAGGAGGTCATCCTCGGCGCGCACATGCTGGAGGTCTGCCCGACGATCGCCGCCGGCGTGCCCTCGTGCGAGGTCCACCCCCTCGTCATCGGCGGCCGCGAGGACCCGGTCCGGCTGGTCTTCGACGCCGAGCCCGGCCCCGCCGTCGTGGTGGGCCTGGCGGACATGGGTGAGCGGTTCCGGCTGGTCGCCAGCGAGGTCGACGTGGTCGCCCCGGCCGAGCCGCTGCCGAACCTGCCTGTGGCCAGGGCGGTCTGGAAGCCCCGGCCCGACCTGCGCACCTCCGCCGAGGCGTGGCTCACCGCCGGCGCCCCCCACCACACGGTCCTTTCGGCCGCGATCGGCACCGAGGAGCTCACCGACTTCGCCGACATGCTCGGCGTCGAGCTGCTCGTCATCGACGCGGGCACCACGCCGCGGCAGTTCGCCAAGGAACTGCGCTGGAACCAGGCCTACTACCGCCTCGCCCAGGGGTTCTGATGAGGAAGCAGACAGCGCGACCCGGCATGCGCTCCGGCAGGCGAGCTCCGCACCGGCCGACGGTGCCGGGCGGTTCAGGCGTCGCGGCGGCGCAGCACCAGGTAGCCGCCGACGAGGGCGGCGGCGACCCAGAGCGAGAGGATGCCCATCCCGGCCCAGGGACCGTAGTCACGGCTGAACCGGGGGTCCCCGGGCGGACCGGTGAGGTGCATGATCACCATGCCCGCCTGGTCCGGCAGATACTGCGCGAAGGGCTTCAACCCCGGGACGTTGCCGAGTCCCTGCGAGCCGAGGAAGAGCAGCGGCAGCAGGATCCCGAGCGAGCTGGTGGCGCTGCGGGACATCGCCGCCACCCCCATGGCGAACAGGCAGATGGCCGTCAGGTAGAGACAGGCGCCGGTGGCGGTGAGCGCCACCTCCGCCGTGCCGAGAGAGACGCCGTGCGGGCCGAGCGCCGCCTGCGCGGCGAAGAAGGTGACGAGCACGGTGATCGCCGAGACGCCGAGGGCCGACGACAGCACCGCGAGCACCTTGGCGCCGTAGAACAGGCCGCGCCGCGGCACCGCCGCCAGTGAGACCCTGATCGTCCGGGAGGTGTACTCGGTGGTGACCACGAGCACCCCGAACACCACCAGGGGGAGCTGGCCGATCGTGAGGCTGTAGAAGGTGGCGAAGAGCGGGGCGAAGGTCTCCTGCTGATCCTGTGGCAGGCGGGAGAGGGAGTCGCGGAAGCTGAGGCTGACCAGATAGCCGAGGCCGACACTCAGGGCGAAGGTCAGCAACAGGGTCCAGAGCGTCGACCGCACAGTCCGGATCTTGGTCCATTCGGCGGTGACCACTGCCCATGTGGAGATCGCGTTCACCGCCGCCCACCCCCGGCCTGATATTCCACCGTGTCCCCGGTGAGTTCCATGAACGCCTCTTCCAGTGAGGCCCGCTGGGCGCTGACCTCGTGCACCGTCAGGCCGTTGGCCGCGGCCAGCTCACCGAGCTCCGCGGCCTCCGTGCCATAGGCCTCCAGGGATCCGTCCGCGGCCCGTTCCACCCGGACGCCCGCCCTGACCAGCGCGTCACGCATCCGTTCCGGATCGGGTGTCCGGACCCGCACGTAGGAGCGGGAGTTGGCCTCGACGAACCGCCGAACGGTGGTGTCGGCCAGCAACCGGCCGCGGCCGATCACGATGAGGTGCTCCGCGGTGAGCGCCGTCTCGCTCATCAGATGGCTGGAGACGAACACGACACGGCCCTCGGCGGCCAGCCCCTTCAACAGGTTCCTGATCCACACGACGCCCTCGGGATCCAGCCCGTTGACCGGCTCGTCGAAGAGCAGTACCGGCGGGTCGCCGAGCAGTGCCCCGGCGATGCCGAGCCGCTGGGTCATGCCGAGAGAGAAGCCCCCGGCCCGCCTCCCCGCGACGCTCTCCAACCCGACCATCGCCAGGACCTCCCGCACCCGCGCCCTGGGGATCCGGTTGGTCTGCGCCAGCCACAGCAGGTGGCCGTACGCGCTGCGACCGCCGTGTACGGCCGACGCCTCCAGCATCGCCCCGACCCGCCGCAGCGGTTCGGGCAGCAGCCGGTAGGGCTCGCCGTCGATCAGGACCCGCCCTCCGGTGGGGCGGTCGAGGCCCAGCATCATCCGCATCGTGGTGGACTTTCCTGCGCCGTTCGGCCCGAGGAACCCGGTCACCTGGCCGGGC
The DNA here is from genome assembly GCF_014203795.1 of Streptosporangium album. NCBI lineage: Bacteria > Bacillati > Actinomycetota > Actinomycetes > Streptosporangiales > Streptosporangiaceae > Streptosporangium > Streptosporangium album. The sequence continues at coordinate 694,349 of NZ_JACHJU010000003.1, read as the reverse complement.
CGTATCGTGAAGGACAGACCGTCGACCGCGACGGTGGTCCCATATCTCTTGCTGAGGTTCTGCACTTCGATCACCCGACCCAGGCTAGGAAGCGGGCCGATCGGGCACAGTCCTCGAAAGTCGCCGATCCTGTCGGCCAAAGTCGACACTCTCGAACGCGTACCCTGCCCCTATGGGCCGACATCTTCTCGCCGCCGTCGTGGTCGGGGTCGACACCGCGCTGCTGCTGGCCGGGACCCGGAACGGCCTTCCCGGCTGGATCGCTTCGGCAGTGGTGCTGGTGGTCGTGCTGCGCTACCGGTCCGCGGCGGGTGCGTTCACGGCCGCGCTGGTGCTCTCCGCGCTTACCGGCGGCGCGTACGTCCTGTTGCTCTGGAGCGCCTACCAGGCCGGGCGTGAGGTGGTGTCCCGGTGGGACACCACCGTGGTGGCCGGTTCGGCGGTCGGCGTGGCGCTCGGAAGCGTCGCCGTACGGCTCTGGGGCCCGTCCGGGGACCCCAGGGTCATCGCGAGCGTTCTCTCCACCTACGGCGTCTTCGTGGCGCTGCCGCTGCTGGCCGGCCGTTACCTCGCGCAGCACGAGCGGCTGGTGTCGGCGCTCGGCCAGCGCAACCGGCAGCTCGGCCTGGAGCGGGAACTCCTCGCCGAGCAGGAGCGGCTCCGGATCGCCAGGGACATGCACGACTCCCTCGGGCACCGGCTCAGCCTGGTGTCGATCCAGGCGGCCGCGCTGGAGGTGTCGGCACTCCCCGCAGAACAGCGGCAGGCCGTCCAGCGGCTTGCGGGAGCGGCGCGCGGCGCCATGGACGAGCTGCACGAGCTGGTCGGGGCGCTCCGCGGAACGGAAGAGCCGGCTGATCGGTCGGTCGCGGTGAAGGCCGTCGGCACGTTGGTGGAGGGGTTCCGCGGAGCCGGGGCAGCGGTGACCTTGCGGCAGCGCGGGGAGCCCCGGCCGCTGCCCCCGGCGGCCGAACAGGCGGCCTACCGGGTGGTGGAGGAGGGGCTGACCAACGCGGCCAAGCACGCCCCGGGCCAGCCGGTCACCGTGAGCGTCGACTGGGAGTCCGACGCGCTGCTGCTCACCGTCGCCAACCCCCTCCCGGACGGACCGGTCTCCGCCGGCGCGGGGCACGGCCTGTCCGGGCTGAGCGAGCGGGTGGGACCGGCCGGCGGGGTCCTGGATCACCGGCTGTCCGGCGACGGGTTCCGGCTCTTCGCGATGCTTCCCGTCGTCGCAGGGGAGCCGGGCGGTGATGACGACCTGCCCGCGGTCGGGCGCGTCCGCATGGTCGCCGTCGGCGCCGCCGTCGCGGCCCTGACGTTCGTGCTCCTGCCCGCGAGCATGCTGGTGGGGGTGAGAGCGTGATCAGGGTGCTGGTCGCCGACGACGAGCCGCTGATCACGGCCGGCATCCGCACGGTGCTGGAGTCGGCGGCCGACATCGAGGTCGTCGCGCAGGCGGAGAACGGCCGGGCGGCCGTGGACGAGGCGATCAGGCACCGCGCCGACGTGGCGTTGATCGACGTCACCATGCCGGTGCTGGACGGGCTGGGCGCGCTGGAGGAGCTACGCCGGAAGGTCCCCACGCTGCGGACCGTGATCCTGACGTCGTTCGGCACCGAGCCGAACGTGCTGCGCGCCCTGCAGAACGGCGCGGCCGGGTTCGTGCTCAAGAACTGCACACCCGACGAGCTGATCCGCGCGGTCCGGGCGGCGCACGGCGGCGACGCCTACCTCTCGCCCCCGGTGACCCGGCTGGTGCTGGGCATGGTCACACCCGTGGAGGCCCGGCGCCGCAGGGAGGCCGCCGGGCGGCTGGCGGCACTGACGCCCCGCGAGTCGGAGGTTCTGCACCTGGTGGCGGAGGGCATGTCCAACGCCGAGATCGGCCGGCGGCTCCGGATGACCGAGACGACCATCAAAACCTACGTCAGCCGCATCCTGACCAAGCTCGGCTGCTCCAACCGCGTCCAGGCGGCCCTACTGGTCAGGGACGCCGGCTGACCGGCCCCGCCCCTCGTAGGGGCGCCGGTAAGAAACGTGTCATGAGCCCCGAACGAGCGGCTCTGTCCAGGTCGCTGTGGTGACCTTCATTGCGCCGGATCCCGGCAGCCTCGCTGTGATCTTGTACGGAATCGATCAATGCTGAGACATCGAGCGACCGCCGCCCCGTTCTCGACGTTCATCCTTGCGATCATGTCTCAAAATCCGCGTGCGGAAACTATGTTTCCCTATCTTCCGCCTCAACCGTTTATGAGACACTTATGTGGTGAGCAGGATCGGCTACGGACGCGTGTCCACTCGCGATCAGAACCCCGACAGCCAGCGCGACGCCCTTACCGCGGCTGGATGCGACCGGATCTTCATCGACAAGGCGTCCGGGAAGATCGATCGACGGGCCGAGCTCGACAAGGCGCTGGACTACCTCCGGCCCGGCGACATCTTCGTCATCACCCGCCTGTCCCGTGCCGCCCGTTCTCTGCGCCACCTGCTGGACTTGGCGGCACAGCTCCGTGAGCGCGAGGTCGACCTCCTGGTGCTGAAGCAGGGCATCGACACCTCTACGCCGTCCGGCCGCCTGCAGTTCCACATGTTCGGCGCCTTCGACGAGTTCCTCCGCGAACTCATTGTTGAGGGCACCCTCGAAGGGCTGGCCTCGGCCCGAGCGTGCGGCCGCGTCGGCGGGCGCCCCCGGCCCTGGACGCTCACGGCGTGGAGATGGCCCGCGCGCTGTACGAGATGAAGGGCGACGACGGGAAGCGCCGCTACACCGTCCAGCAGATCGCCGACCGGCTCGGCGTCAGCCGCGCCACGATCTACCGCCACCTTGACCCCGACAAGCCGGTCTCGGCGTAGGAGGAGCACGGTGCTGCCCCCGATCACCTACTACGGCGGCAAGGCTAACGCCGGTCTAGGCCGTCGAGCATGAGGGGGAGGAAGCGCTCCGGTATGACGCCCGGGTGACAGGCGAACACGTTGAGCAGCTCCATGAGGTCGCCGGTGCCGACATCTGAACGCATCGCGCCGTCCGCCTGCGCCTGCCGTACCAGCTCGTCGAGTCGCTGCACCAGCGCTTGCCTCGCCTGCGGCGCGGAGGTCCCGGCCAGCGCGGCCGCGATGGCGCCGCGACCCTTCTCCACGCTGTAGACGACGAAGGCGCGAATGGCCGCCCACGCGTCAGGCTCGGCCGCCACGGCGTGGTCGAGGGTGTCCATGAGCTCGTGAACGTACTGCTCCGCCAGGGCGGCGAGCAGCACGCTGCGGTCGGGAAATCGGCGGTAGAGCGTGCCGACGCCGACGCCGGCCCGGCGGGCGATCAGCTCCATCGGCGCGTCCGTGCCGCGCTCGGCCACCGCGTCGCGTGCCGCCTGCAGGATCCTGTCCCGATTGCGGCGGGCATCGGCGCGCATTGAACTCTCCCTGAACTGGACGACGATCTTCCGCTTAGTATAGAACAGGAAGCCGACATTCCGCTTAGGAGGTTGCGTGATGATTGTGGTTACGGGTGCGACAGGCACGATCGGGCGTGCGCTGATCGAGGCACTGGGCGGTGCAGCGCGAGCCGTGGTACGGCGCGCGGAACAGGGCGAGGAACTGGGATGCGACTACGTGGTCGGCAACCTGGAGCGGCCGGAGAGCATCCCGCTCGAGCCGGGTGACAGGCTCTTTCTCAACAGCGCGCCGTGGCCGGGTTTCGTGCGAGCGCATCAGGCGGTCATCGATCATGCGGCGGCCGCGGGTGTGGCGCAGGTGGTGACCGTCTCCGTGCGCGGCGTGACGTCGAGCAGCCTGCTCGGGTTCGGCATGCACGGACAGGTCGACGAGCATCTCAAAGCCTCGGGAGTGCCGTGCTCGATCCTGGCGCCCGTCGGCTTCATGCAGAATCTCGCGGGCGACGTCGACGAGGAGGGGCGGATCTTCGGCTCGTACGGCAGGGGCAGGGTCGGCTACATCGACGCGCGTGACATCGCGGCGGTCGCGGCCGTGCTGCTCACGCGTCCCGTCGGGGCCGACGCCACTTACGAGCTCACCGGGCCGGTGGCGCCCACCCATGACGAGATCGCCGCCGAGCTCACCCGAGCACTCGGCCGGACCGTGCGTTACGTGGACCTGTCGGTCGAGGAAGCCGCCGTTCACCTGGAGAAGCGCGGCATGCCCGCCCAAGGGGCCCGTGACCTGGCCGAACTCATGTCGCAGATCGGGGATGGGCGCTGGGCGAGCACGACCACGACCGTGGCGGACATCCTGGGTCGCGAACCGCGTTCGCTACGGGAGTTCCTTGGATAGACGTGCGGAGTGGCGGCCGAGGGACAGGAATCCGGCCGCCACTCCTGCTCAGAACGCCGGAATCGGTTCCGCGCCCCTGATCGTGGTCTGGCCTCGCTTGACCACGACGAGCATGGAGCGCGGCCTCGGTTAGTATGATCGACCGGAAACGTACGACCAGGCCTGGAACCTCGACGATCGACGCAGGTCATCGGGCGTCAGCGAGCCAATCGACGGGGGCCAGGGCGGACAGTGGGAGAGCCGTACCGAAGTGCTGTGGTCCAACCGCCCCCTCAACGCCCACGAGGCCCTGTCCGACCCGCGTAACGAAACTCCGCACCCAGCCCCAAACCATCGGCGCCATGTAACGAAACGCCGTGTGAGACTCCGCGAATGCGGGCTCATAGTGCGCCAGCCTGCGACAGGACACCGACGCCGGTACTGTTCGACGGCCTGCCGGGTTCGCGCGCATCGGACCACGACACGATCGTGACCTACTCCGGATCGCCTGGCTGCGCAGCACTCGGGCTGCCGCCAAGCGGCAGTCGCTTGGCCACGTCCAGCCGTACCTCGCCGTAGGGCTGGACGTGCTGCCAGAACAGGGGAGTCAACCCGCGCCGGTCGGCGGGCTTGAGCAGTTTGGCCCACTGCGGGTCGGCGAGGACGTCCTGGAGCATCAGTGTGTTGATGTAGACGAGCGCGGCCTGCAGGATGCGCAGGCACAGGACGGTCATCTCCAGTTCCTCGCGCCGGTTGGTGGCGATGTCGCCGCCCTTGCCGTAGAAGATGACGCTGTTGGCGCCGTTGGAGGACTCCACCACGTTGAGTCCTTCCTGGATCTCCCGCTGGAGTTCGCGGAGGCGGAGATAGCGGGCGACGAAGATGGTCTTCTGCGCGCGGCCGACCTCCAGCATGGCCTGGTAGGTCGGGTGGGAGGCGGAGTCGGTGAAGCGGCGCAGGATGGCCTCGGTGGAGGCGGTGCCTTGCTTGATCGCGGTGGCGTATTTGATCATCTGGTCGTAGTTCTGCTCGATCAGGTCCCATCGGATCGGCCGGGTCATCGCCGGGGTCAGCCGCGGGTACAGGTCGCTTTTGCCGCTCTCCACCCGATGCAGCTTGACCTTGTTGATCTGCTTGATGCGCGGCAGCAGGTCGAAGCCCAGGAGCCTGGTCACGCCGAATCCGATTTCGGTCTGGCCGTGGGAGTCGACGTAGTTGCCTTCGACGTTCATGGTGGTGCCGTGCCGTACCGCGCCCTCGATCATCGCGTGCACCTCCGAGGCCGAGGCGCGCAGGGTCTGGGAGCGCACGACCATGGATCCGCGCTCGATGTGCCAGTAGATGAGGAGCCGCGGCCGCCGTAGCGGATGTCGTCCTCGCTGTGGGCGTGGCCACCGGAGGCGACGGCCCGGATCCCGGTGTTGGTGCCGTAACCGAAGATCGCCAGCATGAGACGCTCGGCCAGCACCTCGGGCTTGAGGCTGGAGCTGCCCGCAACCGAGGTGACGGCGTTCAGGCAGCCGGTGCGCAGCACCGCCTCCTTGAGCATGTCGATCAGCGGGACCGCGCCCCCACCGGCGGCTCACCTCGTTCTTGATCTTGCGCAGATTCCGCGGCTCCTCCGCCGGGCCGATCTTCGTCAGCTTGATCGCGCCGGACTTGCGATCCTTGATCTCCACCCAGTCCAGCTTGGGCAGCGCCGTGTTCAACGCCTCCAGCTCGGCGCGCATCTCGGCCTTCAACTCGGCGATGAAGTCCTTGGGGTCCAGCGGTTTGCGCAGCTCGGCGTAGTTCTCCACGCGGCGGGCGGCGAAGTCCTTGGGCAGGTCCTCCTCCGGGTCGCGGAAGGAGTGGGCGCCGACCGCCCAGATCTCCTTGCACCGCAGCGCGTTGCGCAGCGCCTGGTAGGTGACGATCTCGTACACCATCCGCACCATGCGCCGGCGCCCGCGCTTGTCGTTCTTGAACACCAGGTCTTCCCACTCGCCCGTGGTGCCGCGGTGCTCGGGCACCACCTCGCCACGCGGGTAGTAGGTGGTGTTGCCCGCCTTGGCGTAGCGGTGGCGCAGGCAGGGCACCGACGGGCCGGTCCTGGTCACCGAGCGGGTGAGCGCGGCCTACATCGCCTCCGGCGGCCTGTCGCACGGCACCGCGATGACGGTGGCCGCCGCCCAAGGACTGACCACCGACCACGCGATGATCTACGGCATGAGCTTGGATCCGCACACCCTGTATGCGGCGATGACCCGCGACCGGCTCAGCGCTCACCTGTATCTGCCGCGCAACGTGCTGGAGTCCGACGCCGACCGGGCCCGCCACGGCGAACCCCGCAACCCCGCCGAGGAACTGCACCGCGCCCTGGACGCCTACGCCGCCACCCTGCAGGGCGACCGCGCCGACCAGCTGATCAGCCCCGAGCCCGAACCGATCGCCGCAGTGCGCGCCCGCGAGCGGGAGGCCGCCGAACAGGTCGAGGTCCAGAAGATGGCCAGGGCCGTCTTCGCGGCCGCGATGCTGAACCAGATCACCGATCCCCGGCGCCGCACGGCCTGATCAGCGACGAGCCGCTGCAGGAGCGCATCACCGCCGCGGCCGCGAAGACCACGGCCCCGGCCAAGCTCGTCGAGGTCGACCGGCGGCGCGAGCGGCAGCAGCCGGCGAAGGAGAAGCTGACCGACGCCACGCACCACGCCGAGGCCGCCGGCCAGGCCGAGCAGACCGCGCTACGCCAGGCGCCGGAGGTCTCCCCGGCCGCCACGACCCCGGCCGACCTGCACCAGCGGTTCCGCCTCCTGAACAGCCCGCGTTCCTTCGCCGCGACGCTGGAGAGGGAGAACGCTGCCCGGCTGGAGACCGTCCTGCCCGGGTTCGCCGAGCAGCGGCGCGAGCAGGCCCAGCAACAGACCGAGGTCCGACACCGCTCATCCAACCCAGGACACAGCTACCGGCCGCCCACCCCTCCCGGCATCACCTCCAAGGGACCGCGCCAGGGATACGGCCGCTGAACGCCACAGCGGGGTTTCGGGTGTTTCGGGTGCCTTCTACGCGCGTGCGCGCGAGGCACCCCGGTCATCGCCCCGGCCGGGCCGGGCCGGAGCGTAGCCGTCGCTTGTCCGCGGTCAAGTCCCACAACCACCGCCAAACTGGCCCGCCGTAAGGGACTTGACCCCAGGCGGCGCTGACGGCTGACCCGGACCCCGGGCAGGGACGGCACACCCCGTTTCCGGAGTTTTCGGAGTCCCTATGCGCGGGCGCGCGAGGCGGAGCAGGCCCGCCGAGGGCGGATTGCCCATGAGAATATGAATTCCAACAGGTGATCCTTTATCGCTGGGAATGCGGGTTCCCGCATATAAGCGGGCCGCCGGATCAGTCCTTGTCGAGGAACGCCGACAGGCCGCTGAGCATCTCCAGCAGGATGTCGACGTTGTCGATCGCGTCGACGAGGCACTGGCGGGCCGCGCGCATCTCGGCGACACCCTCCTTGACCGCATCCACGTCGGGCACCTGCCCGGTGCCGGCGATGCCGAGGAGCTTCTGCAGGCCCTCGGCGGTGTGCGCGGCCGCCAGCGGGATCGGCCCCGTGGCCGGGTCCTGGGCGACCAGCCGCAGGGGGCCGGCCACCCGCAGCGCCTGCCAGCGCAGGAACCCGGCGAGCTTCTCGACGTCGTCGGCGACGCCCGCGGTCGCCAGCTGCTGGTGGTGGGCGGCGGCCAGGTCCTCAGGCCTGGTGGCGGCGCTCTCGGCGAGCATCGCCTCGACCTGGACGGCGCCGAGCAGGGCGTTGGCCAACTGCATCCGGTACGGCTCCGGCCCACCGAGCCGGAGCGCTTCGGCCGCGTGCTCGGCGGCGGTGTTGGTCCCGCCGTACAGGCCGAGCGCGGCCAGGGCGGCGGCGAGCTGGGTGGCGGAGGCGGGGGAGTCGGAGAGCGGGGGGAGGTCCATGGCAGTCCACCGTAGGCCCGCCAGCCACGGGCGCCGGGGGGTTTCGGGGGTTTCGAGAGGGGCACTACGCGCGCGCGTACGCGCCTACGCTGTCCCGTCTCAATCGGGTTGGCGTAGAGACGGAGCTCGGAGAGCAGGCGAACGAAGAGTCCCGTCATGAATGACCAGAGCAGATGAACGGGATGACGCACCCGGGCCGCGTGGCAGGATCTTCGGCATTGCCGCAGTTCAGAGAACTGACGCGAGGTCCCGATGCCCTGGACAAGACCCCCTGTCCAGGGCATCGACCTGACTTCGCCACTCGCCCAGCCGTTGTGGGATCGAGACTCCGACCAGGGGATTCAGGCTGTGACGGGACTTCTCGTTCGCCTGTCCTCTGACCCCCATGTCCTCGGGCTCAAGGTAGACCTCGGCACCCTGTCTCGACGTCGGCACGACCGGCACCACCCTCAGCCTCCGGTCGGTGGCCAGGTCAAGGATTCGCTCGGCGAGCGGCGACAGCTCATCCTCGGCGGTCTTCAACTCCACACGCCCCTCCCATCCTGCGGATCTGTCACATCGGATAGGAAGGTAGCGAGCACCCCTGACAATCTGTTGCGAATCCTGCACAGATCGTCATATTTCATCGGAGAGCCACCGGGATTGTGGTTCTCGTAAAGGGGGCACAAGGTGCCGACATACGACGAAGCCCGGGTCACGGTGTGCGGCCCGGGCTTCGTTACCAGGTAGATCAGCCGGTCGGCGGAGGCTCGCCGAGGCAGGCGTACCAGGTCGATTCGCCGTAGGTGGAACGGCTCCAGGCGTCGCGGTCCCACCCGGTCACTGTCCGGCCGGTCAGCGCCAGGACGGTGGCGGCCGCGGCGGCGTGGGCTCCGGCTTGGTCGCGGGCCGTGATGGTGCCGAAGAAGCCGAACCCCTCGACCTCGATGTTGCCGTCGGGGCACTGCAGGATCCACTGGCCGTCGATGCGCGCCAGGCACACGCCGGTGTCGTCCCAGGACTGCCCCACCCGGGGGGACGTCTCCACCGTCGGCGGGGACGTCCTGGACGTCCTGGTCGCTTTGCGGGACGTCCTGCGGGACGTCCTGAACGGCAGGGACGTGCGAGGCGGCCAGGCCGGCCACGCGCTCCTCCCACCCGGTGACCGGGTCGCCGGCCGCCGCGGCGTCGCCGGAGTCGACGGGCACGGTGCGACGTCCAGCGTCGACGAGCTCGGCGGCGAGCTCGGCCAGGCGCTCGGCACAACGGCAGCCCCCCGCACGGCTACGGGGCGCTGATGTACAGCTCACCCGACGGCAAGAGGACCCTGACCGCCTCGGTGACCTATGTGGACGACGCCGCAAGGTCCCTGGGATTGAAGTTCCCGAAGGTGGCGGACAGGCTCGTCAAGGAGGTGTTCTGCGGCGGGCAGGGCTCACCGGTGTAGATCGGGCCCGAGGTCTGGCGGGTCGGCAAGGGCGTGCACGCCCGCGCGAACGCGTTCGGTGTCCATGTGCTGATGCCAGCGCAGGTAGTCGATGACGTCTGCGCGGAGTGCGGTGAACACGGCATGGGCGAAGTATCCGGCGTCGACGGTGGGCCGTGCGGCATGGATCCGGTCGGCGAGTTCGTCGATCCAGAACTGGCTGGCGGCGTTGGCGTAGTAGGCGTGCGGCCCGTAGTGCTCCAGGGCGCGGATGAGCGTCCGGTTATCCAAGACGAAGTCGAACAGAGCATCAAGGTAGGCGTGGAGGCGTGCGACAGCGTCTCCGCCGGGCCCGAGCGGGGGCTCTCCGGATCGTACGCGGTTCTGCAGGGCGGTGACACGTGGCGCGATGAGCGCATCGACCAGTCCCAGCAGGTCACCGAAGCGGCGCATGACCGTGGCCTTACCGACACCGGCGGCCTGGGCGACGCGCGCCAGGCTGACATGGTCGAGGTCCTCGCGCTGGAATAGCGCTTCCGCTGCGGCCAGCACGGCGGCGCGGTTGCGGGCGGCATCGGCGCGTTCGGTCACAGCCACACCTTTCTTGCATAAGTGGACCAGTGGACCGTATCGTATCGGACCAGCGGACCGGTTCATGTCTCGTTTGCAGGGTGCGTGGGTGCGATGGGAGCGCTTCACGCCAGAACAGCGGACCGGTCTGCGTCCTTGCCGAACTCGTGGCGGGGTTGAGCCCGGATGCGTGGAGTGCGCAGTTGGGCTCTGTTGGTTGGACGTCATGGATGGGACGCCAAGCCGAGAGAGGGAGTTATGAAACGGATCTGCCGGGCTGTCATGTTCTCCGAGTACGGTGACGCCGAGGTCTTGCGGCTGGCTGAGCTGGAGGTGCCCGAGCCCAGCACGGGGCAGGTCCGGATCGCCGTCCGCGCCGCCGGTGTCAACCCGATCGACTGGAAGCTCCGCAGCGGCGCCATGGCCGCCGCGATGCCCGTGCGGTTTCCGGCTGTTCCCGGTGTCGATGTCGCCGGCGTCGTCGAATGCGTCGGGCCGGACGTGACCGATGTCGCCGTCGGAGACGAGGTGTTCGGCAAGGCGGTCTCCGGAAGTTACGCCGAACTGGCACTGGCGAACCTCAACGCCATCGCCGCCAAACCCGAAGCAGTGTCCTGGGAGGTGGCAGCCGCCCTGCCCGTGGCTGGCACCACGGCCTATCACGCCTTCGCCCACCTCGGCCTGGCGCAGGGCGAGACGATTGTGATCGACGGCGCGGCCGGTGGCGTGGGAACTGTCGCCGCCCAGGTCGCCCGGCATCGCGGACTCACGGTGATCGGCACGGCCAGCCCGCGCAACCACGACTACCTGCGCTCCCTCGGTGTCATCCCCGTGACCTACGGCGACGGCCTGGCCGTCCGGGTCCGGGCCGTCGCCGCGCGCGGTGTGGATGCCGCTGTGGACGCAGCGGGGCGCGGTTCCCTTCCGGCCCTGGTGGAGTTGACAGGAAACCCCGACCGCGTGATCACTATTGCCGACGCGTCGGCAGAGTCACTGGGCGTGCGGTTCGCCTACGGCGAGCCCGACGACATGCGCGGCATCCTGGCCGAAGCGGCAGCGCTCGTGGCGGCCGGCACGATCACGGTCCCCATCGCCCGCACCTACCCCTTGGCCGACGCGGCCGCCGCCCACCGCGACAGCCAGACAGGGCACGTCCGCGGCAAACTGGTCCTGACGCCGATCTGACGGCTGCGGCTAACTCAAGATCAGTGAGGCGTCCGCCACAGGGGCGGCCGACTTTCGCCGCAAGGGCGGCAAGGTCGACCGCATGCCGGGGGGCCCCGTATGTCTACGGCCGATTCGACAACCGACCGGGACCCACAGCTGGCCAATGCTCGTGACTACTGGCTGGGGTGGGGCAGCGCCGACCGGTCAGACGGCGACCTGACGCTCTACCGCAGCGGCGTGGCCAACCCGCAGCTCAACGGAGTGCCCAGAGTCGGACACCACTCGTCTCCGGAGGCGGCCGTCGTCCTGGCCAGGCGCACGTGATGGGAGGAGCGCCGTGGAGCTCGCAGCTTCGGCAGCGCTCCTCCCGTACATCCGCGTGGACGCGGGCTCAGCGGGATCCGTTCTCGGCCGTCTGCTTGAGATGGGCGAGCCAGGCGGTGAGCGACCCCTTGAGAGCGGCCTGCATGCCGGTCCGGTCGGCGCGGATCGGTTCGCCGTCCCACGACTCGGCGGTCTGGACGAAGGTCTGGCCGTCCCGTTCGGCGAAGGTCCATTCGTGGATGCCCGTGATGCCGTGTGCGGGCCCGCCCCACAGGATACGGCGGCCGGGGTCGATGGCGTAGACGGTTGAGTCGATGTTCAGGCCGAAGGTGCTCCAGTGGAACACCGACCCCTCGTTGAGCGGGCCGTCGGCGGTGGCGGTGGTGATGTCGGTCTGCCAGGAGGGCCAGGCGTTTACGTCGGTGTGCAGGTCCCAGACCTGTGCGAGCGGAGCGTCGATGACGGTGTCGAGCCGGACGACGACGGCGGCTGCGGTGTCGATGGTGGTGATCACTTCTGGTCCTCGATCCAGTGGCCGTGGATGCCGGCGGGCACCCTGCGGGGAAGTTCGGCGGTGGCGACGGTGGCCAGGTCGTCGAGCGACTCCTCGCTCGCCTTTCCGGTGGCCGGGTCGAGGACCCAGCGATGGAAGGTGGATCCGGCGTCGGGGCTGACGCCGTAGCCGGGGGCGCCGATCCACCACTTCCAGGAGGTCTCCCAGGCGGAGCGGTCGTAGCGGGGGCCTTCGAGCACCACGCGGCCCTGCGTGTCGACGTAGGAGTTGGTGACGTGCAGGATGGCGCCCTGCTCGACCTCGAACCACGTGACCTTGGGGGCTCCGGTGCGGGGCATGACGCCGATGCGCAGCGGCACGTCGTCGTGCCACCTGTAGGGGATGCCGGAGTGCTCGGCGTGGTCGAAGACGACCGGTGAGTTGACGAAGACCGCGTGCTCGCGGGTGATGGCGAAGTCGTGCATGAGCGAGGGCCCGGAGCCGTCGATCACCTGCGAGCGGATGATCTCGCCTTCTTGGGAGGCGACGTAGTAGGTCAGGTAGGGCGGGAACGGGCTGTAGGAGAAGAAGTGCAGTTCGCCGGTGACCGGGTCCTCCTTGGGGTGGGCGGTCATCGAGCTGGTGAGTTTGCCGCCGAAGTCGTAGACGCCGACGGTGTCGAGCTCGGCGGTCACCTCCCAGGGCAGGTTGGCCTCCTGCAGCGCCAGGTAGCGGCCGCCGTGGAAGATGATGTTGGTGGCCGCGGCGGAGACCTCAAGTTCGGTGCCGGTGAACGGCACGCCGTCCAGGTACGGGGTCTTCACCCAGCGGTTGCGGTACCACTCGGCCCGGCCGCCTGCCAGGCGCACGCCGTGGATCATGCCCTCGCCGCGGAACCAGTGCGAGGGGGTGATGCCGGGCTTGGGGTTGTGGCCGTTGCGGAAGTAGCGGCCGTTGAGCTCGGGCGGCAGGGTGCCGTGGACGGTCAGCTCGTGGGCGGTGATCTCGTCGGTGACCGGGGTGAAGTGGCCGGTCAGGTACGGCTTGGGCAGGTCGTTCATGACAGTGTCGCCTTTCCGAGGAGAAGGATGGTGATGACGGCGCAGGCCAGGAAGGCCGCGCCGTACGAGGGAAGAAGGGTCAGTACGGCCAGGCCGACGGCGCCGCCGATCTGGCGGGTGGCGTTGAGCAGCCCGCCGGCCAGGCCGCTGTCCGCGGCGGGCACGCCGAGGCGAGGGCGGTGAGCCGGACGAAGGCCACCCCGAGCCCTGCGCCGATCAGCAGCGAGGGGCCGAGCAGGTCCACGAGGAAGGTGCCGTCCGCCGGGGTGCGGGCCAGCCAGGCCAGCCCGGCCGCGAGCAGCGCCAGGCCACCGGGGAGTACGGCACGGCCGTGCAGCCGGGGTGTCGCCCAGGATGCCAGGGTGATCATGAGGGCGAGCGGCAGCTGGGTGAGTCCCGCTTCGAGCGGCGTGTAGCCGAGCTCGCGCTGCTGATAGAGGGGCAGGTAGTAGAACAGGCCGAGCCAGACCGCGCCGAGCATGGCCATGAGCGCGTTCGCTCGGGCCACGATCCGCATACGCGCGGGCAGCAGCGGATCGGGTGAGCGGCGTTGCAGCAGTACGAACACGGCCAGAAGGATCAGGCCCGCGATGATGAAGGGCCATTGTCCGGACAGCCCGTAGGTCAGGGCGACCAGCCCGCCGGTGACCGTCACCGAGCCGGGCAGGTCGAGTCGCCCGCCCCGTGGCGTGACGGGATTGACCATGAGCCAGGTGGCCACGAGTACGGCCAGCGCGACGGGGGCCATCACGGAGAAGACCGAGCGCCAGCCGTACAGGGCGGTGAGTAGCCCGCCGAGCAGGACGCCAGCCGCTTTGTCGAGGCTGCTCCCGCCCTCCCCGGCGATCCCCGGCTCAGACTGCCTCCAGCTTCGTCCCGCCGCTACGACGGCACGGACGACGGGGTCTTTCACCTCCGTACGGACATTCAGCGCTTCGTGGCGCACTGGGGCTCATGACAGAGTTTTTACGGGCACCCCTCGTAGGGGAGGCGGGCAGGTCGAGCTCGGCCAGCAGCCTGGCGCGGTAGAGCACATCGCCTTCGAGCAGGGTCCTGATCCGGGGCCAGTAGGGCGCGATGGCCGCCTCCCAGTAGTTCCGGATCTCCTCGGCCAGCCGTTCGAGCCCCTCTTCCGGGTCGTCGTGGAGCCTTTCGAGCCGTCCGGTGGGAGGGCCGTCCCAGGCGTCTGCTCGGCCCACGGCGCGAGCACGGCGTGCGCGGCCGGGTTCTTCACCACCCGCACGCTGGCGACGACCTCCCATAGCGGAGAGAACGCGAAGCGGACATCGGCGAGGTCCTGCGCGGTGAAGGTGAGCTCAAGAGACACTCGATTGAGGTAGACCACAGGGATACCGGGACCGCCGGTGTCGGTGACGGCCAGGGCCGTATCGTCAACCGGCACCATGCCGGTCCACTTCGAATTGGTCGAGGAAGTGCTGTTCTTCGTCATGTGTTCCACCTGGTCGCGTTAGGCGTCTTGCACGACTTCTCCAGGCCCTGCACGTGGATCGCAGGCCCCTCGGGACGGCCGGCCGCGTCCTCGGCGACGACCGACAGGATCTCGATCGCGGTGGGCCCGGCCGGATAGTCCTGGTTCTGCTCCTTTAGAGGCTGCGGGCGGTGATGTCGCCGTGGGAGGTGGTGGCGCGGATGTCGAGTTCGGCGGTGCCATCGTTCTTGAGGGCGTTGCTGACGCGGCCGTAGTCGGTGCCGGCGTCCAGGGCGGCCGAGACGCCGGCGGCGGCGGCGACCGAAATGTCGCCGGACTGGGTGCGGAGCACGACCGTGCCGCGCACGGCCTCGGCGATCCGGATGTCGCCCCTTGCGGTGCTGATCTCCGCGGGGCCGTTGAGCCGGCCGACCTCGACGTCGCCGTCGATCGCAGTGAGGCGGACGCTCGCGGCCTCGTCGATCTTGATCTGGCGGTACGCGCCTTCGAATGCGACGTCGCCGAGGCGGCCGACGCCGCGGAGCTCGGAGCTGGCGGCCTTGGCCTCGATGCGGGAGCCGGCGGGCAGCTGGACGGTGATCTCCAGGGATCCGGAGGGGCCGAAGAGCTGGTTGTTGGGGGTCGAGGCCGTGATCCGCAGGACGCCGTCGGCGTAGGCGACGGTGGTCTGCTCGGCGGTCTGGACGTCGCGACTCTTGGAGGGGTTGGCGGGCAGGACCTCGACGGTGGTGTCGGCGCGGTCGGCGGCGATGAACTGGATGCGTCCGGCGGGGATGTCCAGGACGGCGGAGATCGGGGCGGGGGTGTCGAACTTCTGCATCGTGCTCTCCTGTGCTCGTTCGTTGTTTCTGACACCGGAAACGCTACGTTGCTTTCCAGAATTCGGCAACGCGCCCGTTGCGCAGAATCGACATATGCACAGGTAAAGACCGGGAAACTGTTGCAACTGTCTTGAGGGTAACGCAACGACAACTGCTCTGATCATTGCAATGGATGAGAAGTGAACGCTATAGTGGGAGGATCAAGGACCACCACGAAGGATCACCAAGGAGATCGCGATGCCGGGAGGCAGGCTCACCCAGCAGGAACGCCAGCAGATCGCGCTGGGGCTGGCCGACAGCCTCCCCTACGCCGAGATCGCCCGACGCCTCGACCGTCCGACCTCGACGATCACGCGTGAGGTGATGCGCAACGGCGGCCCCACCGCCTACCGCGCCGACCTGGCCCACCGCGCCACCGAACGCCGCACCCACCGGCGCAGGCCCACCTCCTCCCGAAGGCCGGAGTCGGTCCCCCAGCCACACGGACGCGACGCCGAGGCCGTGGCCGAGTACGAGGAGACGCTCACCACCGTTCTCATGGCTTCGGGCCTGCCCAAGATGACGGCCCGGGTGCTGACCTGCCTGTTCACCACCGACGCGGGCAGCCTCACCGCGTCCCAACTCGCCCAGCGCCTCCAGGTCAGCCCGGCGTCCATCTCCAAAGCGATCGCCTTCCTGGAGAGCCAGAGCCTCGTCCGCCGAGAACGCGACGAACGCCGCCGCGACCGCTACGTCGTCGACGACGAACTCTTCTACCAGGCGACGATCGCCAGCGCCCGATCCAACGACCAGCTCGTCGAAACCGCACGCCAAGGCGTCGCCGTCCTCGGCCCCCACACCCCCGCCGCCACCCGCCTGGAGAACATCGCCCGCTTCCTCGACTTCATCAGCGAAAGCATCACCCGCGCCGCCGAACAGGCCCGCGAAGTCCTCCACACCAAACCCGAAACAACCTCAAACGACACCGCCCAACCAAGTCCAGACCGCGGATAGACAGCCGTCTCGATCGTCACAGCCATGAGACGAAGCCGGCTGCGTCCTCGGGGAAACATAGGGTTCCACCACGGCGGCCGTCCGCGACAGCGCGCGGTCATCCGCACCCTCGCCGTCCAAACACCTCCGCTTTTTCGGACACTCTGGCGACCAGGGACGATGTCATCCAGAAATCTCCGTCCAGAAAGTCGATGCGGGGTGTGGGCGCAGTACGGCCTGGCCGCCGCGCGGCGCAGTGCGGCGGAGTTGCTGGAGTCCCCGCCCGGCCAGTGACCGCAAGCGGCCCGCGCGCCCTTCACCGCCTACTGCCGCCGGGCGCGAGCAGGCTGGTCACCTCGGCGATCGCCTCGGCCGAGGGATGGAACCTGGCGTTCCCGCTCTGCTCGACGCTGTCGCCCGTACTGATCGTCAAGGAGCTCGGACAGCCCCCATGGGTGCTCGGCGTCTACCTCGCCGTCGGCGGGGTGGGCGTCCTGGCCGGGTCCTCCCCGGCGCACCTGACCGGCCGTCGGCTGGAGCGCGGGCGGGCCGTGTGGATCATCGGCGTGGTCACCGCGCCGTTCGCGTTGCTGCTGCCGTTCATCGGCTGGAACGTCTGGGTCTCGGCGGCGGCGTGGGCCGTCCTGTGCTTCCGGACGGGGCTGAACAACGTGCTGCTCGTCAGCTTCCGTCAGAAGGTCACGCCCGATGCGATGCTCGGCCGGATGAACGCCACCATGCGGCTGATCCTGATGGGCGCGGTCGGCGTCGGTGGCCTGCTGGCAGGTCTCGTCGGCGAGATCTGGGGCACAGGGACGGCGATCTGGGCAGGTGCTTCGATCACGGCGCTCAGCTGGGTGCCGATCTACTTCAGCCCGCTCCGCCGGGAGGTCTGATTCCCGCTGGACGGAGAACGGTGAGGGACATCCGGGCGGGTGGACGGCCATCATGGGACGGCGGGAGGGGACCTCATGAAAGCCAGAAGGCCGCCACAGCCCCTGAGGGGCTCTGGCGGCTGTCGGCGTGCGGTGGTGGACGATACAGGGATTGAACCTGTGACCTCTTCCGTGTCAGGGAAGCGCTCTCCCGCTGAGCTAATCGTCCTTGCCGAACACGAGAGGTGGAGACGGGATTTGAACCCGTGTACACGGCTTTGCAGGCCGTTGCCTCGCCTCTCGGCCACTCCACCGGAGTGAGGGCCCTAGGGGACCCTTCGAGCGGAAGACGGGATTCGAACCCGCGACCCTCACCTTGGCAAGGTGATGCTCTACCACTGAGCCACTTCCGCGTGTTTTCGCCGGGTGTTTCCCCTGCGGCAACGAGAGAACTCTAGCGGGTTTTCCGGGTGGTTGCGTAACCGTCGGTCAACCGGGCCGGCGGAGCTGGCGGGCGACGCTGCGTTCCACCGCGGGCAGGGTGAGGAAGATCTCCAGGATCCGGGTCAGGCGATGCACCTCGATGCGGTGGAAGGCGGGGCCCTCGGTGCGGGCCAGCAGGAGCGTCATGGCCAGCGGGGGCAGTGGCGCGGCGATCACATGGAGGCCGGAGCCGAGGGTGGCGGCCGTCGGGCGGGACGGGGTGTCGGCGGGGAAGGGGACCTCGGCGGGGGCGCGCCAGCTGGAGTGGACGACCGCGTGTGGTTCCCGCTCCGTGCCGGCCGCGGCCCAGTCGCCGCTGAACAGCACCGGCATCGAGTCGATCAGCGTGGCCAGCGCGCGGTCCCCCGCCGTGGTGATGTATTTGAGGATCTCCAGCTCCGGATAGGTGCCCGGCGCCTCCCGCGTGCTCCACACCCCCTCGACGGTCACTCCCGGCACGCTCCGCAGGCCCTCGGCCAGCACCTCGCGTGGAGCGGCGTCCGGCCAGTAGACGGTGATGTCGTCGAGCGCGCGGCCCTCGCCGCGGTCGAGCACGATGACCTGCGTGATGTCGGCCCCGGCGGAGCCGAGGGCATGAGTGATCTTCGCCAGGGATCCCGGCTGGTCGGGCAGGGTGATCCGCAGCCGCAGGAGCATCCAGGGCCTCCGATGTCACGTCCGACTACGCTATGGACACCCTACCCAGCGACGATTCGTCCAGCCGAGTCCGGTGAGGTAGAAACACAAGGTGGAGTCGTTGAAGCTGGGATCGCTCGAGGTCTGGCCGCCCGTGGTCCTCGCGCCCATGGCCGGGATCACCAATGCGCCCTACCGGACGCTCTGCCGCGAGCAGGGCGGCGGGCTGTTCGTCTGCGAGATGATCACCACGCGGGCGCTGGTGGAGCGGAACGCCAAGACCTTCAAGATGATCCGGTTCGACCCGGGTGAGAGGCCCCGCAGCCTCCAGCTCTACGGTGTCGACCCGGTGACCGTCGGCAGGGCCGTCCGTATGATCGCCGACGAGGACCTGGCCGATCACATCGACCTCAACTTCGGCTGCCCGGTCCCCAAGGTGACCCGTCGCGGTGGCGGCTCCGCCCTGCCGTACAAGCGGAACCTCCTGCGGGCCATCCTGCGCGAGGCCGTGCGCAACGCCGGGACGCTGCCGGTGACCATGAAGATGCGCAAGGGCATCGACGACGACCACCTGACCTACCTGGACGCGGGGCGGATCGCCGTGGAGGAGGGCGTCTCGGCGATAGCGCTGCACGGCCGTACCGCCCTGCAGCACTACGGCGGGACCGCCGACTGGGAGGCCATCGCCCGGCTCAAGGAGGCGGTGAGCGAGATCCCGGTCCTCGGCAACGGCGACATCTGGAGCGCGGACGACGCGATGCGGATGATGGCCGAGACCGGATGCGACGGCGTCGTCGTGGGCCGGGGCTGCCTGGGACGCCCGTGGCTGTTCGCGGACCTCTCGGCCGCGTGGGAGGGAGGCGGGGAGCGCGTCCGTCCCCGGCTGGGGGAGGTCGCCGCGACGATGGACCGGCACGCCACGCTGCTGGCCGAGTGCTTCGGCAGCGAGCACCACGCCGTCGCCGACTTCCGCAAACACGTCGGCTGGTATCTCAAGGGCTTCACCGTCGGAGCCGACCTCCGCCGCCGCCTGGCCACCGCGGACACCCTCGCCACCCTGCGGGAGGGGCTCGCCGAGCTCGACCCCGCCCAGCCCTGGCCCGAGGGCGTGGACGCGCCCCGGGGCAAGACCAACCCGCGCGACCGGGTCCACCTGCCCGAGGGCTGGCTGGACGACCCCTACGACCTCGCCACTCCCGGAGCGGACGCCGAACTCGACACCTCGGGCGGCTGAGGCGCCCCCACCCGCTCCGGCGCTACGGCCTGCCCAGGTCGAGGTCGCGGCGGAGATGCTCGGCGGTGAAGGAGCCGGTCAGCTCCAGCAGCTGCCGGGGAGTGCCCTCGAACACGACGGTGCCCCCCCGGTCCCCGCCGTCGGGGCCGAGGTCGACGATCCAGTCGGCGCTCTTGATCACGTCGAGGTTGTGCTCGATGACGATCACCGTGTTACCGGCGTTCACCAGGTTGTCCGTGATGGTGAGCAGGTGCTCGACGTCCGACATGTGCAGCCCGGTGGTCGGCTCGTCCATGACGTAGACGCTGCCCTTCTTGTGGAGCTCGCCGGCCAGTTTGATCCGCTGGCACTCGCCGCCGGACAGGCTGCTGAGCGGCTGGCCGAGCTTGAGATAGCCGAGCCCCACCTCGTTGACCGCGCGCAGGACGCCCCGCGGCTTCGGCTCGGTGAAGAACCCCGCCGCCTCGCCCATCGTCATCTCCAGCACGTCTGAGACGGACCTGCCGCGCAGCGTGTGCCGGAGGACCTCCTCCCGGAACCGCCGACCCCGGCACACCTCGCACACCGACGTGACACCGTCCATGAACGCCAGGTCGGTGTGGATGACCCCGAGGCCCTGGCACTCCGGGCAGGCACCCTTGGAGTTGAAGCTGAACAGCGCGGGGCTGACCCCGTTCGCGGCGGCGAACAGCTTGCGGATCTCGTCCATCAGGCCGGTGTAGGTGGCCGGGGTGGACCGGATCGAGGTGCCGACCGCGGACTGGTCGATCACCACCGCCTCCGGGTGCGCGGCCAGGAACGCCTCGTTGACGAGGCTGCTCTTGCCCGACCCGGCCACCCCGGTGACGACGGTGAGCACCCCGGCGGGGAAGGAGACCGTGACGTCCTTCAGATTGTGCACGGTGGCGCCGGTGACGGTCAGCTCTCCGGCCGGCCGCCGGAACTCCGTCTTGAGCGGCCGGTTGTGGCGCATGTGCCGCCCGGTGAGCGTGTCCGCCCGGTACAGGCCCTCGACGCCCCCCTCGTAGACGATCTCGCCGCCGTGCGTCCCGGCGCGGGGGCCGACGTCCACCACGTGGTCGGCGATGTCGATGACGTCGCGGTCGTGTTCCACGACGAGCACGGTGTTGCCCTTGTCCCGCAGCTCGCGCAGCAGGGCGTTCATGTTCGTCACGTCACGCGGGTGCAGTCCGATGGTGGGTTCGTCGAGGATGTACGTCATGTCGGTCAGGCTGCTGCCCAGGTGCTTGACCATTTTGATCCGCTGGGACTCCCCGCCGGAGAGGGTGAGGGTGGGCCGGTCCAGGCTGAGGTAGCCCAGGCCGATGGTGACCAGGTGCCGCAGCCGGGACAGGAGGGCCGGGACCATCGTCGCCGCGACCGGGGCGTCGATCGCGGCGATCACGTCGATCAGGTGCCGGACCTCCATCGCGGACAGTTCGGCGATGTTGCGGCCGTCGATCCGGCAGGCCAGCGCCGCCTGGTTGAGCCGGGTCCCTCCGCACAGCGGGCACGGCCGCGAGGAGACGAACGCCAGCACCGTGTCCCGTTTGGACGACTCCGCGAGGTCCCTGTTGATGTAGAGCCGGTCGAACTTGTCGATCAGCCCCTCGTACTTCTGCGGGACCGTCCCGCCCCGCGTCTCGAAGAACACCTTCGACCCGCTGCCGCGCAGGAACATGTCCCACTCGGCCTGGGTGTAGTCCTCCAGCGGCCTGTCGTTGTCGAACAGTCCCGACTGGGCGTAGGTCTTCCAGTACCAGGTGCCCACCCCGAAGCCCGGCAGCAGGATCGCGCCCTCGTCGAGCGACCTCGACCGGTCCAGGGCCCGCGCCAGGTCCAGGGCCATCGTCCGGCCGACCCCCTCGCACTCCGGGCACATCCCGGCGGGGTCGTTGAAGGAGAAGGCGTTTGAGTATCCGGCGGGCGGCGTGCCGACCCGGGAGT
This sequence comes from Streptosporangium album, assembly GCF_014203795.1. Lineage (NCBI taxonomy): Bacteria > Bacillati > Actinomycetota > Actinomycetes > Streptosporangiales > Streptosporangiaceae > Streptosporangium > Streptosporangium album. The sequence goes on along the minus strand of NZ_JACHJU010000003.1, from coordinate 672,703 downwards.
AGAGCAGCCGGAGCAGGGAGGAGATGTCGGTGATCGTGCCGACGGTGGAGCGGGAGTTGCCGCCGATGCGCTGCTGTCCGATGATGACGGCGGTGGAGAGGTTGCCGATGTGGTCGGCGTCCGGCTGACCATACTTGGGCAGCCGGTTGCGGACGAACGTGCTGAAGGTCTCGTTGAGCTGCCGCTGTGACTCCGCGGCGATCGTGTCGAAGACGATGGACGACTTGCCGGATCCCGAGACACCGGTGAAGACCGTGATCTGTCTCTTGGGGATCTTCAGTGAGATGTTCTTGAGGTTGTTCTCACGGGCGCCCGTTATCTCGATATGGCTCATGAGTCCGACGCTAGCCAGGGTTTAGGTCAGTTCCCGGCCGCGATAGGTGGCATCGTGGCACATATGGCAGACACCACAGGCCGCGTGCTCCGGCTGCTGTCGCTGCTCCAGGCGCACCGGGAGTGGCCGGGGCCCGAGCTGGCCGAACGTCTGGAGGTCAGCCCGCGCACGCTGCGCCGTGACATCGACCGGCTGCGTGAACTGGGCTATCCGGTCCACGCGACGACCGGCCCGGCCGGTGGATACCGGCTGGAAGCGGGGACCGCGATGCCGCCGCTGCTGCTCGACGACGAGGAGGCCGTCGCCATCGCGGTCGGTCTGCGTACGGCGGCGGGCGGCTCGGTGGCCGGGATCGAGGAGACCTCGGCCCGCGCGCTGGCCAAGCTGGAACAGGTCCTGCCCTCCCGCCTGCGTCACCGGGTCAACACCCTGCAGACCCAGACCGTGGCGGTGCGCGGCCCGCTGGCCCGCTCCTGGCCGACCGTCGACCCGGAGACACTGGCGGTCCTCGCCCAGGCGAGCCGCAGCCGCGAACGGCTCCGCTTCGGCTACCGCCGCCGCGACGGCACCGAGAGCGCGCGGGTGGTCGAGCCGTACCGGCTCGTGTCCACCGGGCGGCGGTGGTATCTCGTCGCGTGGGACGTCGAGCGGGACGACTGGCGGACCTTCCGGGTGGACCGGCTCGCCGCCCCGCTGGCCACCGGTGCCCGCTTCACCCGGCGCGAGCCGCCCGAGGGCTACATCGAGCGGTCCATCACCGCGCCGATCACTCGGTATCGGGCGGTGGCCACCCTGCACGCGCCCCTGGCCGTGGTCGCCGACCGGGTGCAGGCCGCCGCCCACGGCCAGCTGGAGGCCGTCGGCGAGCACCGTTGCCTGCTGCGCACCGGCGGCGACTCCCTGGAGTGGCTGGCCATGACCCTCGGCCTGCTCGACGTGGACTTCACCGTCCACGAGCCGGTCGAGCTGATCGGCTACATCCGGCGGCTGGCGGGCCGCCTTCAGGAGTCGACCGAGCCGCCGCTGCGCCAGTAGACGTTGTTCTCCCGGCTCAGCAGACCGTCGTCGATCAGATAGCGGCGGAGCGCCGCGTAGTCGTCGTGGAAGGCGCGCAGCACGGTGTTGACCTCCTTCTCGGGGTAGCGGACCCCCGGCTCGAAGACCTGGGCGATGTAGTTCAGCACGACGAGCTGCTTGTCGCGCTTGGTGGGTATCGCCCGGAGCCGTCCCTTGACGAGGAAGGACTGCAGCACCTTCTCCTCGGGGGAGACCGGGGCGGCGGGTCTGGCCGTGGCGTGCAGCAGCTCGCGGAACCGCTCACGCCGCGCCTGCCAGCGGCCGTCGTCGTCCCGTACGGCCAGCCCGCCGCGTTCCAGCCGGTCCAGCGCCCGTCTTGTCGTCTCTCTGTCCAGTCCGGCCTCCTCGGGTTTGTCGTTCAGCACCAGCGCCGCCAGCACCCGTAACGTGTCCTCCTGATGGAGCAGGCCCAGCACCTGCCTGATCGCGTCGTCGCTCATGCTCTCTATTCTGGCGGCCCGCTCTGATGCCTCTGCGCCATCCGGAGAGGGGCGGCCCGGTCGAGCCGCCCCCGAGGCGTGGTGCCCGGCGGTTCCCCGTCGTCTGGTCGCCTCCCGCGGAGCAGGTGATCCTCTACCGCTCGGAGCGGGCGGCGCAGTCGGCCCTGCTCCAGTTCCAGGCGGGCGTGCAGAAGTGCAGGCAGTCCGAGGGCTGGAAGAACGGTTCCTTCAACCGGAGCCTGGCCAGGGTCGCCCTCGGTGACGGTCCGGGGCGGCGCGGGGCGGTCGGCGGAGGGGGACGCCGGGCCCGCGGTGCCGGGGTCAGAGACGGTTGAGGCCGATGACGTGGACCACGGCGCGGCCCTCCTCGTCGGAGGCGGCCAGGTCCACCTGGGCGTCGATGCCCCAGTCGCCGTCGCCTGCGGGGTCGGCGATGACCTGGCGGACCCGCCAGAACTCCTTCTCCGCCTCGATCCGGAGCAGGCCGGGACCGCGGGCGTCCGGACCGGTGCCGATCTCCTCGTGATCGTCGTAGTAGGCGTCGAGGGCGGCGCCCCAGTCCACGTCCGGCGCCAGCTCGGCCAGCTCCTGTTCCTTCTCCAGGGAGGCCAGTTCGACCAGGCGGAACATCGCGTTGCGGACCAGGACGCGGAACGCGCGGGTGTTGGCGGTGACCGGCCGGGTGTTCTCCTCCAGGGAGGGGGCCTCCAGCTCGTCGCCCGGGTTCTGTAGCTGCTCCCACTCGTCGAGGAGGCTGGAGTCGACCTGGCGGACCAGCTCGCCGAGCCACTCGATGAGGTCGATGAGGTCCTCGGTCTTGAGGTGCTCGGGGATGGTCCGCGACAGGGTGCGGTAGGCGTCGGCGAGGTAGCGCAGGACGGTGCCCTCCGACCGGGCCAGCTCGTAGAACTGGACGTAGTCGGTGAAGGTCATCGCCCGTTCGTACATGTCCCGCACGACGGTCTTGGGGCTGACGGTGTAGTCGCCGACCCAGGGGTGGCCCTGCCGGTAGGTCTCGTAGGCGCCCAGCAGCAGCTCCGACAACGGCATCGGGTAGGTGATCTCGGCCAGGAGCTCCATCCGCTCCTCGTATTCGATGCCGTCGGCCTTCATCTGCGCCACCGCCTCGCCACGCGCCTTGTTGAGCTGGGCGGACAGGATCTGGCGGGGGTCGTCGAGGATGGACTCGATGATCGAGACCATGTCGAGGGCGTAGTTCGGCGACTCCATGTCCAGCAGTTCCAGGGTGGCCAGCGCGAAGGTGGACAGCGCCTGGTTGAGCGCGAAGTCCTCCTGGAGGTCGACGGTCAGGCGGGCCATGCGGCCCTGCTCGTCGGGCTCGTCGAGCTTCTCCACCACGCCGCCGGCCAGCAGCGAGCGGTAGATCGCGATGGCCTGGCTGATGTGCCGCCGCTGCCACTTGCGGTCCTCGTGGTTGTCGGTCAGCAGATGCTTCATCGCCGCGTAGCAGTCGCCGGGACGGTTGATCACCGCGAGCAGCATCGCGTTGCTGACCTTGAACCGGGAGTTGAGCGGCTCGGGCTCGGCGGTCTGCAGCTTCTCGAAGGTCTCCTCGCTCCAGCCGACGAAGCCCTCCGGCGGCTTCTTGCGCGCGTAGCCGCGCCGCCGCTTGGGGTCGTCGCCGATCTTGGCCAGTGCCTTCTCGTTCTCGACGACGTAGTCGGGGGCCTGGCAGACGACGTAGCCGATGGTGTCGAAGCCCGCCCGCCCGGCCCGCCCGGCGATCTGGTGGAACTCGCGGGCGCGCAGCCGCCGGACCTTGTTGCCGTCGTACTTCGACAGCGCGGTGAACAGCACCGTCCTGATCGGCACGTTGACGCCGACGCCGAGCGTGTCGGTACCGCAGATGACCTTCAGCAGGCCGGCCTGGGCGAGCCGCTCCACCAGGCGGCGGTATTTCGGGAGCATCCCGGCATGGTGCACGCCGATGCCGTGCCGTACGAGGCGTGACAGGGCCCGGCCGAACCGGGTGGTGAACCGGAAGTTGCCGATGAGGGTGGCGATGGCCTCCTTCTCGGCCTTGGTGGACATGTTGATGCTCATCAGCGCCTGTGCCCGCTCCATGGCCGCGGCCTGGGTGAAGTGGACGACGTAGACGGGCGCCTGGTTGGTGGTGAGCATCTCCTCCAGGGTCTCGTGCAGGGGGGTGAGCCGGTAGGAGTAGACCAGTGGGACCGGGCGCTCGGCGTTCTTCACCACGGCGGTGGGCCTGCCGGTGCGCCGGGTCAGGTCCTCCTCGAACCGGGTCACGTCGCCGAGCGTCGCCGACATCAGGATGAACTGCACATTCGGCAGCTCCAGCAGCGGCACCTGCCAGGCCCAGCCCCGGTCGGGCTCGGCGTAGAAGTGGAACTCGTCCATCACGACCTGGCCGATGTCGGCTCCCGAGCCGTCGCGCAACGCGACGTTGGCGAGGATCTCGGCGGTGCAGCAGATGATCGGCGCGCCGGGGTTCACGCTCGCGTCACCGGTCATCATGCCGACGTTCTCGGTGCCGAACAGGGCGCATAGATCGAAGAACTTCTCCGACACCAGCGCCTTGATCGGCGCGGTGTAGAAGGTGCGCACGTCCCGGGTCAGCGCGGTGAAGTGCGCCCCGGCGGCGACCAGGCTCTTGCCCGACCCGGTCGGGGTGGCCAGGATCACGTTGTTTCCGGAGACGACCTCGATGAGCGCCTCCTCCTGGGCTGGATAGAGGGTGAGCCCTCGCTCGGAGTTCCATTCGACGAACGCGTCGAAGATGGCATCGGGGTCGGCGTCGATCTCTTCTGGCAGGCGATCTACAAGGCTCACGGTTCAATACTGCCGAAGAACTGACGGTGGTCGGACCGGGTCGGGTAACAGATGCGATCGCATCGTGCGCGGGTTTGGTGATGCGGCGCGCATTTATCTACTTAAATAGCTATAAATCATGACTAAAGGGACTCGGTGGACGGCTGTGCCGCCGGCTGCCGCCGGTCGGCCGACCAGGTGAGCGCCAGACCGGCCAGGATCATCCCCGCGCCGAGCACCGGCACCGGTCCCGGAACGAAGCCGAACGCCGTGAAGATGAGCAGCCCGGCCGCGGCGAGCGTGACGGCCACCGCGATCCGGGCCATCCCCCCGCCGTACGGCGGGGCCTGCGCGGGCGTCTCGAACCGGGCGAAGCAGCGCAGCAGCGGGCACATGGCGAGGGCGAGCACGAGCAGCCAGTGCGGCCAGCCCGACAGCCAGGCCGAGGTCCACGGCTGGGGGGTGGAGACGCCCAGGCCCACCACGACCACCGAGGTGACGAGGAACAGCGCGCTCATGTGCCACAGGTAGACGGTCATCATCCGGGGCGCCGCCCAGACGAGCACCCGGGAGACACCCGGCCACGCGGCGAGCGCGACGATCCACCCGCGCAGCGCCAGCACCAGCCCGAGCTGGCCGACCGCCACCGCGAGCAGCGCGACCGTGGGCGGCGCCATGTTGGAGACGGCCGCGCCCGGCATCCCGATCATACTGCCCGGGTACGGGCCGAAGGCCACCAGCGCCGCGGCCAGGCCGTACCCGGCCACCGCCATGGTCCACGGCCTGCCCAGACGGCCGTCGGCGTACAGGAAGCCCAGCTGGTGCACCGCCGCCCAGACGAGCGCGACGTTGAGGAACCCGACGACCCCCAGGCCGCTGGTGAAGCGGGCGGCGTCCACCACGACGGCCGCCGCCGCCAACACCGCGGGCACCCGCCAGCCGTACACCATGTTGAGCCGGAGCATCGGTGGCGTCACCGCCACCGCGACCAGGTAGACCACCAGGAACCAGAGAAGCTGCCCGGCCAGTCGCGAGGCCGTGACCACCGGCTGCTCCGGCATGCCGGCGGCCAGCAACAGGTGGGGCAGGGGCAGCCACACCGCCGCCAGCGGCAGCACCGGCCAGACCAGGCGGCGCAGTCGCACCGCCAGCCAGGCGGGGGCCGTGCCGCCACGCCGTACCGAGCTCCGCCAGCTGATCGCGTTGGCCGCGCCACCCGCGAAGAAGACCAGCGGCATCACCTGGCTGATCCAGGTGATCGCCCACGCGCCGCCGGTCGACAGCGCGTTGCCGGTGGAGATCCGCCCGTCGGCGAAGGAGAGCACCGGCATGCTCCAGTGCTGCAGCACCACCAGGGCCATGCCGGCCAGGCGCAACACGTCGATGAACACGTCTCTGCCCGGCGGCCCGGCTGTCGGGCGGGCTGCTGAGCGGGAGATGACGGCGGTCACGGGGGTCTCGATTCCTTGAGGAGCGCGATGATCCGACCCTCTCCCGCGCCCCCCTGCCGACGCAGTAACGCAGGCAGCAGTCTTGCGGTGGAGCACGCATCCCCACAGGGGTAGTGCTGGCCTCACCCCCTAATGCGGGTGAGCAGGATCGATCCGCGGTTCCTCCTCCTCGTAACGTTGACGCCATGAGACCCCTCTTGCGCCGCATCGGCATGGACAGCCGCTACCTGATCGTCGGCTTCCCCCTCTCCATCGTCTTCTTCGCCCTGATGGTGGTGGGTTTCGCCGCCGGGATAGGCACGGTGGTCGTATGGGTGGGCGTGCCGATCCTGGCCACGACGCTGCTGGTGGCGCGGGGGATGGCCGACATGGAGCGGCGGATGCTGCCCGAGGTGCTCGGCCGCCCGGTGCCCCGGCCCCGTTACCAGCCGGCGCCGGAGGAGGCCGGATGGTTCCGCCGCATGGTCAACCCGATGACCAACGGGCAGTCGTGGCTCGACCTGCTCTACGGGATCGTGGCCTTCCCCGTCTCCATCGTGACCTTCGTGCTGACGGTGACGTGGTGGGCGGGGACGGTCCTGGGCCTGGCCAGCCCCCTCTACGGATGGATCACCGCCGCCATCCCGGGCAATCACGGGCTGGCCTACCTGCTCGGGCTCGGCGACAGCGTCTGGATCGACGTGGTCATCAACACCTGCATCGGCATGCTGTTCGCGCTCACCCTGCCGGTGATCGTGCGTGGCGCCGCGCTGACCCAGGCCGGGCTCGGCCGGGCCATGCTGACCGGCGTCGCCGAGCTGCAGGAGCGCATCGACGACCTGGCCGAGGGCCGGGCCGCCGCGGTGTCGGCCGAGGCCAACGCGCTGCGACGGCTGGAGCGCGACATCCACGACGGACCCCAGCAGCGCCTGGTCTCCCTGGCCATGGACCTGTCACGTGCCCAGCGTCAGCTCAGGCGTGACCCCCGGGCCGTCGAGGAGATGCTCAACCAGGCCATCAGCTCGACCCGGGAGACCCTGGACGAACTCCGTGCCCTCTCGCGGGGCATCGCGCCGCCGATCCTGACCGACCGCGGCCTGGCCCCCGCGCTCGCGGCGCTGGCCAGTCGCTGCACCATCCCCGTGGAGCTGGACGTGCAGGTCACCGGCCGCTTCGCGGCGGCGGTGGAGAACACCGTCTACTTCGTGGTCGCCGAGAGCCTGACCAACGTCGCAAAGCACAGCCACGCCACCGTCTGCACGGTGTCGCTGAGCAGGTCCGGCGGCGTCCTCATGCTGACGATCGGGGATGATGGTGTCGGCGGTGCACACACCGCCAAGGGACATGGCCTGTCCGGCCTCGCCGACCGCCTCAAGGCGGTGGACGGGGAGCTGGCGGTGGACTCACCGGTCGGCGGGCCGACAGTGATCGTGGCGGAGGTGCCGTGCGGGTAGTCGTGGCCGACGACGCAGTGCTGATCAGAGAGGGCCTGATCAGGCTGCTCGAGGAGTTCGGCTGCGAGGTGGTCGCAGCGGTGGGGGACGGCGACGGCCTGGTGGAGGCCGTCGCCGAGCACCGGCCGGACGTCTCGGTGGTGGACGTCCGGATGCCTCCCGGCTTCACCGACGAGGGGCTGCGGGCGGCGGTCGAGGCGCGCCGGCGGGTGCCGGGCGCGCCGGTGCTGATCCTGTCGCAATACGTGGAGGTGTCCTATGCCGACGACCTGCTGGCCGACGCCAGGGGCGCGGTGGGCTACCTGCTCAAGGACAGGGTCGTGGACGTCGACGACTTCATGGGCGGCCTGCGCACCGTCGCGGCCGGCGGGACGGTCTTCGACCCGCAGGTGGTGGCCCAGCTGATGGTACGGCGCCGCCGCGACGACCCGCTCGCCCAGCTCACCCCGCGCGAGCGCGAGGTGCTCGGCCTGATGGCCGAGGGCAGGTCCAACCCCGCCATCGGCCGCCAGCTCGTGGTGAGCGACGGCGCGGTGGAGAAGCACATCCGCAGCATCTTCGCCAAGCTCGGCCTGTACGCCGAGGACGGCGACCAGCACCGCCGGGTCCTGGCCGTCCTCGCCTACCTGCGTTCCTGACCCCGGCGGACGCCGGGGTCGGTCCTCGGGGCCGAGGAGGACGGCGGGGTGTGGCCATACGGGCCGGTCGGTGGAATCCTGCATGCTTCCGAGCGAAGGAGTCTGTCGTGTCCTCGACTGCACAGGAGATCTTCGAGCGTTACATCTGGGCGGGAATGACCCGGAACGCCGGTGCGCTGGCCGAGATGTTCACCCAGGACGGCGTCTTCGAGGCGCCGCTCGTCCCAGCCGGTCACGCATTCCCGCGGCGTCCGGCGGACCGCGTCGGTGTACACGGCGCCGATCTCGGGGCGTGTGAGAACGGCGGCCTCGGTCGCGGGCAGCTGCGGCGGGCCGGACGCGTTCGCCCCCAAGTGCGCCGCCATGGTGTTCCGATCCTGCAGAGCGACAGCGGCGCTACGGACGTTGCCGTCCATCATCCCGGCCGTCTGGGGTAATCACTTCACTCATATCGGCAATCTAACCAAGCACGGAGCGTGTCCGATAAATGATCACATGAAGCCGTCTTTCGGTCACATGGCGGACGGAATGCCCCAGATAGCCGTCCGAACATGCTTCAATGACCAGCCATGATCACAAGGAAGCTGATGGCGACGGCGGCCCTGGCGGTCGTGACGGTCCCTCTCTTCACGGGGCAGGCCCAGGCTCGGACGTCGTCCTCCGCCATCTCGGTGATGAGCTGGAACGTCTGCGCGGGCACCAATCCCGGCTGCTTCTTCTACGGCAGGAGCATGCAGGAGGTGGCCGTGAAGGTCGGCTGGTATGCGACCACCCAGCCGATCAAGCCGGATGTGATCTTCCTGCAGGAGTTCTGCTCGGGTGGGACGGCCACACTGGAGAGCCTGCTGGAGCAGAAGACCGAGCGCGCCTGGACCGTGCGGTCGTCGATCCTCACGTTGAAGGACGGCTCGCCGAAGGTCTGCGCACCTGACCGGCAGGGGCGTCCGCGGGGCAATATAGCCGTCACCGTCGCGGTCGCCGACAACGCGGCCACCTTCCAGGCCCACGGCCTGACCTCCCCGCCGTGGTATGCCAAGCGCATGGCGCTCTGCGCCGCGATCCCGGCCAGGAGGGTCAACGTCTGCGGCACCCACCTCAGCGCCGGCCTGTCCTACGACGACAGGGAGCCCGACGCGCCCTTCCGGACGAAGCAGGTCCAGGAGCTGCTGGCGGCGGCGGCCAAGCCCGGCTACCGTGCCGTCTTCGGCGGGGACCTCAACCTGGCCCCGCCGGACAGCGGGCAGAGCACCGCTGCGAAAAGACGCATCCTGGCACCTGTCTACGCGGCCTACGCCGAGTGCGACCAGAACGGCAGCCGCGACGGACGGTGGACCGAGAAGTACGTCCGCGAGGACGGCAGCGTCGCGAAGCGCAAGCTCGACTATCTCTTCGCCCCCAGGGGAAGCGTGACGCGGTGCCACGTGGCGCAGGGTGCCGCCTCCTCCGACCACAAGCCCATCTACGTCAAGGTCAACCTCGGCTAACACCGGCGCCCTGGGGCAGGTCCCCGGACGAACGGCGAGGCCCCGGACGGCCCGCGCGGAACCGGCCCTTCGAGACCCCCTTTGACGTGCCGTTACTTGATCGTGACTTGACGTTCTCTATTACGGCCGAGTTACATGTCCCTAACCCCGTAAACGTTTTCAGCGGATCATCGAGATCACGGTAATCGTTTACAGAAAGGCGTGGTCTCTGTGAGCGACGGGCCGACGATCACCACGATCGCGGAGCGGGCAGGCGTCTCGATCGCCTCGGTCTCCCGCGTCCTCAATGGGTTGCCGACCCGTGAGAACACCGTGCGCCGGGTGCTCAGCGCGGCCGAGGAGCTGGGATACGTTCCCAACTCGGTGGCCCGGTCGCTGAAGTCGCGCCGGACCAACCAGGTGGCCTTCGCGATGGCCGACATCGGCAACCCGGTCTACCTGGCGATGATCCGCGAGATCCAGCCGGTGCTGAAGGCCGCGGGCTACCGTCTCGTGCTGCACTCCACGGACGCGGACGTCGCCGACGAGATCGACGTGCTCCGCAGCCTCGGCGAGCGCTACGTGGACGGACTGATCATGATTCCGCTGCGGGTGGGGGAGGCGCACCTGAAGGCCGTCGAGGCGGCCCGCGCCCCCGTCGTCATCATCGGCTCGGTGCCGGACGGTACGCGGGTGGACAACGTCCGCACCGACTCCCGTACCGGCGTGCAACTGGCGCTGGACCACCTCCACTCCCTGGGGCGCCGCCGGATCGGATTCGTCAACGGCCCGCTGGACACGGTGCCCGGCTCGGCCCGGTCCACGGCCTACGCCGAGGCACTCACCGTCCTCGGGCTGCCCTACGACGAGAACCTGGTGGAGATCGGTGACTTCTACCGCGCCGAGGGCGCGGCCGCGGCGAGCCGGTTGCTGGCCAGGGTGCCCGACCTGGACGCGATCATGTGCGCCAACGACCTGATCGCGCTCGGCGCGCTGGACGTCCTGCGCCGGGCGGGCCGCCGGGTGCCCCAGGACGTGGCGGTGGCCGGCATGGACGACATCGACATGGCCGCCGTCGCCTGGCCCGCGCTGACCAGCGTCTCCCTCGGCTCCGCCGAGCGCGGCCGGGTGGCGGCGGAACTGCTTCTGGACCGGCTGGGCGACGGCGAGCGGGAACCCAGAGTGGTCACCGTGCCGCCCCGCCTGGTGGTCCGGGCCTCGACTGTGGGAGAGGAAGCGCCGTGACCCTCACAGCCGACCGGCCGGTCAGGACGGTGAGACCGGACAAGCCCCGCGGGGGCGGGAGGCAGGGGCGCGAGGCGCTGCTGCTGATGCTGCCCGCGCTGGTGCCCGTGCTGGTGTTCAGCGTGGGACCGCTGCTCTACGGAATCTTCCTGGCGTTCACCGACGCGCGCTCCGGGCGCAACTCCGTCACCTCGTTCGTCGGGCTGTCGAACTTCGGGGATCTGCTCTCCGACGGGGACTTCTGGGCGTCGTTCCGGATCGGGATGATCTGGGCGGTCTCGGTGACGGTGCTGCAGTTCCTGGCCTCGCTGGGACTGGCGCTGCTGCTCAACCAGGACATGCGGTTCCGGGGGTTCGCCCGGGTGCTGGCAATGGTGCCGTGGGCGATGCCGCCCGTGGTCATCGGGCTGATGTGGCGACTGGTCTACCACCCGGACGCCGGAATCCTCAACGGCATGCTGGGCACCGAGATCGACTGGCTCAACGACTTCTCCATCGCGCTGCCCGCGGTGATCGTCGTCGGGATCTGGACCGGCATGCCGCAGACCACAGTGGTGCTGCTGGCCGGGCTGCAGGGCGTTCCCAAGGAGCTGTACGAGGCCGTCGAGGTGGACGGCGCGGGCACCTGGCGGAAGTTCTGGAGCATCACCCTGCCCCAGCTCCGCCCGGTCATCGTGGCCATCACCTCGCTCGACTTCGTCTGGAACATCAACCAGTTCGGGCTGGTCTACGTCCTCACCCAGGGCGGCCCCGGGGGGCAGACCCGACTGCCCATGCTCTTCGCCTACGAGGAGGCCTTCCGCTACGGCTTCTTCGGCTACGCGGCCACCCTGGGCGTGGCGATCGTGATCGTCGTGCTGGCCGTTCTCGGTGTCTATCTCTGGCGGCAGATGCGGGAGGCGAGCTGACATGGGCAAGGCACTGCGTTATCTGGCCCTGGCCTGCTACATCGTCTTCCTGGCGTTCCCGCTGGTCTGGCTGCTGTCCACGGCGTTGAAGACGCCGCAGGAGCTGGCGAGCCTGCACCCGACGTGGATCCCGCGCGCACCGACGCTGACCAACTTCACCGACGCCTTCGGCGAGCAGGACCTGGTCGGCAGCGGCATGCGCAGCCTCGTCGTCGCGGTGGCCAGCTCGGTGCTCACCGTGATCCTGGCGATGCCCGCCGCCTACGCGCTGGCCCGCTACCGCTCACTGGTCAACCGGATCGCGATCGGATGGGTCCTGGTCAGCCAGGTCTTCCCGTTCATCCTGATCATCATCCCGCTGTTCATGGTCCTGCGCAGGCTGGACCTGGTGAACACGTTGCCCGGCCTGACCGTCGTGCACGTCACCTTCACGCTGCCGTTCGCGCTGTGGATGCTCCAGGGCTACGTGCGCGCCGTGCCGCGTGAGCTGGAGGAGGCCGCCGCGGTGGACGGGGCCGGGCGGATCCGCTCGCTGGTGAGCGTCGTCGCCCCGCTGCTGGCCCCCGGAGTGGTCGCGACCCTGCTGTTCGCGTTCATCTCCTCCTGGAACGAGTTCCTGTTCGCTCTGATCGTCCTCAAGGACCCTGACGTGGCGACCCTGCCCCTGACGCTGGTGAAGTTCACCGGTGCCGAGGGCGTCGTGCGGCTCGGGCCGCTGGCGGCCGCCTCGCTCCTGGCGACGATCCCGAGTCTGTTGTTCTTCGCAGTCATCCAGCGGCGGTTGAAGTCCGGCCTGATGGCCGGGGCCGTCAAGGGATAGCCCCACCCCCCGATAGGAGAAGTCATATGCGTATGAGGACCGCGCTGGCCGCAAGCCTCCTCGTGCTCGTCGCCGGATGCGCCTCGGAATCGCCCGCGGCCACCCCCGACGGGCCGGTGACGATCAAATTCCAGAGCCTCGCCTGGCAGAAGGAGTCGATCGCCGCCAACAAGGAGCTGGTCGCCGAGTGGAACAAGGCCAACCCCAAGATCCAGGTCGAGTACATCCAGGGAAGCTGGGACAACGTCAACGACCAGCTCGTGACCTCCTTCGAGGCCGGTGACCCGCCGGACGTCATCCACGACGACTCCCCGGCCCTGTCCGGATTCGCCAACCGCGGCTATCTGATGGACATCAAGGACAAGATCCCGGCCGAGCTGAAGAGCGACATCCCGCAGCCCGCCTGGGACACCGTCACCTTCGGAGACGGCAAGGGCGCACAGGGCGTGTACGGCGTGCCGTTCCTGCAGGAGTCGCAGGTCACCATCGCCAACAAGAAGCTGCTCGAGGCGGCGGACGTGCGGATCCCGACCCCGGACAGCCCGTGGACGTGGGACGAGTTCGCCGAGATCTCCAAGAAGCTCACCAAGGGCGACACCTACGGCGTCGCCTGGCCGATGAAGTCGCCGGTCAACAAGGTGCTCAACCTGAGCCTGAACTTCGGCGGCACCTTCTTCCAGACCGACGCCGCGGGCAAGACGACGGTCAAGGTCGGCACCGAGGAGCGCGAGGTGCTCCAGCGCGTCCACGACCAGCTCTACAAGGACAAGTCCGCCGACCCGTCCGCGCTCGGTATGGGCTCGGCCGACCCGCTGCCCGGCTTCTACGCCGGCAAGTACGCGATGCTGCCCGCAGGGGTCTACCTGCGCCAGCAGGTCGTGGAGCAGGCGCCGGACGGCTTCGAGTGGGTCACCATCCCGCCGCTGAAGGGCGTCAGCTCCGAGCAGGGCGCCGTCTCGCAGACGCTCTCGGTCGCCGCCGACAGCAAGTATCCCGAGCAGTCGCTGAAGTTCATCTCCTTCTTCCTCAACGGTTCCAACCAGGTCAAGCTCGCCAAGGGCGACTGGCTGCTGCCGACCTCCGTCAAGGCCGCGGCCGACCCCGCCATGACCGTCGAGGAGAACGGCTGGAACGTGGCGACCGCATCGGTCAAGAACCTCGTGGTCGCGCCGTTCCTGAAGGTCAACGGCTTCGACGAGTGGAAGAGCAAGGTGGCCACGCCGACGCTGCAGCAGTACTTCGCCAACAAGATCACCATTGACGACGTGGCGAAGAAGCTGGTCGACGAGGGCAACCAGGTGCTGGAGCGGTACAACCAGTGACCTTGACACATCGGGGGCGCGCCCGGGGATGTCTGCTCGGCCTCGCGGCCGGCGACGCCCTCGGGCGCCCGGCGGAGAACCTCTCGCCAGAACAGATCGCCGCCCGCTGGGGCAGGCTGACCGAGATCGACGGCGGCGGCACCGACGACACCGAGTACACCATCTTCGCGGCCTCCCTGCTCATGCAGCACGGGCACGCGCTGACCTCCCAGGACGTCGTCCAGGCCTACCGCCGGGAGATCATCCCGCTGATCGACGGGCCCATGAAGGGCGCGGGCTTCTCCGAGCTCGGCGCCATCCAGGCGCTCCGGCAGGGGCTCCAGCCGCCGCTGACCGGTCAGTGGCACCGCCACGGCTGGTCGGACGGCCTGGCCATGCGCGCCGCGCCGTACGGGATCTTCGCCGCGGGCGACCCCGATGAGGCCGCCCGCCTGGTGGAGGTCGACGGCAGCGTGAGCAACGCGGGAGAGGGCATCCTCGGCGGCCGCGCCGTCGCCGGGGCGGTGGCCGCCGCGATGGCGGGCGCCTCCCCGGCCGAGGCGGTCGCGGCCGGTCTCGGCGTGATCCCCGAGGATTCGTGGACCGCCCGCAGCGTCAACCGCGCCCGGGAGGCCATCGGCCCCGGATCCGGCGAGGTCGCCGGGCGGCTGCACGAGGCGGTCGTGGTCCGGCACTACCCGTGGACGGACCTGGCTCCCGAAGCCGTCGCCCTGGCCTTCGCCGCCTACCTGCTGGGCGAGGGAGAGGTCGAGGAGTCCGTGGTGATCGCGGCGAACCTGGGACGGGACGCCGACACCACCGCGGCCATCGCCGGCGCTCTCGCCGGGGCGGGACGCGGCGAGGCGGCGGTGCCGGAGCGGTGGGCACGGCAGATCGGCCCGGTCGAGGGACGCTGCCTGCCGGTGACCGCGGGACGGCACGTGCTCGACGTGGCCGATCAGCTCGTGGAAGGGACGTAGGGCGATGATGTCGGGGGACAGGATTCTGGGGGCGTTCGCCGGTCTGGCGATCGGTGACGCGGCGGGATGGCCGTCGTCACGGCACCGCGCCGGGGTGCACGCGCCGTGGAGCAGACGTCTCCACCGCGAGCTCGACGCCTTCGCCGAGGAGCACCGGGTGACCACGCTGCCGGTGCCGTTCGCGCTCAACCAGCCGGTCGCGCCGCTGGTGACGGGGCCGTCCGACGACGCCGAATGGCTCGCCTGGACCGTGCTCACCATCGACCAGGACCGTGCGGAGGCGTTCGCCGGCCTGATCGGCAGGGACGACATCAGGGCGCGGATCTCGGTGCGGACCGCGCTGGACAATCTCGCGCGCGGTCTCGGCCCTCCCGCCAGCGGGCACGACAACCCGCACTTCTTCGACGACGCCGCGGTCGTGCGGGCGGTCGCCTTCGGGGCCGCCGGGCTGGACCCCACGGCCGACGCCCAGGTCACCAATGCCGGTGACGGCGTGCTCGGGGCCGTCGCGATGGCCCGGGCGATCGCCGTCCTGGTGGACGGCGGCTCGATGGGCGACGCCGTGCAGGCCGCGCTGGAGGCGCTTCCCGACGACACCGTCATCGGCCGCGCGACCCGCACGGCGCTCGCGGTCACCCGCGAGGCGGGCGACCCGTTCGCGGCGGTGCCCGCGCTGGACGCGGCGCTGTTCGACCACGTCTACAGCTACGGGGTCGCCGCCGCCGAGACGCTCCCGGTGGCTCTCGCGCTGGCGGAGGTCTCCGGCGGCTCGACGCGCACCGCCGTACCGGCCGCCGCCTGCCTGGCCGCCGCGGCGGACTCCGCGCCCGCGCTGACCGGCGCGCTGACCGGCGCCTTCGCCGGCCACGACGCGCTGCCGCGGGGGTGGAGCACCACCCTGACGGGCTGTTGCCTGCCCGAACTGGCGGGAATTGATCTACTGGACATCGCGAGGGGATGGATCGGATGAGTACAGCAGGTGAGACGGGTACCCCGGCGAGCGCGGGCGGGGGCACGCTTGAGGACAGGGCCGTGGGATGCGTGGCGGGCGCCGCGGTCGGCGACGCCCTCGGCGGCGCCACCGAGGGCTGGACGCCCGAGCAGATCCACCAGCGCTACGGCGGGTACGTCGAGGGCCTGGTCCCGCCGTACTTCGAGGACTGGCGGAACGCCCGTCCCATCGCGCCCTACCACAAGGGTGACGGCCACATCACCGACGACACCCTGATGACCCACGCGCTGATCCGGGTCTACGAGCGGGTCGGAGGCCACCTCGACGCCTACGCGGCGGCCGAGCACCTGGTGCCGGAGATGATGGGGGAGAAGCGCTGGATCCCGGAGCTGGAGGCCGAGGCGCTGCCGCTGCAGCGGGTCTTCCTGGCGGAGAAATGGCTGGTGCTGCGGCTGCACTACGGTCACGTGGACCCGCGCGAGGCCGGTGTCGGCAACATCGTCAACTGCGGTGCCGCGATGTACATGGCGCCGGTCGGCGTGGTGAACGCCGCAGACCCCGACGCCGCCTACGCCGAGGCGATCGAGCTGGCCGGCGCCCACCAGTCCAGCTACGGCCGGGAGGCGGCCGGTGTGCTCGCCGCCGCGGTGGCCGAGGCCATGCGCCCGGGCGCGACGGCCGACTCGGTGGTCGCCGCCTGCCTGCGGGTGGCACGGGACGGCACCAAGGCGGCCATCGACGCGGTGTGCTCCGCGGCCCGCGGCCTCGGCCACTGGGACGGCTCCTTCGAGACGCTGCGCGCCGCCATGAAGCCCTACGACACCGTCGCCGACACCTACCGCGACCAGGGCCTCGGCGCCCGCCGCCCGAGCCGCCTGCACAGCATCGAGGAGCTCCCGCTCGCCCTGGCCTTCCTGCTGATCGCCAAGGGCGACTACCGCGACACCGTCCTCGGCGGCGTCAACTACGGCCGCGACGCCGACTCCATCGCCTCCATGGGCGGCGCCGTCGCCGGAGCCCTCGGCGGGCGCGCGGCCGTCCCGGCCGACTGGGTGGAGCAGATCTCGACCGCCAGCCGCACCGACCTCCTCACCCCCGGCCTGAATCTGGCCCGCGTCGCCCGCGACATCCACCGCGCGGACCTGGAGCGCCGGCGCGCCCACGAGTCCGCCTTCGCCGCCCTCCTCGGAGACGCCAGATGATCAGGCTGACCTGGGTGCAGCCGGAGGACCTGGTCGGCCACGAGCTGCGTCAGGCCGCCGAGGACGGTCGCGAAGTGACGGAGATCGCCGCCCGCTGGCACGCCGCGGGGGGACACGACGCCCCGCCCCGGGCGGGAGCCTCACCCGAGGCTCCTCCGGTACGGCTGCGCCGCCTGGCCGAGGACCTGCTCGACGAGCTCGCCGCGGTCCCCTCCCCGCTCCCCGAACCCTCGGCCCTGGCCGAGATCATCGCGGCCTGCCCGCAGTGGCCGTCGCAGAGGGGCACGGCCGTCTCGGGCACGCAGGCCATGGACCGGATGCTCGGAGCGTGGCTCGGCCGGGCGGCGGGCTGCGTGCTGGGCAAGCCGGTGGAGAAGATCCCCAGGGAGGGGATCAGGGCGATCGCCGAGGCGACCGGGAACTGGCCGATCCGGGGATGGTTCACCGCCGAGGGGCTTCCCGCCGAGATCGGCCGGAGCTGGCCCTGGAACCGCCGCAGCGCCGTCAACAGCCTCGCGGAGAACATCGACGGCGTTCCCGAGGACGACGACCTCAACTTCGCGCTGCTCGCCCTGGCCCTGCTGGAGCGGCGCGGCCGGGAGTTCACCACCGACGACGTCGCACAGCTCTGGCTGGACGAGTTGCCCGGCGGCCGGGTCTTCACCGCCGAGCGCGCCACCTACCGCAACCTGCTGGCCGGCCTGGAGCCGCCCGGCTCCCACGACCCGCCGGCCCTCACCACGGCGACCTTCCGCAACCCGTTCCGGGAGTGGATCGGCGCGCTGATCAGGGCCGACGTCTACGGCTGGGCCAACCCCGGTGATCCGGCCACGGCCGCGGAGTTCGCCTGGCGCGACGCGCGGCTCAGCCACAC
This sequence comes from Streptosporangium album, assembly GCF_014203795.1. Lineage (NCBI taxonomy): Bacteria > Bacillati > Actinomycetota > Actinomycetes > Streptosporangiales > Streptosporangiaceae > Streptosporangium > Streptosporangium album. Next base: position 654,792 of record NZ_JACHJU010000003.1, on the reverse strand, counting down.
CGCCAACGGGATCTACGGCTCCATGTCCGTGGCCGCGATGTGCGCCACGGCGCTGGTGGCCTCCTCCGCCGAGGAGGTGGTCGCCGCCGGGCTCGCCGTGATCCCGCCGGACTCCCGCCTGGCCGCCGCCATGCGGCAGGCCGCCGAGGACGCGCGCCGCGAACCGGACTTCGAGCGGGTCGTCGACCGGCTCCACGCCCGCCATGGGGACCTGCACTGGGTCCACACGATCAACAACGCCGCGCTGATCACGGCGGCACTGGTCCATGGCCGGGGCGACTTCACCGCCTCGATCGCCGGCGCCGTGGCGGGCGGCTGGGACACCGACTCGGCGGGGGCGACCGTGGGCTCGATCGTCGGCGCGCTGCGCGGCGCGTCGGGGATCCCGCAGGAATGGTCGTTGAAGAACCGGCTTTCCAGCAGCATCACCGGGTTCGACGGCATCGGCCTGGACGAGCTGGCACGCCGTACGCTGGCCCTGGCGACGGAGGAATCATGATCTCGGTGTTCGGTAGCGTCAACATGGACCTGGTGGCCTATGTCGAGGCCGCACCCGCCCTCGGCGAGACCGTGACCGGCCGCGCGTTCCGCACGGTCCCGGGAGGCAAGGGTGCGAACCAGGCCATCGCCGCCGCGCGCGCCGGCGCCGAGGTGGCCTTCCTCGGCGCCGTGGGCGACGACGCCTTCGGGCCGCAGATGCGCGCGACGCTGGCCGGGGCGGGGGTCGACGTCACCGGACTGCGCACCGTCCCGGGCCCCTCCGGCGTCGCCCAGATCGTGGTCGACGACCAGGGCGGCAACTCCATCATCGTGGTCCCCGGCGCCAACGGCACGGTGACCGCGCCCTCCGAGACCGACCTGGAGGTCATCGCCCGCTCCGACGTGCTCCTCCTCCAGCTGGAGCTGCCCATCGAGGCGGTCACCGCGGCCGCCCGCGCGGCCCGGGCGGCGGGCACCACGGTGATCCTCACCCCCGCCCCGGTCCAGCCGCTCCCGGACGAGCTGCTGGACGCCGTGGACATCCTCGTCGCCAACGAGCACGAGGCCGCGGCGATCACGGGACAGGCCGGCCACGAGGACGCGGTGCGCGACCTCCGGGCCAGGGTCGACTGGGTGATCATCACCCTGGGCTCGCGCGGCGCGCTGACCGCCGGACCCGGAGCCGGCCCGGCCCTGCACGTCGAGGCGCCGAAGGTGCGGGCGGTGGACACCACGGCGGCGGGCGACACGTTCGTGGGGGCGCTCGCCGCCGCCCATGTCGAACGTCGGACCCCGGATGTGTCCGTCCGCTTCGCCGGGGCCGCCGCGGCCCTGTCCGTCCAGAGGGAGGGGGCCAGCACCTCCATGCCCGTCCGTGCCGAGATCGACCGGAGTCTCGCCCGATCCCCGCACCCGGAGGTCCGATGAAAGCCCTGGAAGGCGTCCGCGTGCTGGACCTGGCGACCCTGTTCGCCGGGCCGATGGCGGCGATGCTGCTCGGTGACTACGGAGCCGAGGTGATCAAAGTCGAGCACCCGGCCAAGCCCGATCCCTCACGCGGCCACGGCCCCGATGGGCTGTGGTGGAAGATGCTCGGCCGCAACAAGCGCACGATCACCCTCGACCTGTCCACGGCCGAGGGGCAGGACCTGCTGGTCAAGCTGGTCCGCGAGGCCGATGTGGTGATCGAGAACTTCCGGCCGGGGACGCTGGAACGGTGGAACCTCTCCTACGAGCGGCTCAGCGAGGCCAACCCCGACCTGGTGCTGGCCAGGGTGACCGGGTTCGGGCAGTTCGGCCCCTACGCCAAGCGGCCCGGCTTCGGCACGCTCGCCGAGGCGATGAGCGGGTTCGCGGCGATGACCGGGGAACCGGACGGCCCGCCGACGCTGCCGCCCTTCGGCCTGGCCGACGGCATCTGCGCTCTCGCCACGGCCTTCGCGGTGATGACCGCGCTGCGCTCGGGCAGAGGGCAGGTGGTCGACCTGTCCATCATCGAGCCGATCCTGACCGTGCTCGGCGCCCAGCCCACCATCTACGACCAGCTCGGCATCGTCCCGCCGCGCACGGGTAACCGCTCGGTCAACAACGCCCCCCGCAACACCTACCGCTGCAAGGACGGCTCCTGGGTCGCGGTCTCCACCTCGGCGCAGAGCATCGCCGAGCGGGTGATGACCCTGGTCGGCCGCCCCGAGGTGATCGGCGAGCCCTGGTTCGCCAGCGGGTCGGGCCGGGTCGCGCACGCCGACGAGCTGGACGGCGCCGTGGCCGCCTGGGTGGCCGAGCACACCCGTGAGGAGGTGCTGACGGCCTTCGAACAGGCCCAGGCGGCGGTCGCGCCCATCTACGACGTGCGTGACATCATGGCCGACCCGCAGCTGGCGGCCCTGGACGCGATCACCACGGTGGAGGACCCCGAGCTCGGACCCATCCGGATGCAGAACGTGATGTTCCGCCTCACCGGCACCCCCGGTGAGATCCGCTGGACGGGCCGTCCGCACGGCGCGGACACCGCCGAGGTCCTCGGCGCCCTCGGCCTGACTCCCGAGGACCTCGCCACCCTGCGGAACAAGGGGGTCGTCTAGCCGTCGATCAGTGACGTACCGGACAGGGTGATTCCGGCCTGAGGCCGCCTCTGCCCCACCGGCACCGGAGGTAACCCGATGGTCGCCTGTTCCGCTCGCCTACGCCCCGTCCCAGAGCTCGGCGGCGGCCTCGGCGCAGGCCACGTCCTGGGCGAGGGTGCCGCCGCTGACGCCGACCGCGCCCGCCACCCGCCGGCCCTCGCCGAACTCCCAGAGCGGGATGCCGCCGCCGAAGCACACGTACCGGTCTCCCGCGAGGCCGTAGAGGTCTCCGCCCGGAACGACCAGGAGCGCGAGGTCCGCGGTGGACATCCGATGGGCCACCGCGGTGTAGGCCTTGCCGGAGGCGAGGGCCGGACCGGCGATCTGGGAACCGTCCATTCTCTGGAAGGCGACCAGGTGGCCGCCCGCGTCGACCACCGCCACCGAGACGAGGGCGCCTTCACGCCCGGCCTGCTTCACCGAGGCCTCACACATGCGCAGCGCGAGTTCGAGGTTCACCGGGCTCCTTTAGCCTCTGAAGGCTTGGCAGTAGACAATTCGGTTTGTATCCGTCGCCGACCGGCGGTGCAAGATCTCATGTGAGATCAGCGGTTCCGCCTATCTGAACGGAGAATCCATGCGGGTCCACGACCTGTCCGCCGGAGGCGACGTGCTGGCCCGCGTGCACGAGACCGCCCGGGACGCGGTCCGGATCCACGGCCTGCCGGACGCCGAGGTCACGCTGATCAACGTCTCGGAGAACGCCACCTACCGGGTGGACGACCCGGCCACCGGGGCGCGGTCCGTCCTGCGGGTGCACCGTCTCGGCTACCACGCCACCCCGGCGATCCTGTCCGAGCTCGCCTGGCTGGGCGCGCTCCGCGAGGAGGCCGGGGTCCGCACCCCCCGGGTGCTCCCGGCACCGGACGGCTCCCCGGTGCTGACCGTCCCCGGCGTGCGGCCCCGCGACTGTGTGATGTTCGAGTTCCTGCCCGGCGCCGAACCGGCTCGGGAGCGGCTGGTCCGCGACTTCGAGCGGCTCGGCGCGATCACCGCGCGGATGCACCGGCACGCGCGGAGCTGGCGGCCTCCGGCGGGGTTCACCCGATTCCACTGGGACTACGACGCCGCTCTGGGGGCGGAGGCGCGCTGGGGCCGCTGGCAGGACGGCCTGGGGATGGATCCCGGGGCGCGGGCCATACTGGACCGGCTCGCCGGGACGCTGCGGGAACGGCTGCGCCGGTTCGGCCGGGGCGCCGGCCGCTACGGCCTGATCCACGCCGATCTGCGCCTGGCCAACCTGCTGGTGGTGGACGACGGGCCGCCCAGCGTGATCGACTTCGACGACTGCGGTTTCGGGTGGCACCTCTACGACCTGGCCGCCGCGCTCAGCTTCATCGAGGATGATCCTCAGGTCCCCGAGATGGTCGCCTCCTGGGTGCGCGGCTACCGCTCCGTCCTCGACCTGCCGGCCGAGGACGAGGCGGAGATCTGGACCCTCGTCATGTTCCGCCGCCTGCTGCTGGTCGCCTGGATCGGCACGCACACAGGTGTGGAGATCGCCGCCGAACTCGGCGCCGGCTACACCGAGGGCACCTGTGAGCTGGCCGAGCGTTATCTCAGTGGTCCGCTCGGCTGATCGTGGTCCGCCGGCCGTGGGGGAGGACCATGGAAGGCGCGGGGAGGCGACCGCCATGATCCTTGTTGTAGATGAGGCGGGCGCAGCCGAACGTCCGGGCAAACTCTGCGGCCTGCTCGGGGGTCGGGTAGAAGCGGTACTTGAACCCCCGCTTCACGCTCTGCGCCATGGCGCGGAGCGGCCAGGGCCGTACGCGCGTTCGAGAAAATCTCGCGCGGCACTGCTCCGTGTTGCCTCCCCGGGGCTGAAGCCCGGGGTCTCCACACTCAAGGAGATTCGATGAATACCTCGGAAGAGGCGCGGGGGAGGAGAAACTGCCCCCTTTGGGGAGCCGGTCAGCCACGTTCGGGAGCCGGCCCCAGTCGTTTTCTGGGGGAAGATATTATTTTCCTCCTAAAATCCGGATAGTGGTCGGCGGATTCACCGTCGCCGAGGCCGTTATTCCGTTCCGCTCCACCTCCGCCCGGCCCGGTTCCGGAATCTTTGGGCCCGATCCCCGGGGCGCCGCCACAGGGCTCAGACCGTCAGTTCCCGGCGGATGTCATCGTCGTCCGGTGCCAACTCCAGCGCCCGGGTGAGGTCGGCCGTCGCCTCCTCGCCCCGCCCGGCCGCGCGCAGCGCCATCGCCCGGTTGAACAGCAGCGCGGGGTCGGCGCCGGGTTCGAGGGCGCGGGTGAAGTCGGTGACCGCGCCTTCGGGGTCACCGGTCTCGAACGCCAGCATCCCCCGGCTGGCCCAGGCAGCCGTCAGCGACGGTGCTCCTTCCAGGGCCTGGTCGAAGGCGGTCCGCGCCTCCTTGTAGCGGCCCTCGGCCATCTCGACCTGGCCCAGCGCGCACAGCAGGTAGGGGTTGACCGGTTCCAGCGCGAGCCCCGCCTCCGCGTCGGCTCTTGCCCTGTCGTACTCACCGAGTGCGGCCAGCAGCCCGGCCCGGTTGGCCAGCCCGTCCACGAACTCCGGGTCCAGCTCCAGCGCGTGGTCCAGGTCGACGAGGGCGCCCCGGTGGTCTCCGATGGAGAAAAGGATCTCGGCCCGGTTGTAGTACGGCTCGGGGAAGGGCGGGCCGACCCGCATCGCCGTCTCGTAGTCGGCGATCGCCGCGTCCCGCTTGCCGAGCCGGTGCAGCAGGTTGCCCCGGTCGATGTAGTAGTCGGGGTAGCCGGGATCGGCCGCGATCACCGCGTCCAGGTCCTCCAGGGCGTCCTCGGGGCGGCCCAGCATGACGGCGAGCTGTGCCCGGTTGGCCCGTAGCACCAGCCGGTGGATCGGGTGCTCGTCCGGCCGCAGGTCGCGTTCTGCCAGCTCCACCGCCTCCTGGACGAGCTCCAGTGCCTTGGCGGGGTCGCCGCGCCGTACCTCCACCAGTGCGCGGCCGTTGAGGTCGAAACCCAGCTTGAACGCGCGCTCGCGAGGGTCGGGGAGCAGTGTGGAGATGGCGATCGCCTGGTTGACCCAGGCCAGTGCGGCGTTCAGGTCGCGCCGTGCCGGGTCGTGGTGGCGGACTCTGAGCATGCCGGTCGAGTAGGCGGCGGACGCGTGCGTGACAGGGGAGACGCTTTCGCGTCTGGCCAGGTCGAACAGGGCCTCGGCCTCGTCCTCGCGTTCCAGTGAGCCGAGGGCGGTGGCGGTGCTGTGCAGCAGCCGCCACCAGGTCTCCGGTTCGCCGGCGGGGTCGGCGAGTGGCAGTGCGCGCAGCCCCAGCTCCGCCACCGCGTCGTGGAAGCCCGCGTCCAGGCACCACTCGACCGCGGACCGGAACGCCTCCACCGCCTTGTGCGGATCGGTGCCGTGCTCGCGGTGGTAGGGGATCGCGCCGATCCGCGCGCCGATCGTCCCCTCCCGCTCCAGCTCGTCGGCCCGGACGTCGTGCTCCTCCGGGGTCAGGGGCTCATCGGGCACGGTCTGCTCGCCGGTCACGACGGTCAGCAGTTCGGGGCCGATCCGCCGCCGCAGCACCGCCAGGAGTTCGTGGTCGGTGGGGTCGGCCTCGTGGACGTTCTCCACGACGAGCGTCCGCGGGCCGGTCTCCGCCAGGTGCTCGCGGAGGAACTCGGCGAACCCGTTGGACAGGCGGAGTGTGCGGCGGGGGGCATGGACCAGGATCCGCTCCGCCCGGGGCAGGTGGTCGGCCATCGAACGGCGCCTGGCCGGCACCAGCCCGTGCAGGTCCGGCGCCATGGCCCGCAGCTCGATGTCGTAGCGGGTGACCAGCTCAGGTCTGGCCGTGGGGGCCAGGGCCGAGGCGATCGCGCCTCCGGCGGTGTACGGCCCGCGCAGGCGACGGTCCGCGTCCACGGGAGGCAGGAGCAAGGGGGGAAGGGGCGGGTTTTCTGATGGGAGCGGTCCCCGACTCACCAGTCTCCTTTGTGTCGTTTTGTGGCTATTTGTGTGGCTCTAGATCCGGCGCCCACTGCTGGGCGCCGGTTCTATGGATTCCGTGTCAGCCGACGTGCTTGGGGCTGGCGGCCCCACGGAGCGGGACGGTGCCAGACTTGTGAACGATGACATGCTTCATTGCGATGCCTCTCTTGGTAATAAGAACAAATCGCAAGTATTCGCACTAATCGCCCAGATTGACAAGATCTACTTCTTAGAATGGCCGGATGCGGACAGGCCTCTAGACAAACTGAGGAAAAGTGACGCCAAGGTAACCGTACTCCTGTTGTGCTATCAGGGGCGAGGCTGCTGCTGGGTAATACAGTGAATTCCGCCACCGAGGGCGAAGATGGGGCGGGCGTCCACCACTTCGATGGTCCGTCCCGGGAAGAGCCTGGCGAAGATCTCGGCGGCCGCGGCGTCACGCGGGTCGCCGAAGGAGCAGAGCAGGGCCAGACCGTTGGCCAGATAGTGGTTGACATAGGAGTAGTCGGCCAACTCCCCGCCGGCCTCGCGGGTCTCCGGGGCGATCAGCTCGACGACCTCCAGCCGGCGTCCCCTGGCGTCGGTCGAGGCCCGCAGGATCGCCAGGTTCTCCCGGGTGACCTCGTAGTCCGGATGGTCCGGGTCCGGCTGGACGTGACAGAGGACCAGGCCCGGCCGGGCGAAGGAGGCGAGCAGGTCCACATGGCCGCTGGTGCCGTACGCCCCGTAGTCGGCGGTGAGGCCGCGCGGCAACCAGATCACCTTCTCCACGCCGATCCGGGCGCGCAGTTCAGCCTCGACCCGCTCCCTGGTCCAGCCGGGGTTGCGCTTCTCACCGAGCTGGACGGTCTCGGTGACGACGACCGTGCCCTCCCCGTCCACGTGGATGCCGCCGCCCTCGTTGACCATCTCCGACCGGAACCTTCCGGCCCCCGCCCGCTCCAGCACGGCCCGGGCGACCAGGTCGTCCTTGGCATGGGCGTTCCAGCCCCACCCGTTGAACGTCCAGTCCACCCCGGCCAGCGCGCCGGCGCCGTCCACCAGGAAGGTCGGGCCGTTGTCGCGCATCCAGGAGTCGTCCAGCGGCTGCTCCATCACCTCGATCCCGGGGTCCAGCCACCGGGCGGCCGACTCCCGCTCGCCGGGGTCGACCACCATGGTGACCGGCTCATAGCGGGCGATCGTGTTGGCCACGCCCGACCACGAGCGGTAGGAGGCCTCCGCGTCGGCGAGCGCGTAGCCGGCGACCGGCCAGGACATCCAGGTCCGGGTGTGCGGGTGCCACTCCGGCGGCATGAAGAACACGTCGGTGCTCCTTCGGGGACGCGGTCACAGGAAGTAGAGGCGGCTGAGCGAGACCGAGTCGGCGGGGGCCGAGCGGACCGGGTCGCCGTCAAGGGTGACCTGGCCGGACGGGTCCACCTGGACGGAGCCGAGCCGGGAGTTGAGGATCAGGTCCGCGGGGCCGATGCCGCGGGTCCCTCGCACGCCGACGCGGCGGCGGCGGGTCGTCATATGGTCGTTCGCCGCGTCTGCCGCCGCCCCGCTGACGAAGGCCACCGACAGGTCCGCGGCGGTCGCGCCGTACGCGCCGAACTGGGGCCCCAGCACCAGCGGCTCGCAGGTGTCGGTGGAGGCGTTCGGATCTCCGGTCACGCCGTAGGCGGGGAACCCGGCCTTCAGCACGAGCTGCGGCTTGGCTCCGAAGTGGTCCGGCCGCCACAGCACGATGTCGGCCAGCTTGCCCGGCTCCAGCGACCCGACCTCGTGGGAGAGGCCGTGCGCGACGGCCGGGTTGATCGTCAGCTTGGCCAGGTAGCGCAGCACCCGGTCGTTGTCGTTGCGCTCCGGCGCGCCCCGCTCGCCCTTCATCTTCCCGGCCATGGCGAACGTCCGGCGGACCGTCTCACCCGCCCGGCCCATGCCCTGCGCGTCGGAGGAGGTGATGCCGATCACCCCGAGGTCGTGCAGCACGTCCTCGGCGCCCATGGTGCCCGCCCGGATCCGGTCCCTGGCCAGCGCGGCGTCCCCGGGTAGCTCCGGCCGGAGTCCGTGCACCGAGACGATCATCCCGTGGTGCTCGGCGACCGCGTCCCGGCCGAAGGGCAGCGTGGGGTTGGTCGAGGAGCCGATGACGTTGGCCACCCCGGCCAGCTTGAGCACGTCCGGCACGTGGCCGCCGCCGCAGCCCTCGATGTGGAAGGCGTGGATCGTCCGGCCTCCGAGCACGGCGAGGGTGTCCTCCACCGACAGGCACTCGTTGAGGCCGTCGGTGTGCAGGGCCACCTGCACGTCGTGCTCCTCGGCGACCCGTAGCGCGGTGTCCAGCGCCCGGGTGTGCGCCCCCATGTCCTCGTGCACCTTGAAGCCGCTCGCGCCGCCCTCGACCAGCGCCTCCACCAGCGGGGCCTCATGCGACGACGAGCCGCGCGCCAGGAACCCGATGTTCACCGGCCAGGCGTCGAAGGCGTTGAACGCGTGCCGCAGCGCCCACGGCGAGTTGACCCCGACGCCCCAGACCGGTCCGAACTCCTGGCCGATGATCGTGGTGACGCCGGAGGCGAGGGACGCCTCCATGATGCGCGGGCTGAGCAGGTGGACATGGGTGTCGACCGCCCCCGCGGTGGCGATCAGCCCCTCGCCGGACACGATCGTGGTCCCGGTGCCGACCACCACGTCCACCCCGTCCAGGGTGTCGGGGTTCCCGGCCCGGCCGACGGCGTGGATCCGCCCCTCCCGGACGCCGATGGACGCGGTCCGCACACCCAGGATCGGGTCCAGGATCAGCACGTTGCCGATCACCAGGTCGCAGGTGTCCCTGATCGAGGCGGCCTTCAGATGCAGGCCGTCACGCGCGGTCTTGCCGAATCCGGCGAGGAACTCCTCCCCGGGTTTCTGCGAGTCGTGCTCGACCTCGACCACCAGGCCGGAGTCGCCGAGCCTGACCCGGTCACCCTTGCGCGGGCCGTACACGCTCACCTGTCGTCTCCCTCTGCCCGCCGTCCGGTGTCCGCGGCCGGCCCCGGTCGCTCGCTGCCCAGGTATCCGCAGGCCCGCGCCTTGTCCATGGCCCGCTCGAACGCGCCCGGCGCGTCCAGCGGCCCGTCCACCAGCCCGGCGAATCCGATCGCCACCCGCGCGCCGCCGATCGGGACCAACCTGACGGCACGGCTCTCGCCCGGATCGAACCGCACGGTCGACCCCGCGGGGACGGCCAGCCGGCGCCCGTAGGCGGCCGCCCGGTCGAACCTCAGCCGGGGATTCACCTCGAAGAAGTGGAAGTGCGAGGTGACGCTGATCGGCACCGTCGCCGTGTTGGTCACCTCCACCTCCGTGACGTCGCCGGCGGGGACCGAGCCGCTCGCCGCGCCGGGTCCGTCGTCGGAGTGGGCCGGGGTGCCGGCGCGGGTCGTGGCGCCCGCGTGGGTGGCGACGGCGCCGTCTCCGGGGTGTCCCGGGCCGGGTCCGTCCGCCTCGATCACGGCGCCGGGCGCCTCGGTGCCCAGGGAGCCGCCGATCGGGTCGGTGACCACGGCCAGCCGGGTGCCGTCGTCGAAGACCGCCTCGACCATCACCTCGGTGACGACGTCGGCCACCCCGGGCAGCACGTCGTCCGGGCCCAGCGCGCTCCGCCCCGCCTCGATCGCCTCGGCCAGCCGGGCTCCGTCGCGTGCGGCCTCGCAGACCGTGTCCGCGATCAGCGCGGTGGCCTCCGGCACGTTCAGCCGCAGACCTCTCGCCTTCCTGGCACGCGCCAGCCCGGCCGCCGTGAACAGCAGCAGCCGGTCGCGTTCGGCAGGTGTCAGCCGCACAGCCGCCCCCTTTTTAGAACTGCCTTCAAAGTTAGATCGGGATTCTAAACCTGTACGGTATATCCCATGACTGCGCGGCTGGAACGCCCCGACGTGCGAGCACACGTGCTGCGAGCGGCACTGCTGGCGATCGACGAGGTGGGGCCGGAGCGGCTGCGGGTGCGGGACATCGCCGAACGGGCGGGCATGAGCAGCGGTCATGTCATGTACTACTTCGGCAAGCGCGACCGGATCATCGTCTCGACGCTGCTGCTCAGCGAGGACGAGCTGGCCGAGCGCCGGACGGCCGAGCTCGCCGCCGTCGCCGACCCGCGCGAGGCGATCGCCCGGCTGGCGGAGCTGTACCTCCCCGGCGGACCGGACGACGTCCGCTGGCGGTTGTGGGCCCAGGTCATCGCCCGGCCGCCGCAGGACGAGGAGACGCTCCTGCGGATCGCCGGATTCACCGGCACCTGGGTGCGGGAGCTGGCCGGCCTCGTGGTCAGGGGAGTGGGGGAGGGGCTGTTCCGGCCGCTGGGCGATCCGGAGGAGTACGCCACGCGGATGTGCCGGATCATGGACAGCCTCGCGAGCGACGTGCTGCTCGGGCTGCCCGGCAGGGATCCCCGCTGGGCTCACGAGCAGGCCATGAGGGAGATCCGCCGGGAACTGCTGCTCTGATTCCCCGGCAGGCCGGGCTCGCCGATCCCGCTACCCGGCGCGGGGCCGCGAGGGGGCGACCCGGTCGCGGCGGCGAGCGCGTGTGACAGGGGTCCCTAATCGTTGAGGAGAGCGTCGAGCCGGGGGGCGTAAGTGGCGTGGAAGACGAGGGAGGCCGCGCCGATCGCGGCGGCATCGGCGGCGATGGGGGAGATCTCGACCCGCACGGTGTGCAGCCGGCGGGCCAGGGCGCGGGTGGCGACCGCCTCGGCGATCATGTCCCGGTAGGTCCCCCCGATCTCGTGCAGCGCGGGGCCGCCGAGCACCAGCATGTCGAAGTCCAGCATGTTGACGATGCTCACCGCCGCGTCGGCCAGCCGGGCCGCGACCTCGCCGATGACCTCCGCGGCCAGCGGGTCGCCCGCCGCCGCGGCGGCACAGATCGCCTGATGGTCGGCACGCCGGGAGGACAGCGAGCTCTCGACGCCCGCCGACAGCCGGGCCCGGACCGTCTCGACGATCGCGCCGGGGCAGCAGACCGCCTCGACGCAGCCCCGGTTGCCGCAGTAGCACTCCGGGCCGTCCGGCACGACCGTGATGTGCCCGAACTCGGCGGCGTTGGAGGACCGGCCCCGGTAGATCTGGTTGTCGAGGAACAGGCCGCCACCGATGCCGGTGCCCAGGTAGAGATAGACGAAGCTGGGGGTGGCCCGGGCCAGGCCGGCCCAGCGTTCACCGATCGCCGCGGCGGTGGCGTCGTTGTCGCAGGTCACCGGGAAACCGGTGTGCTGCTCCAGCAGGCGTTTGATCGGCACGTGGTCCCAGCCGATCAGGCGCGGCGGGAAGTCCATCACCCCCTCGGCGTCCAGCGGCCCGGGGCAGGCCAGGCCGATGCCGAGGACCCGGTCGTCGGGCACGCCCGCGTCGCGGAGCATCCGCCGTGCCGTACGGGCCATCTGGCGGATCACCGCGTCCGGCTCCAGCCCGGGGCGGAGCGCGCGGTGCAGCCTGGCCACCGGCTGTCCCGCGAGGTCGCAGAGCACGTAGGAGATCTCGCGGGGGTCGAAGTGGATGCCGAGCGCGTGACCGGCGGCCGGTGCGACCCGCAGGATGGTGCGCGGCTTGCCTCCGCTGGAGGGCAGCGAGCCGTCCTCGACGACCAGTCCCTCCTCCAGCAGCCTTCGCACGATCACCGAGACGGTCTGGGCGGTGAGCCCGCTGAGGGCGGCGATCTGGACGCGGCTGATCCCGTCGGAGACCTGGATCGCCTCCAGCACGACGGCACGGTTGTAACTGCCGACTTTCGGCAGGTTCGTGCCCATCTGCATGCCGTGCTCCCGAGGTTCAGTGCGACTCCTCGGCAATATCGCACAGAGCGTTGACTTAGTAAATCAAAAAGATTTAGGTTCGCGTCACCCAACGAAACACGGCTGAAACACGGCCGAGGACCACGCTTCGGCGCGGGATCCAGGGGTCCCGGGACGCTGACCTCGTGGTCAGAATGGAGCCCCCGATGAGACGAGCGATGGTGTCCTCGATGGTGGCGCTCGCGGTCGCCGCCACGCTGTCGGCGTGCGGTGACGGCGCGGCGGAGCCGGGTGAAGGCCAGGCGGGTCGGAAGGAGATCGAGGTCCTCTACAAGGTCGAGCCCACCTGGCCGTATCTGGAGAAGTCCCTGCGCGCCGCCAAGGCGCAGTACGAGGCCGCGCACAAGGACGTGACGATCAAGCTGACCCCGGTCCAGGGCAACAGCGAGGTGTACTACACCAAACTGGCCCTGCTCAACCGGTCGGCGGAGTCGGCACCCGACGTCTACTACCACGACACCTTCCAGGTCAACGCCGACGTCGCCGCGGGCAAGCTCGCCCCGCTCGACGACTATCTGAGCAAGTGGCCCGACTGGACCAGCCAGTTCCCCGACTCGGTGAAGCAGGCGGCCAAGGCCGGCGACGGCAAGATCTACGGCGTCCCGATCAGCACCGACACCCGCGGTCTCTGGTACCACAAGGACGTCTTCGCCAAAGCCGGGCTGCCCGTGCCGTGGGAGCCCGAAACCTGGGCCGACGTGCTCACCGCGGCCCGGACCATCAAGCAGAAGGTGCCTGACGCCATCCCCTTCAGCATGTACTCCACGAAGGTGCACGGCGAGGCGGCCACGATGCAGGGCTTCGAGATGCTGCTGTACGGCGCGCCCGGCGGCACCCTCTACGACGAGGCCCAGAAGAAGTGGGTGACCGCGGGCAAGGCATTCACCGACTCGCTGGCCTTCATCAACACCATCTACCGCGAGGAACTCGGCCCCCGGCAGGCCGACGCGCAGAACCCCAAGCTCGCCGGCCTGGCGACCGACGAGTGGTTCCCCGCGGGCAAGCTCGGCATCAGCCTCGACGGCGCCTGGACCTCCGCGTCCTGGAAGGAGACCGACCCGACGCCGTGGCCGCAGTGGACCGAGAAGATCGGCTGGACCCCGATGCCCACCCAGAACGGCCAGGAGCCTGGAGCGGTCAGCATGTCCGGTGGCTGGGTCATGGCGATGAGCTCCTACGCGCCCAACAAGCAGGAGGCGTTCGACTTCATCACCGTGGCCACCAACAAGGAGAACTCGATGGCCTACTCGGTGGGCACGGGTGACCTGGCCGTCCGCAAGGACGTCGCCGCCGATCCGAAGTACTCCGCAGGCAACCCGGCCGTCAAGTTCTGGACCGACCTGGCCTCGGTGACCCACTACCGCCCGGCCTTCGAGGAGTATCCGAAGGTCTCGGCCGAGGTCCAGGAGGCGATGGAGGCGATGACGAGCGGGTCCAGGACGCCGGAGGAGGCCGCAAAGAGGTACGCCGAGGCACTGCCGGGCGTGGTCGGCGGCGCCGACAAGATCGTCACTGCCCCATGACCGTCACGGCGGCGGCTCCCGCCCGGGTGGCCGGCTCCCCCCCGCCGGGGGAGCCGCGCCGTGACCCCCGGCGGACCCTGCGCTGGCTGCTGCCGATGGGGCCGGCGCTGGTCCTGCTGGCGGTCTTCCTGGCAGGGCCCATCCTGTGGACCTTCTACATCGCCTTCACCAACGAGACGCTGACCGGCAGCGCCTCGGTGAACTCGCGCTTCGTCGGGCTGGACAACTTCACCCGGATGTTCGCCGACGACGACTTCGTCAACTCGTTCGTGCTCACCTTCCTCTTCGTCATCGGATCGGCGGTGATCGGGCAGAACATCCTCGGCCTGCTGATCGCGCTGCTCCAGCGGGGCCGTGGCCGAGTGACCAGGGCGGTGGTCAACGGCGTCGTCATCGCCGCCTGGGTGGTGCCCGAGGTGGTCGCCGCCGCCTGCTGGTACTCCTTCCTCGCCGAGGAGGGCACCCTCAACAGGGTGCTCGGCATCTCCCAGGAGTGGCTGTTCACCGCGCCGATGGTCGCGGTCATCCTGGCCAACGTCTGGCGTGGCACCGCCTTCTCCATGCTGGTCTACTCGGCGGCGCTGTCGGACGTCCCCGGCGAGCTGCTGGAGGCCGCCTCGGTGGACGGCGCGGGCCTGTGGGCCCGGCTGCGGCACGTCACCCTGCCGCTGATCCGGCGCTCGATCATGTCCAACCTGATGCTCATCACGCTCCAGACCCTGGCGAGTTTCGGCCTGATCTACGCGCTCACCGGCGGCGGCCCGGGCACGGCCAGCCAGACCACGCCGCTGTACATGTACGAGCAGGCCTTCCGCTACTTCGAGATCGGGTACGGCAGCGCGATGGCCCTGGTGATGCTGGTCATCGGCGCGCTGTTCTCCCTGTTCTACCTCCGGCTGATCAAGGTGGAGGACCGATGACGCGGATTGCCGCCCGTGGCGCCGCGCTGGGCTCCCTCGCGGTGATCACGCTGGCGTTCCTCGGCCCGTTCCTGTGGGTGCTGCTCTCCTCGGTGCAGCCCGAGTCGAACCTGTCGGCCACGCCCACCTTCGAGTTCTCGTTCCGGAACTTCGACGCCGTGCTGAACTGGGAGACCGTCTACCTCCCGGTCATCAACTCCGTCGTCATCTCGGGGAGCACCGCGGTCATCACGGTCGTCGTCGCCGGGCTGGCCGCCTACCCGCTCTCCCGCTACCGCCTGCGGTTCAAACGGCACTTCCTGCTGACGCTGCTGTTCACCACCGGGCTGCCGGTCACCGCGATCATGGTGCCGGTCTACTCCATGTTCTTCCGCTTCAACCTCTACGGGTCGCTCCCGGCCATGGTTCTCTTCCTCGCGGCCAGCTCGCTGCCGTTCGCCATCTGGATGATGAAGAACTTCATGGACGGGGTGCCGGTCAGCCTGGAGGAGGCGGCCTGGGTGGACGGCGCAGGCTGGTTCCAGTCGCTGACGCGGGTCGTCGGCCCGCTGATGGCCCCCGGCGTCGCGGTCGTCGCCATCTTCGTCTTCGTCGGCCAGTGGGGAAACTTCTTCGCCCCGTTCGTCCTGCTGGACGCGCCGGACAAGCAGCCGGCGGCGGTGACCATCTACACCTTCTTCTCCCAGTACGGCCAGGTGGCCTACGGCCGGCTCGCGGCTTTCTCGATCATCTACACCGCGCCGGCGGTGTTCCTCTACGTCGCCGTGAGCAAGTATCTCGCCGGTTCGTTCAGCTTCGCCGGCTCAGTGAAGGGTTGACCTTGCGCATCTCCAGCATCGAGTCCACCGAACTCTTCGTGGCGTCCGGGCAGGTGGTCCGGGTGCATCTCGACGGTCCGCCCGGTGAGGTCGAGGTCCGGGTGACCGGCCCGGGCGTCGCCGGCGCGAGCCGTACCGGAGCCAGGCCCGCCGAGGTGGGCGTGGCCGTGGACGCCGCACCCGGCACGCGGATCCCGATCCGGGTCACCGCGGGCGAGGCCCTCGCCGACGGCGAGCTGACGGTCGCCGAGCCCGGCTGGACGGTGTGGATGGTGCCGCACTTCCACTACGACCCGGTGTGGTGGAACACCCAGGCGGCCTACACCGCCACCTGGGACGCCTCGGGCGAGGTGGCCCAGCGCTTCCGCGGCGACTACCAGCAGGCCGGCTTCGACCTGATGCGCGCCCACCTGGACACCGCGCGCCGCGATCCCGACTACAGGTTCGTGCTGGCCGAGGTCGACTACCTCAAGCCCTACTGGGACGCCCACCCCCGCGACCGGGCCCACCTGCGCCGGCTCATGAAGGAGGGCCGGGTCGAGCTGATGGGCGGCACCTACAACGAGCCCAGCACCAACCTCACCGGCGCCGAGTCGACGATCCGCAACCTCGTCCACGGCATCGGCTTCCAGCGCGACGTCATGGGCGGCGACCCGGCGACCGCCTGGCAGCTCGACGTCTTCGGGCACGACCCGCAGTTCCCCGGGCTCATCGCCGAGGCGGGCCTGACCTCCAGCTCCTGGGCGCGCGGGCCGTACCACCAGTGGGGGCCGATGCTGACCGGGCGCGACCGGGAGCTGCACGGCTGGGGCGACCCGTCCACGATGCAGTTCCCCGCCGAGTTCGAGTGGCTGTCGCCGTCGGGCAAGGGCGTGCTCACCCACTACATGCCCGCCCACTACAGCGCGGGCTGGTGGATGGACCAGGCCGCCGACCTCGCGGGTGCCGAGGCCGCCGTGTACGAGCTGTTCCTGCTGCTCAAGAAGGTCGCCGCGACCCGCAACCTGCTGCTGCCCGTGGGCACCGACTACACCCCGCCCAACAAGTGGGTCACCGAGATCCACCGTGACTGGAACAGCCGATACCTGTGGCCGAGGTTCGTCTGCGCCCTGCCGAAGGAGTTCTTCGCCGCGGTCCGCGCCGAGCTCGCCGCCCCCTCGCCGCAGACCCGGGACATGAACCCGATCTACACCGGCAAGGACGTCTCCTTCATCGACACCAAACAGGCCCAGCGGTACGCGGAGAACCTGCTTGTCGACGCCGAGAAGTTCGCCACGCTCGCCGCCGTCGCCACCGGTGCCCGCTACCCGCACGCCGCCCTGGACAAGGCGTGGCGGCAGCTGGTGTACGGCGCGCACCACGACGCCATCACCGGCTCGGAGTCCGACCAGGTCTACCTCGACCTGCTCACCGGCTGGCGAGAGGCGTACGACATCGGGGCCCGCGTGCTGGACGCCTCGCTGCGCACGCTGAACGCCGGGACCGACACCCGCGGCGAAGGCGGGGCGGTCGTGGTCTGGAACCCCTCCTCCTGGGAGCGGACCGACCTGGTCCGCCTGCGACTGGAACTGCCGGATCCCGGCTTTCACGGAGTGCGGCTCGCGGACGGGGCACCCGTGCTGCTGGAACACCCCGAGCATCACGACGACGGCAGCCTCAGGTCCGTGGACCTGGTGACCGTGGCGCGGGCCGTGCCGGCCCTGGGACACCTGACGCTCCACGTCCAGCCGACCGCCGAGCCGGTGCCCGGCTGGACGGCGAAGGAAGGGCTGGGCATCACCAACGGCACGCACCACATCGAGGTGGACCCCGCCAGGGGCGGCTGCGTGTCCCGGTTGGCCGACGTGGCGGGCGGCCGGGAGCTGCTGCAACCCGGCCGGGTCGGCAACGAGCTGCTCGTCTATGACGAGTATCCGGCTCACCCGGATTTCCACGAGGGGCCGTGGCATCTGATCCCCAGAGGGACCGTCACGGGCTCGGCGGCACAGCCGGCCACGTCGATCACGGTGGAGACCTGCGCGCTCGGCGAGCGGATCACGGTGACCGGCCGGGTGGGACCCGTCTCCCACACCCAGCAGCTCACCCTGTGGCGGGGCCTGGACCGGATCGACTGCACCACGCACATCGACGAGTTCGACGGCACCGACCAGCTCGTGCGGGTGCGCTGGCCCGCAGCGGTCCCCGGCGCGCTGCCGGTGAGCGAGGTCGCCGCCGCCGTGGTGGGCAGGGGATTCGGGCTCATCGACGTGGACACGGCCGAACATCCCTGGACCCTCGACAACCCCGCCGGCACCTGGTTCGCCCTGTCGTCCACCGCCCGTGTCGTCTTCCGCGACGGAGACGGTGCCCGGTTCGGAGCGCGGGCGATCGGCATCGCCGAGATCATCGCCCCCGGGTCCGGGAGCCGGACAGGCGAGTCCGCCGCCGGCGACGCGGGCACCGCACCCCGAGAGCCGGCCGCCGCCACCGCGGACGTGGAGCTGCGGGAGCTGGCCGTCGCGCTGGTCCGCAAGGGGGTGACCTCGACCTGCTCGACCGGCCCAGGTCCCCGCTACGGTGACCTCGCCGTGGACTCCAACCTGCCGGACGTGCGCATCGCCCTCGGCGCGCCGGAGGACAACCCGTTCGTCGCGGCGGTCCTCGCCGCCGCCGACGCGCGCTACACCGAGCTGCTCCGTACCGGGCTCGCGGAGACCGGCCGCGCCCGGATCTGGGTACCCGCGGCCGAACCGCTGGAGAAGGTGTGGGTGCCGGGCGCGGATCTGACGGGGCCCCGGTCGCTGCCCGTCCTCGTCGTGGCGGGGGAGGGGGCGGCGCGGGAGCTCGCGGCCGACCTGGAGGACGCGGTCGTCGAGATGATCCAGCCGCCGGCGCTGACCGCGCTCACCGAGCCGGACCTGGACGACTACACCATCGGGCTGATCAACCGGGGCATCCCCGGTTTCGCGGTCGACGCGGGCGGCTCCCTGCACCTGTCGCTGATGCGCTCGTGCACCGGCTGGCCCTCGGGCGTCTGGATCGACCCGCCCCGCCGTACCGCACCGGACGGATCGAACTTCCAGGTGCAGCACTGGAGCCACTCCTTCGACTACTCGCTGGTGACCTCACCGGGTGACTGGCGGCAGGCCGGACTGGTGGCGCGCGGCCACGACGTCAACCATCCCCTGGTCGCGCTCGCGTCTCCCCGGCACGGGGGACGGCCGTCCGGGTCCCTGCTGGAGGTGGAGCCCGCCGGGCAGGTCGTGCTCGCCGCGCTCAAGGTGGCGGGCAACCCGCTCGCCTCGGGCCAGGACCCGGCGGCGTCCGACGGCGTCACCGTCCGGCTGTACGAGGCGACCGGCCATCCGGTGACCGCCCGCCTGCGCACCGCCCTTCCGCTGCGCGACGCCCGGCGGTCGGATCTGCTGGAACGGCCCCTCGCCCCGGTGGACCTCCAGGCGGTGCCGCTCACCGGCATGGAGATCGTCACCCTCACCGCCGGGACGCCCGAGCCGATCGGCGCCGAAGCCGCCGCCGAGCCGCACCAGCCCGTTCACACGCGTTACTGGCTCCACAACACCGGCCCCGCCCCGACCGGTAACCTGCCGGTGTCGGTCCACCTGTCGCGGACCGACACCGCCGACCCGGCCGGACTGGCCGTGACCGTCGCCTCCAGTCTCACCCGGCAGGAGGTCTCCGGCCTTCTCACCCTCATCCCGCCGGAGGGCTGGAGCTGTGATCCCTCCGAGCACCCCTACGTGCTCGCGCCCGGTGGCCACATCGAGGTCCCGGTGGCACTGGAGGTCCCGGCGGGAGCGGAGCCCGGGGCGTACTGGCTGCGCGCCCGCACCTCTCACGGAGGGCAGGTCTTCGAGGACGTGACCCGGGTGCACGTGGGCGGCGTCCACGAGGTGGGCCTGGACGTCACACTGCGGACGCCCTCGGTACGGCTCGCACCCGGTGGATCGGGCCTGGTGGAAGTACGGCTCGGCTCCTCCGCCCGGACGGAGGTGTCGGCGCAGGCGCAGCTGATCAGCCCCTGGCAGACGTTCGAGCTGTTCCCCGAGTGGAACACCGGGACCACCGTGCCCGCGCGGGGAGTGGCCGACCTGCGCTTTGCCGTGCGGGTGCCGCGGGGGACCCGGCCCGGACGGTGGTGGGCGGTGGTCAAGGTGGCCTGCGCGGGATGGCTGCACTACACCGAGACGGTCGAGATCGAGGTGCTGCCGTGACCGGCGGCTCCGCAGGCCACGGACCGGCCGTCGCCGCGCACGTCGGTGAGCGGGCCATCACGGTGGCCGAGGTGGACACGCGGGAGGCGGCGCTGCGGGCCGGGCCGCTCGCCGCTCTGCTGCCCCGGCCGTGGAGCGCCGAGGGGCGCAACCTGCGCCGCTGGCTGGTCCAGATGCTGGTCGCCGAGGCGCTGATCGAGGGTGAGGCCGCCCTGCGCGGACTCACGGCGCCCACCGTGGGGCCCGCGGGCCGCCTGACCCTGCCCGCCGCGCTCAGGACGGGCGGTGTCGCCGCCGCCGTGCTCGCGGCGACACCCCTGGCCGGGGTCGTACGGCAGGCGGTGACCATGGAGGTGCGCGTGCCGGAGGAGGAGATCCGCGCCTACTACGACCGCAACGGCGACCTGTTCCCCGGCGAGCCGTACGAGAGGGCCAGGGGGCCGATCGCGGAGGAGCTGACCGAGGTCGCGGCCGACCGGGTGTTCGCGCTGTGGCTGGAACGTCGTCACGCGGATCTGGTCCGCCTGCGGCCCGGCTTCGAGCACCCGGCCGACCCCGGCCACGCGGACGCCACGCACCGCCACTGAGACCGGTTGAGGACTATTCCGGGCTGTGGTGAATGCGGCGGCCGGTGATCTCGGCGGGGGCGATGCGGATGGAGAGCTCCCGTTCACCACCCGCCCACGGCTCGACGTCCGCGCTCGCCGCCACCGCCCGCTCCTCCTCGGAGAGGTGGTGGGCGGCGCCCCGGACGAGCACGCTCCAGCCCTGCCTGTTGGGATCGTCGGTGTGGTCGACCTCAAAGGCGATCTTGAACTCGACCCCTCTGACGCCGGTGCGCAGATTCTCGTCAAGCGGTCCTCCGAAGGCCGTGCGCAGCAGCACCGCCCCATGGTGGATCACGTAGTTGACCGGTAGCACCACCGGCCCGGCGGGGTCGGTGAAGCCCACCCGCCCCACTCCACCCGGAGAGATCAGCCGCATGCACTCGTCGGCGTCCAGCTTCTCCAGCCACGGCTGCGCACCCGCGGGACCGCGCTCCTGGGGCATGTCCACGGTGCCGCCGAGCAGTTCCTCGCTGCTGGTGCCCAGGGCCGCGGCGAGCTGGTTGACGGTGCTCGCGCCCGGGGAGGCGGCGCTCTCCTCCAGGTAGCCGAGGTAGCCGGGATCGATCCTGGCCCGTTCGGCCAGCTGCTCCCTGGTCATGCCGAGGGACTTACGGTGATACATGATCCGGCGCCCCAGATCCCCCGGAGCCGAGATGTGTTCGGTCATGGAATTCCCTTGCTCGCGGACCCGAGATGGCGCCGCCACGGAAGACCCGGCATGACGCCCATGGTCGTGGGAGCCGCTGCCCCGGATCCGGGGCGCGCTCAGGACGGCGGATCCGGATCCCGCTCCCGCACACTTCCGTACCCGGCCGATCGGCAGATCACTCCGGTCGGCCGACCCATGATCGGCACGGCTGCCTCCGGATCGAATCCGGCCGGCCGTAGCTCCTTGAGCCCTGCTCCCGTCCGCCGACGGAGCCGGCCCGGTCTGTGCGGACGAACATGAGCGGTGGTGGACGATACAGGGATTGAACCTGTGACCTCTTCCGTGTCAGGGAAGCGCTCTCCCGCTGAGCTAATCGTCCTTGCCGAACACGAGAGGTGGAGACGGGATTTGAACCCGTGTACACGGCTTTGCAGGCCGTTGCCTCGCCTCTCGGCCACTCCACCGGAGTGAGGGCTCTGGGGGCCCTTCGAGCGGAAGACGGGATTCGAACCCGCGACCCTCACCTTGGCAAGGTGATGCTCTACCACTGAGCCACTTCCGCGCGTGCTTCCGGGCTCGGCCCGGCCTCACGCCTAGAACTCTAGCGAATACTCGCCGACTCCCCAAACCGGAGCGTCCCGACCTGCTCGGCGTACCAGTCGATCCCGGCCACGTGCTCGGCGATCTGCCGCAGGGTCCAGTTCGGCTCCCGGGGGAGGTCCCACGTCTCGGGGCCGGCCACCGCGTAGCGGTGCACGTAGGACTGGCCGAGACGGGTCCAGCGGGCTCGCGCCTCGGAGAGGTCGAGTTCGGTGAAGCGGGACCGGTCGGCGTCCAGGGTCACCATCCGGCCGTGCCATTCGCCGGACAGGGGGGTGTTCGACATGCTTCGATCCTCGGCGAAGGATATTTGGGCTAGCGTCGAAGCATGGTTGCCGAATACATCGCCGCCGATGCCGGCATCGCCCCCGTCGCGGGGCTCATCGCAGATCCGACCCGGGCCGCCATGCTGACCGTCCTGCTGGACGGCCGCGCGCTGGCCGCGGGGGAGCTGGCCAGGCTGGCCGGGGTGAGCCCGGCCACCGCCAGCGCCCATCTGGCCAGGCTCCTGGACGGCGGGATGGTGACCGTCACGGCCGCGGGCCGGCACCGCTACTACCGGCTCGCGGGCCCGGAGGTGGCGGAGGTGCTGGAGGCCCTGGCCGGACTCGGCAGGCGCCCGGCGGTACGGTCCCTGCGCCAGTCCCGCCAGGCGCGGCAGCTGCGGGAGGCCCGCACCTGTTACGACCACCTCGCTGGACGGGCGGGCGTGGACCTGCTCACCGCGCTCCTCTCGGCCGGATACCTGGTCGGGCAGGACGCCTTCGAGGTGACCCCCGCCGGGGAGGCCGGTCTGGAGGAGCTCGGGGTGAACGTGGACACCGTCAGAGGCGCGCGGCGAAGGTTCGCCCCCGCGTGCCTGGACTGGACCGAGCGCCGCTCGCACCTGGGCGGAGCCCTCGGCGCCGCGCTGACCAGCGCTCTTCTCGACCGGGGCTGGTATCGCCGCGGCACGGCGCGACGGCTGCTGGAGGTCACCGAACCGGGCAGGGCAGGCATGGCGGCGATCTCTGCCTGTAAGGGGCTAACATCACATACGCCAGTTACCTAGTGCGAGAGAGTGACACCATGCGCGACAACGAGGTCGTGAACATCGGGCCGGAGCCGCTGAGCTTCGAGGATGTCGTCAAGGTCGCCCGGCACGGCGCCCCAGTACGTCTCACCGACGACGCGGTGGCGGCCATGGCCGCGGCCCGCACCCGCGTGGACGAGCTCGCCGAGAGCCCCACCCCCGCCTACGGGGTGTCGACCGGGTTCGGGGCCCTGGCCACCCGGCACATCGACCCCTCGCTCCGCGCCCAGCTCCAGCGCTCCCTGGTCCGCTCGCACGCCGCCGGCTCCGGTCCCGAGGTGGAGACCGAGGTCACCCGGGCACTGATGCTGCTGCGCCTGCACACCCTGGCGACCGGCCACACCGGCGTGCGCCCGAAGACCGCGAAAGTCCTCCAGGACATGCTCAACGCCCGGATCACCCCCGTGGTGCACGAGTACGGCAGCCTCGGCTGCTCCGGCGACCTCGCGCCGCTCTCCCACGTCGCTCTCACGATCATGGGAGAGGGCGTCGTCCGCGACGCCTCCGGAGAGCGCGTGGACGCCGCCGAGGCGCTGAAGCGGGCCGGCATCGAGCCCGTCGAGCTCGCCGCCAAGGAGGGCCTCGCGCTCATCAACGGCACCGACGGCATGCTCGGCATGCTGATCCTGGCCATGGACGATCTCTGCCGCCTGTTCAGGACGGCCGACATCAGCGCGGCGATGAGCGTGGAGGCGCTGCTCGGCACCGACCGCGTCTTCGCCGCCGACCTGCAGGCCCTGCGCCCGCACCCGGGCCAGGCCGCCAGCGCCGCCAACCTCCGCGCCCTCCTGGCGGGCTCGCAGATCATGGACTCCCACCGGGACGGCACCTGCACCCGGGTCCAGGACGCCTACTCGCTGCGCTGCGCCCCGCAGGTCGCCGGGGCCGCCCGCGACACCCTCGCGCACGCCGCCACGGTCGCCGCGCGGGAACTCGCCTCCGCGATCGACAACCCGGTGGTCCTCGCCGACGGCCGCGTGGAGTCCAACGGCAACTTCCACGGCGCCCCCGTCGGCTACGTGCTCGACTTCCTGGCCATCGCGGTCGCGGACGTGGCGAGCATCTCCGAGCGCCGTACCGACCGCATGCTCGACGTGGCCCGCAGCCACGGCCTGCCCGCCTTCCTCGCCGACGACCCCGGCGTGGACTCCGGGCACATGATCGCCCAGTACACCCAGGCCGCGATCGTCTCCGAGCTCAAGCGTCTGGCCGTGCCCGCGAGCGTGGACTCCATCCCGAGCTCCGCCATGCAGGAGGACCACGTCTCGATGGGCTGGTCGGCCGCCCGCAAGCTACGCCGCTCGGTGGACGGCCTCACCCGGGTGCTCGCGGTGGAGATCCTCACCGCGGCGCGGGCGCTCGACCTGCGGGCGCCGCACCGGCCGGCCCCCGCGACCGCGGCCGTGGTCGCCTCCCTGCGTCAGGCGGTCCCCGGCCCCGGCCCCGACCGTTTCCTCGCCCCGGAGATCGAGGCGGTGGTCCGGCTCGTCGCCGACGATGTGATCGTCGCCGCCGCCGAGTCGGTCACCGGGCCGCTGGGATAGCGGCGATCACCTCCACCTCGATCAGCAGCCCCGGCTGGAACAGCCGTGACACCTCCACGGTCGTGCTGGCCGGAGGCTCGCCGGTGATGTGACGCCGCCGGACGGCCCCGTACTCCGGCAGCAGCGACATGTCGGTGAGATGCGTCCGGATGTGGGTCACGTCGTCGAACGTGCACCCCTGGTCGGCGAGGACGCGCGCCAGCATCTCCATCACGTACTCCGACTGGCGCGTCATGTCCCCCTCGCCGACCACCTGCCCGTCGGCGTCCAGCGCCACCTGCCCGGAGACGAACAACAGGTCCCCGGCCCTGGTCGCATGGGAGTAGTAGCCGTTGGTCGCCGGGACCGAGGCAGGGTTCAGCTTCTCCACGCCCGTGCGGCGGGCCGCGCCCACGTGTCCGAAGACGGCCGTCAGATCCTCGCCGCCCAGCCCGGCGGACGCCGCGTCCAGAAGCCTGTCCCTGGCCGCCGCCGCGAGCGTCTGCGTCGCGTGCGACGCCAGCACCAGATCCTTGGCCGCCAGACTGAGGGCGTAGCGCGTCTCGGGCGGCCCGTTCTCGACGGCCGGGCGGACCCGCTCGACGAGCGTCCCCAGCGGGGTGCCGCCGAGCACGTCCAGCAGCGCGGCCCTGTCCACACCGGTCGCCTCGCCGTACGCCAGGGTCTCGGCGATCAGCACCTGGGCGGGCACCAGGGCGCTCATCACCGCCAGCTTCATCGCGGCTCCCGAGCCCGGCCCGCCCACCTGCCGGACCTGTCCCAACACCTCCAGCACCTCCCGGCAGCGCGCCAGATCCTCCGGAAGGCCACCGGCCAGGACCGTCAGCGTGCCGTCCCGCGCGGGCTGGACGCTGCCCAGCACCGGTGCGTCCACCAGCCCCACCTGCGAGGGGAGCCGGTCGCGTAGCTCGGCCACCGCCTCGGGCCCGATCGTCGACATCTCCACGACCAGCGCCCCCGGCCGCAGACCGGGCGCCGCGTCGGCGAGCACCCGCTTCACCACGGCGGGGTCGCTGAGCATGGTGATGACCAGTTCCGCCTCCGCCACGGCCTCGGCGGGGGACGCCGCGCTGAAGGCGCCCTCGACCGTGCGCGGGGTGCGGTTCCACACCGTCACCTTGTGCCCGGCCTCCACGAGTCGCCGGGCCATGAGGACACCCATGTGTCCCAGACCAAGGAAGGAAATCATGTGATCCACGCTAGGAGAGGACACGACATTCCACCAGCGACTAGATTGCATATAAGCCATGTATGGGAGGAATGTGTTCGACACCGACGCGCTCCGTCTGCTGGACGCGGTGGCCCGCACCGGCTCCTTCACCGGGGCCGCGGCCCAGCTCAACTACACCCAGTCCGCTGTCTCCCGGCGCATCGCCTCCCTCGAACAGCAGGCGGGCGGCCCGCTGTTCGACCGGCTTCCGAGAGGAGTACGGCTGACGCCGGCAGGTGAGACGCTCCATCAGCACGCACGGGTCGTGCTGAACCGGCTGGCCAGAGCGGAGGAGGACCTGGCCGGCATCCACGGCGGCTATCTCGGGCGCCTGCGCGTCGGGGCGTTCGCCACCGCCAACGTCTCACT
The DNA here is from genome assembly GCF_014203795.1 of Streptosporangium album. NCBI lineage: Bacteria > Bacillati > Actinomycetota > Actinomycetes > Streptosporangiales > Streptosporangiaceae > Streptosporangium > Streptosporangium album. The sequence goes on along the minus strand of NZ_JACHJU010000003.1, from coordinate 628,904 downwards.
GGTTCCCGGCGCTCTGCGGGCCTTCCGGCGGGAGTTCCCCGAGGTCGAGCTCACCCCGGTCGAGGCGCCCAGCGGTGGCCTGCTGCGCCGGATGCGCGAGGGCGTCCTGGACGTCGCGGTGGTCAGCGACTACCCGGCCGGACTGCCGTACGACGAGGGAGTGGAGATCATCCCGCTGCTGGAGGACGAGTTGCTGGTCGCGCTGCCCCGCGACCACCGGCTGGCCGGACAGGAGATCGTCGACCTGCGCGAGCTGCGGGAGGAGGCCTGGATCGAGGCGCCACCGCCCGGACCGGCGACCATGCTCCAGGCGGTCTGCGCCCGTGCCGGGTTCACGCCGCGGACCACGGTCAGGATCGCCGAGTGGACGGGCAAGTTCGGGTTCGTCGCGGCCGGGCTCGGCATCACGCTGGTGCCCACCCTCGCCGCGCACGCCGTGCCGCCCGATCTGGTGCTCCGCTCTCTCGGCGACCTGGCCCCGCGCCGGGCCGTCTCGGCCGCGCTGCCCGGCTCTCCGTTGCCCGCTGCCCGCACGCTGGTGCGCCTGCTGTCCGAGGCGGCGGGACAATAGCGGAGTGGACGACTCATTTGCGCATGCAGGGGGGCGTCTGGCCACCCGGCTCCGCGACGTCACCACCGACCTGGCCGCGCTCGACGGCGAGGGCTGGTGGGCCGTCGTGGTCGACTACGAGGGCAAGGTCACCTGCGCGCGGTTCGACGAGGTCCGGCCCGCGCCGCTGCCGGTGCCCCGCGGCCCCTGGCGCGGGCCGCACCCGTCGTCATGGCGCAGCTCGCTGGACCGGGCCGCCTACGAGGACGGTGTGCGCCGCATCCGCGCTTACATCGAACGGGGCGAGGTCTACCAGGCCAACCTGTGCCGGGTGCTCACCGCGCCGCTGCCCGGGGAGGCGGACCCGCTGGCGCTGGCCGTACGGCTGGCCGAGGGCAACCCGGCCCCCTACGCCGCCACGGTGAGCTTGCCCGGTATGAGCGTGGTGTCGGCCTCGCCCGAGCTCTACCTGGCCAGGGAGGGCGACGTGATCGAGTCCAGGCCGATCAAGGGGACCGGGGTGACCGAGCGGGACCTGCTGGAGAAGGACTACGCGGAGAACGTGATGATCGTCGACCTGGTCCGCAACGACCTGGGCCGGGTCGCCGCCGTCGGCTCGGTGAGCGTGCCCGCGCTGTGCGCCGTGGAGGAGCATCCCGGCCTGGTGCATCTGGTCTCCACGGTCCGTGCCCGGCTCGCACCGGAATTCGGCTGGCCGGATCTGTTCTCGGCGACCTTTCCTCCCGGCTCGGTGACCGGCGCCCCGAAATCTTCTGCTCTGCGCATCATCAATGAACTCGAACCCGAGCCGCGCGGGCCGTACTGTGGAACCGTGGGCTGGGTCGACGCAGACCGGCGCCGAGCGTCGCTGGCTGTGGGCATCCGGACGTTCTGGCTCTCATCCGGCGAGATCCGCTTCGGCACGGGTGCGGGCATAACCTGGGGCAGCGATCCGGAACGCGAGTGGCGCGAGACCGAGTTGAAGGCCTCCCGGCTCGTCGCGCTCGCTTCCACGTCAGGTTCAGCAGGTTCAGGAGGAGTCACATGAACGTGCCCGTATGGGTTAACGGGGAACTCATCACCCCGGAGCAGGCCACCGTCTCGGTGTTCGACCATGGGCTGATGGTCGGAGACGGCGTCTTCGAGACCATCAAATGCGTGAACGGCGCCTCGTTCGCGCTCACCCGCCATCTCGACCGGCTCCGGCTCTCGGCCCAGCGTATGGATCTGCCCGAACCGGACGTCGACGCGATCGCCGCGGGCATCCACGCCTGCCTGGCCGAGGCGCCCCCGTGGCAGCTCGGCCGGATCCGCGTCACCTACACCAGCGGCCCCGGCCCGCTCGGCTCCGACCGCGGAGACCAGGGCTGCACCGCCGTGGTGATCGTCGACGAGCAGAAGCCGTTCCCGGCCACCGCGGACGTCACCGTCGTGCCCTGGCCGCGCAACGAGCGCGGCGCGCTCGCCGGGGTGAAGAGCACCTCCTACGGCGACAACGCCAAGGCCCTCTTCTACGCCAAGGCCAGGGGCGGCGGCGAGGCGATCTTCGAGAACCTCGCCGGAAACCTCTGCGAGGGCACCGGCAGCAACATCTTCATCGTGCGGGACGGCCGTCTGCTCACCCCCACGCTGTCCTCCGGCTGCCTGGCCGGGGTCACCCGGGCGCTGACGCTGGAGTGGTGCGGCGCCTCCGAGGAGGATGTCCCGCTGTCGGCCCTCTACGAGGCGGAGGAGGCGTTCCTGACCTCCACCACCCGCGACATCCAGCCGATCCGTGCGGTCGACCAGACCGTGCTGCCGGCCGCGCCCGGCCCGATCACCGCCAAGGCGATGCGGGTCTTCGCCGAGCGCGGTGCGGCCGATCTCGACCCGTGACGATGTAGCTCCGGGGTTCTGCACACGGTGTGGGAGCCGTACGGAACCCCGGAGCCGACCGCGGCCCAAGGGGTGCGTTGCCGGTGTATTCCCTGAAGAAATGTCCTTCGCTAGGCTTCCCGGAAATGATCAAAAGGGCTGCGAGGCGATGTGGATCCGTTACGGCAGGGGGACCCCGAGCGGATCGGGGGATACCGCATCGTCGGCCGTCTGGGGGAGGGCGGCCAGGGCGTGGTCTACCTGGCGGAGACGGAGGCCGGTGACCGGGTCGCGGTCAAGGTGGTGCACGGACGCCTGGCGGACGGCCCTTCCTTCGCCCGGGAGCTGGCCGCCGCCCGCCAGGTGGCGGAGTTCTGCACGGTCAGGATTCTCGACGCGGACCTGGAGGCCGTCCCGCCGTACATCGTCAGCGAGTACATCGACGGGCCGTCCCTGCAGCAGGTGGTCGAATCGCACGGTCCACGCCATGGCGCGGTGCTGCACCGGCTGGCGATCGGCACGATCACCGCCCTCGCGGCGATCCATCGGGCCGGTGTGATCCACCGTGACTTCAAGCCCGATAACGTTTCGCCCTCTCGGCCCGCGACCGACCCCGAGGCGCCGCTGCCTGCTCCGAGCACGCCCGTGGAGCTGGTGTCCGCGATCGACGCCTCCCTGGCGATCTCACCTGAGGCGACGTTCTCCTACGCCGGTGGGTACACCCAGAGTGACATCTACCTGGAGGCGAGCGGCCGCATCGTCCATCATGGAACCGGCCCGGACCGGATCCGGACCGACTTCGACATGCGGATGAGCAAAGCCCCGACCGCCACGGGCAGCCGCGTCGTGGTGGTGGACGAGAAATACTATGTCGTGGGCAGGAAAACGTACCTCTACAAGGAGGTCGACGACCGGGGTGAGCTGCCCGGCCACCTGCTCTCCGGCTGGTACGCCACGCATATCGTCGCGACCGGTTCGGTGAAGACGATCCTGGAACTGGTGGCGGCCTCCCGCCAGGTCCGGCGGGTGAAACGGGTCTACCCGGTTTCGTCCGTAGTGCTGCGGCCTTCGGGCCGGGGGTGAAGCGGACTGTCCCGCGTAGCGGGGCAAGAACAGCCGATTCGCCGCCAGGCGAATCGGCGTCCACCCCGATCAGACCGGCCGTTTCTGCTGCTCGATGTACTGCTTGAGCACGGTCAGGGGTGTCCCGCGAACCGACCCGGCGAAGTAGGAGCCGGACCAGAAATGCCCGCCCCACAGGTACGTGCGGACGTGGGCGCTGAACTCCTTGCACAGCATCCGCGCCGAGACCCCCTTCAGCGAGTTGACCAGCTTGGACAGGGCGACCTTGGGTGGGTAGCGGACCAGCGGGTGGACGTGGTCGTCCTCGCCGCCGAACTCGCGAAGTTCGACCTCGAAGTCGGCACAGACCTCCCGCATGATCTGTCCGCATCGGACCGGCATCGGGTCAGCGAAGGCCCCCTCCGGTACCTGGTGACGAACACCAAATGGGCGTGGAGGTGATAGACGACGTGCCGTCCGGTGTACACATCGGGGTTCGGTTTCCATCTCGGTGACATAAACCAAATGATACGATCAGGGTGTGGAGAAGGTGAAGCAGACGCGGGCGCATGTGGCCCGCCTGGAGTTGAGCACAGCCCAGGTGGCGGTGCTGGACGGCCAGGCGCACACCGCCCGCACGCTGTGGAACCTGCTACACGAGTACTTCACCTTCCGCCAAGGCCGGTTCGCGACGTTGAAGGAGTGCGACACCGCGATCCGGGCGGCTCGTCATGAGATCGACTGGATAGGCCAACTGCCCGCCCAGGCGGCTCAGGCCGTGCTGAAGACCTACCGGCAGGCGTGGGCGAACTTCTTCAACCCTGATCACCCCGCTAAACGCCCGACGTTCAAGGCCCGGTTCGGTTCCCGACCGGCCGTCGATGTGCCTCAGGCTCGCGACCTGCAGATCAAGCGAATCAACCGGCGGTGGGGTGCGGTCAACCTGCCCAAGGTCGGGCGGGTGCGGTTTCGGTGGACCAAGGACCTGCCCGGCGTCACCAAGGGCGGCCCGACCGGGCGGGTCACCGGAGCCCGGCTGGTCAAGGACGCCTTCGGCTGGCAGATCGTGTTCCGGACCGAGACCATGACCGCTCCGGTCATGGAGACCCATCCCGGTCCAGCCGTGGGGATCGACCGGGGGATCACCGTCGCCTTGGCATTGTCGGACCAGACCACGCGTGAGCACGGCCCCTGGCTCACCGGCGGTGAGCGTGAACACCTGCGCCGCCTGGAGAAGAAATCCGCCCGCCAGCGCGCTGCCCGTACCCCCGGACAGCGGACCTCTCATCGGCTGACCCGCACCTATGACCAGATAGCCAGGCTCCGCGCGACAGCCAAGCGCCGAGCCGTTAACTGGCAGCACCAGACCACCACCGAACTCGCTGACACCTTCAGCGTGATCGTGGTGGAGGATCTGAAGATCGCGAACATGGTCCGCTCTGCCAAGGGCACGATCGAACAACCCGGCCGGAACGTGACGCAGAAGGCAGGGCTGAACCGCGCCATCACCGGCGAGGCGTGGGGCCGCACGGTCGCCTTGCTGGAGTACAAAACCCGTGATCGCGGCGGGCTGGTGGTGAAGGTCCCCGCCCCGGGCACGTCACAGACCTGCCACCAGTGCGGGCACCGCGACGCGGCCTCCCGTGACGGCACCCGGTTCTCCTGCGCCAACCCCGCGTGTGGGTGGGTCGGCCACGCCGACACCAACGCCGCGATCAACATTCGCAACGCCGCAGGAACTGCGGTGTCAGGACGCGGAGACCTCGGGGCTGCCCGGTCTGCGAGGCGTCAACCCCCGCGCGCCGCTTAACCGCGACGCGACGGGAGAATCTCCGGCCCCCAGGCCAGGGAGGAGTTCAAGAGTCGGTTTTCACCACGACCTACCGGGGTTGGAGGAGTGGCGAGGAGATCCTGGTGCCCCGGTGAGATCGCGGGCCGCTCAGTAGGACATCTGGGTCTGAGCGTTCAGTTCCTTCAGCGTGACCTGTTTGGCCGGATCGGTCAGCGGATCGTCGATCCGGAGCACGTCCAGGCCCTTGGTGATGTCGCTGGAGTAGATGTAGCCGTTGTAGTAGTAGGCCGACCACGAGCCGCCGATCCCGTCGACGGGGCCGCGCTCGAAGAAGCCGATCTCCCGGGGGCCGGCCGCGTCGGTGAAGTCCCAGATCGACACCCCGCCCTGGTACCAGGACTGGACCATGATGTCCTTGCCCGGGACCGGCAGGAGTGACCCGTTGTGCGCGACGCAGTTCTCGTCGGGCTGCTGCTCCCTCGGAATCTTGAAGTAGCCGCGGAGCGTGAGCGTGCGGTCCTTGGCGAGGTCGTACACGGCGTCCGCCCCGTGGTTCTCCGGCGTGTCGCCGTCGCAGGTGGCGCTGACCCCGCCGCCCAGCTCGTCGCCGAAGACCACCTTGGTCGCCGCGTTGTTGAACGTCGCCGAGTGCCAGATCGAGAAGTTCTTCTCGTCGCGCACCCGCTGGAGCACCCGGGGGTTCAGCCGGTCGGAGATGTCCAGCAGGAGCCCGTCACCGAAGCAGGCGGCGGCGGCCAGGTCCTTCTCCGGATAGGCCGTGATGTCGTGACAGCCGCCGGGGCGCTCCCGGTCCTCTGTCCCGGAGATCTCCGGCATCGACACCACCTTGGCCGCCGCCGGATCCTTGACGGGCACCTTCACCACGGAGAGCTTGTTGTGCGGAGCGGGGCAGGTCGTCGAGCCGGGCTCCGGACCGGGCGAGGAGATGTAGAGGTAGACCTCCTCCCCGTCCTTGCCGGGGACGAGGGTGTGGGTGTGGGAACCGCACTCGGTGCGGACCGCCGAGACGAAGGTGGGGTGGGCCTTGTCGGTGATGTCGAAGATCCGGATGCCCTCCCAGCCCGTGGCCGAGCCGTGCTGCCCCTTCCCGCTGTCACACGCCGGGCCGCCGCGCGGTGAGTCGATGGACAGGAACAGCAGGTTCCCGCTCACCGAGACGTCGTTCTGCTCCCCGGGGCAGAGCACCCTGCTGACCACGGCGGGCTTGGTGGGGTCGGACACGTCGAACACACTGAAGCCGTCGTAGTTGCCGACGAAGGCGTGATCACCCTGGAAGGCCAGGTCGGTGCCCCAGGCCTGGGGGCCGTCGAGAGGCGCCTGCGGCGGCACGTTGGCGACATGCGTGACGTTGGCACTGTGCATGACGCCCTCGGACGCCGTCGCGGCGATCGAGGTCGGCGCCCCCGCCGGGGAGGGGGCGGACCGCGGCGCCGCAGGGGCGGGATCGGCGCCGCACCCGGCCGCCAGAAGCAGCACGGCCAGTCCGGATGCCACAGTCAATCGCAAGGTGACCTCATCACGTCGGGGGTCTTACCTCATTATTGAAGGTATGCCGGAGATGCGTTGGCCGTATGCGGTTATTGTCATGATCTCGATGGCAGCGGGACTCGTCGGCTGCGGCGCGGCGAGTCAAGGGGAGCGGACACCGCTGGTCGCGGGCACCGGGGCACCGGTGATCCTCCCGGGTGGCCCGGGAGAGCCAGGCCGTACGGCGAGCCCGGGTGAGGGGCTCGGCACGTCCGAGGCCCGGGTGACGGCGGCCGATGTGCGGTTCGCCGAGGGCATGATCCCGCACCACCGGCAGGCACTGGAGATGGCGGCGCTGGTCGCGCCCCGGTCGTCGTCGGCGGCCCTGCGGACGATCGGCGGGCGGATCACGGCGGCGCAACGGCCCGAGATCGCCGCCATGACGTCATGGCTGGAATCGGTGGGCAGACCGCAGGCGGGGCATGGCGACCACACGGTCACCCTGGGGCAGATGAACCGGCTCCGGGCGGCCAGGGGAGCGGTGTTCGACGAGCTCTTCCTGACCTTGATGATCGCTCACCACGAGACGGCGATGACTATGGCCGGGCAGGAGCTTCGCGAGGGCACGGACCGGACCATGCTGGCCGTCGCCCAGGACGTCCTGTCCGGGCAGGGCGTCGAGATCGCCCGGATGCGGAGGCTGCTCGGGGGATAGCGGCGCCCGGACACCCGGACCCGGCCGGCGGGATGTCCGGCGGGCGGCGGGTCCCCCCGGCCGCCCGCCCGGGGTCAGGAGCTCCAGAGCATGTTGCTGAGCTCGGCGTCGAGGTCCATGAAGTCGGTCTCACGACCGGCCGGGACCAGTTCGTACGTCCGGTGCAGGAACTCCGTGAGCGGAGCCAGAGGCACCTCGAACAGGGCCTGTCCGAACGGTGACGTGAGACTGATGTGCAGGGTGCGTTCGCCGTCGGCGCGCGCGGGCCACACTTGGACGTCTCCGTCGCCGACACGTCGCACGATGCCGACTGTCAGCAGTTCGCGGGCAAAGATCCACTCGACCGGTTCGTCGTTCCCCACATGGAAGGCCATTCTGATCGCGTAAGGATCATCGGCCGTGTAGCTGAGTCCGGCGAGCAGGGGGACGGTGGTACGGTCGGGGACCACAAGCCGAAGGCCAAGCTCGGCAGAGACGGTGGCGCTGTTCATCGTCAGCCAAACCTTTTTCGTCGTCGGTCCCCTCTTCGGGGCTTTCACTGCTCTGACGGACTTTGTCCCGAGCTATGACGCGGAACAAAGAAACCTGTAGGAAAGATTCCGCCCTCAGGCCCTTCTGTAACACACATCACAGCGCGACATTTGGGCATCTACCTGGCTAAACATCACCAACGGGGCCTTATTTACAAGGGTTTTGCGTATCGTTTTGGTCACCGTCGACTCCCCTCTGGGGGCGTCTCAGGGCATAGGGGTCCAGCTTGGGTAGTTCGGTGCTTCTGCGGATCAGGACGATGCTATGACACCGTAGCCCCCCGCCGGACGCATCCCCAGACCTTTGCTCCATGACCGTGTCGCCTCTCCATGATCATCTCTGTTGCAGGTGTCGCTTCGCCAGAGGTCTCGGATTGCGGTATGGTTTTCCACGTCGGCACCGCGAGGAGCCGGACAGGGCGGGCGATTAGCTCAGCGGGAGAGCGCTTCGTTCACACCGAAGAGGTCACTGGTTCGATCCCAGTATCGCCCACAGCAGTAAGACGCAGGTGAGAGCCCGGTGGACTACACAGTTCGCCGGGTTTTTCGCTCTCCTGTCATCGTTCCCAGGCGACAAGATCATCACAACTGTTTCCCGGTCCAGGTCGTGTCAAGTCCGGCCGTCCGGAAGGTGACCTTCCTTTGCCGAGGTCACGTGGGCACCCTGAAGTCGATCCCCATGCTCGGGTGTTTCGCCTTCTAGGCCGGGCGCAAAAACTAGAATGGAGTTCGGTAGCGATGCGGATCGGACTGCTGCTCGCCAGAGCGGGAGTCACCGACTTCGTCGCCGCCGAGTACACCTCGGACAGCCGGACACGGGACTTCCTCGGCACCCTGCTCTAGTCGCGTCTCGCGTCCTGTCCGACCCGCCGTCCGCGTCTCCCGGCGGCGGGTCAGACGCCGAAGGCGCTCAAGGTCGCCCAAGCCGAGCCCGCGCCGACGACGGCCCCGGCGGCGACCTGGGCGGGGGTGTGGTGCCGCAGCCGTACCCGGGCCCAGCACACCGTCGCCACCACCAGCGTGCCCACCCCGAGAGCCGGTACGGCGGGCAGCACCTGGGCGAGCACCATCACGGTGCCCGCCGAGACCGCCGCGTGAAAGGAGATCTTCCACCTGAGCGTGATCGGAACCGTCAGCGCGAGCGCGGCCAGCATCGCGGTCACGGTGGCCACCAGCAACCTGGGCGCGCCCAGGGAGGCCAGCAGCACCAGCGCGACGAGCACCGCCACGACCGCCACCAGCAGCGGCCTCGTCCGGCTCGCCCGGTCGACCAGATGGTGGGAGTCCAACCGGCCCGACCGTACCCCGGCCAGGATCACCCCGGCCGGGACGCCGCCGCACAGCGCCGAGGCCACCAGCCCCCACCCGGCGCCGGACCAGCCGTCCGTCGCCAGTCCGACGACCGGGGGCAGCACGATGACCAGCACCTGGGGCGCGAACAGCCCGGTAACCCACCGTGCGGCCACCGTCGTGACCTTCTCGCCGTGCGTCGCTCTCTGACCTGTCATACCGCTTCCGATCGCCGTGAGCTCAGTGGCCCAAGACTTTCAGGCCGGGCGGCCGCAAGACGAACATTTCGCGGCTTCAGTCGTTGGCGTGCAGCGCGCTGTTGAGCTCCACGCCGGTGCCCTGACGGGGGACGACCTCGACGGCGCCGGAGGTGGAGTTACGGCGGAACAGCAGGCCGGAGGCGCCGGAGAGCTCGGCGGCCTTGACGGTCCGGCCGTCGGGGAGGGCGACCTTGGTCCCCGCGGTGACGTAGAGACCGGCCTCCACGACGCAGTCGTCACCGAGGGAGATGCCGACGCCGCTGTTGGCGCCCAGCAGGCAGCGGCTGCCGATGGAGATGACCTGCTTGCCGCCGCCCGACAGGGTGCCCATGATCGAGGAGCCGCCGCCGACGTCGGAGCCGTCGCCCACGACCACGCCCGCCGAGATGCGGCCCTCGACCATGGAGGTGCCGAGCGTCCCGGCGTTGAAGTTGACGAACCCCTCGTGCATCACGGTCGTGCCGGAGGCCAGGTGCGCGCCGAGCCGGACCCGGTCGGCCTCGGCGATCCGGACGCCGGAGGGCATCACGTAGTCGACCATCCGGGGGAACTTGTCCACGCCGTAGACGGTCACCTGGCCGCGGGCGCGCAGGCGCAGCCGCACGGCCTCGAAACCCTCCACCGGACACGGGCCGTGGCTGGTCCACACCACGTTGTTCAGCACGCCGAACAGTCCGTCCAGGTTCTGTCCGTGCGGCTGGACGAGGCGGGTCGAGAGCAGGTGCAGGCGGAGATAGGCGTCGTGGGTGTCGGCGGGAGCCTCCGACAGCTTGGCGATCCCGGTGTACACCGCGACCACCTCCACGCCGCGGGCCTCGTCCGGGCCGAGCAGCGCGGTGACCTCGGAGCCGAGCGCCTCGGCGGCCTCCTGCGGGGTCAGCCGCCTGGTGCCCGGAGCGGAGGGGTCGCCCAGGCGCGGGGAGGGGAACCAGGTGTCGAGCACGGTCCCGTCCGGAGTGATGGTCGCGATGCCGGCACCGTAGGCGCCTGAGGTCTGTACTGCGTTCACGGTGACCAAGCCTAGTCAAAGCCGGTGCAATGGCAGCACGCCGAGGGAGCGTTGGACGCGTGTCCGTGTCGTCCGTGTCGTTAGCGTTGCCGCCATGTTGCGTGGCATTGATGTGTCGAACTGGCAGGGAGCCGTCGACTGGGACCGCTATGCCGACAACGGGATCTCCTTCGCCTTCGCCAAGGCGACCGAGGGAGGCGACTTCGCCGACAGGTGGTTCGGCAGGAACTGGACCGGCATGAGGGAGAACTGGATGGTCTGCGGGGCCTACCACTTCGCCCGTCCCGCGGGTGACCCGGAGGTCCAGGCGAGGCACTTCCTGCGGGTCGTGCAGCGGGCGGGCGGCCTGGACCGCGGCGACCTGCTCGCCCTCGACCTGGAGACCAACGACCATCTGCCCGCCCGCAAGGTGGCCGACTTCGCCCGCCGCTGGTGCCAGGCGGTCACCGCCCAGGCCGGGGTACGGCCGGTGGTCTACACGTTCCTGACGTTCGCGCTGAACGGCAACTGCGCCGGGCTGGCGGACTATCCCCTGTGGATCGCCGCGCCCAACAATCCCATCGGCAGGCCCGACGTCCCGATCCCATGGCACAGCTGGACCATCCACCAGCACTCCCACAACCCCTTGGACCGCAACGTCTTCCGGGGCACCCGGGCCGAACTCACCTCACTGGGCTACCGGCGCCGTAACGCCCGCGACGACGCCTGAGATTTCGCCTTGCGGACACCGGTAGCATCGATGGCCAGACCTCAATGTCACCGTTTCTCAGGGAGCAACCGTGTCCGCCGTGCCAGAACTTCGTGTCACCCTCGCCGGAGCCGAGCGTGTGGTGGCGGGGGGCACGACGTACGGCGACCTCCTCGGAGCCGACGGCCGCTCCGTGGTCGCCGCACGGGCCAACGGCGAGCTGAGGGACCTCGCGGCCCCCGTCGCCGAGGGCGACGTGGTCGAGCCGGTCGAGGTCGGCAGCCCCGACGGCCGGGCGATCGTGCGCCACTCCACCGCGCACGTCATGGCCCAGGCGGTCCAGGAGCTGTTCCCCGAGGCCAAGCTGGGCATCGGCCCGCCGGTCGAGAACGGCTTCTACTACGACTTCGACGTCAAGAGCCCGTTCACCCCCGAGGACCTCAAGCGCGTCGAGAAGCGCATGCGCGAGATCGTCAAGCAGGGACAGCGCTTCTCCCGCCGGCCCGTCTCCGACGAGGACGCGCGGCAGGAGCTGGCGGCCGAGCCGTACAAGCTGGAGCTGATCGGCCTCAAGGGCGGGGCCGCCGACGAGGAGAGCGTCGAGGTGGGCGGTGCCGAGCTGACCATCTACGACAACCTCGACCCCAAGACCGGCGACCTGTGCTGGAAGGACCTGTGCCGCGGCCCGCACGTGCCGACCACCCGGTCCATCCCGGCCTTCAAGCTGATGCGCTCCGGCGGCGCCTACTGGCGGGGCAGCGAGAAGAACCCGCAGCTCCAGCGGATCTACGGCACCGCCTGGGAGTCGCGGGAGAAGCAGGACGAATACCTCCACCTGCTGGAGGAGGCCGAGAAGCGTGACCACCGCAGGCTGGGCGCCGAGCTCGACCTGTTCTCCTTCCCCGACGAGCTGGGCTCGGGCCTGCCGGTCTTCCACCCCAAGGGCGGGGTGATCCGCCGGGTCATGGAGGACTACTCGCGGCGCAGGCACGAGGAGGCGGGTTACTCCTTCGTCAACACCCCGCACATCACCAAGGGCAACCTCTACGAGACCTCCGGCCACCTCGACTGGTACCGGGACGGGATGTTCCCGCCCATGGAGCTGGAGGGCGCCGAGTATTACCTCAAACCGATGAACTGCCCGATGCACAACCTGATCTTCGGGGCCCGCGGGCGGTCCTACCGGGAGCTGCCGCTGCGGCTGTTCGAGTTCGGCACGGTCTACCGCTACGAGAAGTCCGGTGTGATCCACGGCCTGACCCGCGTGCGCGGCATGACGCAGGACGACGCGCACATCTACTGCACCCGCGAGCAGATGCGCGACGAGCTGAAGTCGCTGCTGCGTTTCGTGCTCGACCTGCTCCGCGACTACGGCCTGGAGGACTTCTACCTGGAGCTGTCGACCAAGGACCCGGTCAAGTTCGTCGGCAGTGACGAGGCCTGGGAGGAGGCGACCGAGACGCTGCGCGAGGTCGCCGAGTCCGAGAAGCTCGAGCTCGTCCTCGACCCCGGCGGCGCCGCCTTCTACGGTCCCAAGATCTCCGTGCAGGCGCGCGACGCGATCGGCCGCACCTGGCAGATGTCGACCATCCAGCTCGACTTCAACCTGCCCGAGCGCTTCCAGCTCGAGTACCAGGCCCCCGACGGCACCCGCCAGCGTCCCGTCATGATCCACCGCGCCCTGTTCGGCTCGATCGAGCGCTTCTTCGGCGTCCTGGTCGAGCACTACGCGGGCGCGTTCCCTCCCTGGCTCGCCCCGGTGCAGGTCGTCGGCATCCCGATCGCCGAAGCCCACGCACCCTACCTGCAGGACCTGGCCAAGAAGGCCCGCGAGCGGGGCATCCGGATCGAGGTGGACGCCTCCGACGACCGGATGCAGAAGAAGATCCGCAACGCGCAGAAGTCCAAGGTGCCGTTCATGCTCCTGGCGGGCGACGAGGACATCGCCAACGGCGCGGTCTCCTTCCGCTTCCGCAACGGCGAGCAGAAGAACGGCGTGCCCGTCGATGAGGCGATCAACGAGATCGTCGACGCGATCGAGCGCCGCGTCCAGGTCTGATCGGTCGGAGGGATAGTACGGCGGGCGGCCGCGGCGGCCCGCCGTACGGCTGCCCGGGTTCCGCAGAGCCCGTCTCCGGGTGTGGCGGGTTCTCGCTCGTCCCCGCCGCGCCCACGGCCACAGACCGTCTCAGGACTCGTCGGTCGCCTCCGGACGGCCCTCACCGGGCAGGCGGACGTCCTCCACGTTGACGTTGACCTCGACGACCCGCATCCCCAGCATCCGGCTGACCGTGCGGGCCACGTTGGTCTTCACCTCGTTGGCCACGTCCATGACCACGTGGCCGTACTCCGCCACGATCGCCACGTCCACCGCGACCGTGCGCTCCTGCACGTGGGCGCTCACGCCGCGAGGGGCACGCCCGGAACCGGCTCCGGCCCCGATGCCGCCGCGCTCGCGGACCGACTCCACCGTGCCGGCGAGACCGGCTCCCAGACCGGTGACGCCGGTCACCTCAAGTGCGGCGAGGGCGGAGACCTTCTCCACCACCTCGTCGGCCACCTTTATCCGTCCCTTCACCACGGCCGCGGCGGCCGGTTCGGCGACAGGCTCCCGCACCGGGGCGGCCGGGGCGGAGACGGGCTCCCGCACCGGGGCGGCCGGGGCGGAGACGGGCTCCCGCACCGGGGCGACGGGGGGAGCCGACAGGCTCAGGGAGAACGGGCGGGCGGCGGTGGTCGTTTCGGCGGGAGAGTCGGTCTCCTCGGTGATTTCCTCGACGGAGACGTCGGTCATGGGATGCTCCTCGGCTTTTGATGGTCACACTCGCAGGGATTCTGCCGGAAGTCTGCACCACTTTGTCCGCCGTTGCCGCGTGAAGCGGGCGCCGGGCCCAGCCGACGGGGACCGCGACCGGTGTCAGGGCGTCTCCGGTGCCTCCCGGAGCAGGCGTCAGGCCGGTGGCGGGAGGTGCCGGAGCGGGCAGATCCGCCGGGCAATATGCTGATCGCCATGAGCGAAGAGCCGGAGGCGCAGCACGGGGCGGGAACGCCGGACGCGTTCGAAAGACTCTGGACTCCCCATCGGATGGCCTACATCAAGGGGTCGAACAAGCCGACGGGGCCGGGTCCCCACGACGGCTGCCCGTTCTGCGAGATCCCGAAGCTGAGTGACGAGGAGGGGCTGATCGTCGCTCGCGGCGGCTCCGTCTTCGCGGTGCTCAACCTCTACCCGTACAACTCCGGCCATCTGATGGTCTGTCCCTACCGGCACGTGGCCGACTACGCCGATCTGGACGACGACGAGACCGCCGAGCTCGCCGACTTCACCAAGCGGTCGCTCACCGCTCTGCGCAAGGCCAGCGGCGCGCAGGGCTTCAACGTGGGCATGAACCTCGGGGCCGTGGCGGGCGCGGGCATCGCCGCCCACCTGCACCAGCACGTGGTGCCCCGCTGGGGCGGGGACACCAACTTCATGCCGGTGGTCGGTCAGACCAGGGTGCTGCCTCAGTTGCTCCGCGACACCAGGGAACTGCTCGCCGGATCCTGGCCCGCCTCCTCGTAGCCCGCGGCGCCGTCGTGGAGGGCCTTGATGCCCACCGACAGCACCAACGGCACGCCGAGCGCGAGCGCCATGGACAGCACGGCCGCGCCCGAGTCGTTGACCAGCATGCCGACCACTCCGCTGACCAGAGTGCCCAGCAGCCCCGCCTTCAGGGCGGGGGAGTGGTCGAACGCGGCGGGGAGCACCCCGGCGCTCGCCGCGCCCGGCCGCAGCAGCGCGTAGACCAGGAACACCGCGGCGGTGATCACGATCGGCATCAGGTTGGGACTGAGCAGCGTGCCCAGCATCGCGCCGAGCTTGCGGCCGATCACCTCCATCGCCTCGCCGGTGAGCACCTGGCCGACGAAGCGGCCCAGATGCGTCTGGGAGGCGGGCGGGCGCAGGTAGTCGAGGTAGGCGATGGCCATCACGGTGATGCCGCCCGCCGCACAGAACGCGCCCAGCTTGACGATCGAGACCCGCTTGCCCGCGATCAGCAGGGCGGTGACCGCGATGCCCGGCACGAAGGCGATCACTCCGCCGAAGTCGCTGCCCACCCCCGGCCACCCGCCCAGGATCATCGCCGAGCATCCCATCGCCACGACGACGGCGACCGCCGCGGTCTTGCGGCCCCGCCCGATCAGCCAGTGGGCGATCGCGGTGGCCAGCAGCAGCACCGAGGTGGCGAAGAGCGCGAACGGGATGTTGCCCAGGCCGTAGTAGCGGGCACCGACCACGGCGGTGTAGCCCATCACACTGTTGAGCTGCAGGGGCGTCCCGGTCAGCAGGTCACCGGCGAGCACTGCGGCGGTGACCCCCGCCACGGCGGTCAGCGGCCCGAGCGGGCTGCGCCGCCAGGGACCGGCCAGCGCCACGGCGGCCAGCAGGAGCGTCGGCGTGGCGATCCCGCCGACCAGGGCGAGCACCGGGATTCCGGCGTGGTGCCAGGGGATGAGGTTGACCAGGTAGGTGGACACGGGCACGGAGGCGAGCGCCAGCGCCGCCACGCGGACCCCGCCGAGCCCGCGCCTGCGGCGCATCAGCAGGAACGCGGTGACGTAGAAGGCGACCTGGAGCACGGCGACGGTGGTGAAGAAGATCCCGCCCGCTTTCCTGATCGTCTGGCCGGCCACGTCGGCGTTGACCAGCTCGTCCCGTGCGGCCTGGGTGCCACCCGTACGGCTCCCGCCCGCCTGCCAGGGCACCCCGATCACGGCCGGGGGCGTGGGGATGCCCGTCACCGCCAGCAGCGTGGCGGTGATGTCCGGCAGGAGGGTGATGTCCTCGCGATGGGTGGACGCCGCACCCAGGGACCGGCCCGGGGCGTCCGCCGTGCGCATCATGGCGGTGCGCAGGTGCGGCGCGGCGCCGTGGTCGGCCAGGCCCGCCAGCAGCACGGTGGCGTCCCCGGGCAGCGCGTTCAGCACCGCTCCGACCTGGGCGTCGGCCCGCCGCAGCGCCGCCGCCCGCTGCTGCGGGGTGAGCGCCTCCTCCACGTCGGGCAGCCGCCCGCCGGTCACGTAGGGCCTGATCAGATCATCCACGTCCACGGCGGTCACCCGGCACCTGCCGAGCGTGTCCGCGGGGAGCCCCGTGGCGGAGGAGGCGTAGAAGTCCACCCGCCCCTTCCGGTCGGCCAGTGCCAGCGCCGCGCCGGGGCCGACCGCCGCCGTGCACTCCCCGGCGGTGTGCACGGCCTCACCGAGCGTCCCCGCGTTCTTCTGCCCGGCGACCCGGTACAGGTAGTCATAGTCGGGGATGACCGCACCGGGGCCGCCGTCCTGTTCGGGCACCGGCGGGAGCCCGCAGCCGTATCCGACCGCGGACCTGATTCCGGCCGACACCGTCAGCCACCCGTCGTAGGGGCACGTCACCCTGCCGACCGCGCGGACGGAGAGCGATCCGACCGCGCTCTGGCCGGCCAGCCGCCACAGGTCCGGGGTGATCTCGGGGCTGAGGTCACTCCACTGCAGGCCGGGAACGCCGATCAGCACCACTCGCCCCTGCGCCGGCGCGGCGGCCTGCGCAGCCACCGGCCACAGAACGCTCAGGACCAGTGCGAGCGCGGCAAACATCCGCCTCACGGGCGACCTCCCAGACCTCGGCCAAATGCTGGCACCGTAGGGGAACATCGTGCCCCCGTCCAGCGGATCCGATGATCACCTGCGGCTCAGCGGTCAGGGGGTCGCCTTGGTGGGCGCGCTCTCGTTGTCCAGGCGGTCCAGGGCGCTGACGAGGTAGGCGCCGCCACCGGCGGCGGCGAAGGTCTGGCGGTCGCCGCCGGCGGCCGGCACGACCGCGACCAGGTTGCGGGCGTCGGCGGTGGCGCACTCGCCGACCTTGCCGGAGGGAATCTGGTAGACCGCGTAGGAGCGGGCGCCGGGAGAGGTCTTCCAGCTGAGCGTGGTGCCCTGGGCCTTCACCTCGGCGGGCTGGGCGGGGGCCTGGCCGCCGAGGCCCTTCATCAGGGGCAGCAGCGCCGGATGGGAGTAGTAGTTCTTGGCGATCCGGTCCATCACGCGCAGCGGGTTGGTCAGGAGCTGCTTGGCGCTGAAGTAGACGTCGCCCTTGACCTGCTTGTGCTTGCGGTTCTGCGCGAGGTGCGAGGGCAGCTCCTCGGGGCTGGTCCAGGCGGCGTTGGTGGTGGTGCCGACCAGGTAGAGGGCCTGGCCGATGTAGAGGTGCACGTCGGTGCCCTTGACCTCGTTCGCCCACCAGGGCATCAGCACGTCGTAGTCGGCGGCCTTGAAGCCGCTCGGCCAGTAGAGCTGCGGGGTGACGTAGTCGACCGTGCCCTTGCGGATCCAGTGGCGGGCGTCGGCGTAGATGGAGTCGTAGGCGGACATGCCGGCGGTGGCCGAGCCGGTGGGATCCTCGGACCTGTTGCGCCAGATTCCGAACGGGCTGACGCCGAACTTCACGTACTGCTTCGTCTCGTGCACGGTTCTGTCGACCTGCGCGATCAGCTTGTTGACGTTGGAGCGGCGCCAGTCGGCGAGATTCTCGCCCTTGCCGTACTTCTTGAAGGCGGCGCCGTCGGCGAACTCCGCGCCGCCGGTCGGGTAGGGGTAGAAGTAGTCGTCGAAGTGGACCCCGTCCACGTCGTAACGCGTCACCACGTCCTTGACGACCGCGGCGACGTGGTCGCGGACCTGGGGCAGGCCCGGGTTGTAGTAGATCAGGCCCGCGTATCTGACGATCCAGTCAGGATGGAGCCGGGCCGGGTGGTTGGCCGGCAGCTTGCTCACGTCGCCGTCGGCGGCGGCGCGGTAGGGGTTGAACCAGGCATGGAACTCCAGCCCGCGCTTGTGCGCTTCGGCGACCAGGAAGGTCAGCGGGTCCCAGCCGGGGTCCTTGCCGGCCTTGCCGGTCAGATACTGCGACCAGGGCTCCAACGACGACTTGTAGAGGGCGTCGGAAGCCGGGCGGACCTGGACGAACACCGCGTTGAGCCGGCGCTTGACCGCGTTGTCGAGGATCCTGACGTACTCGGCCTGCTGCCGCGCTACCGGCAGACCGGTCCGCGAGGGCCAGTCGATGTTCTTCACCGTGGCTATCCAGACGCCGCGCAGCTGCCGCTTGGGATACTCCGCGTCGACCTTGCACGACGCCGTCCCGGAGGTCGTGGTGGCTGCCTCCTGCGTGTGCTCGGGCGCCGCGTGCTTCGGGGCCGAGGGCTTGGCCGCCGGCGCATCCGGGCCGAAGGCGTAGGCGGCACCGGTGGTGGCGACGGCGAGGGCGGCGGCGGCGAGCAATGGACGTCCGGTTCGCATGGTTCATCAGTCTGGCACCGGCGCAGAGATGGTTTGGCCCGAAAAAAGAAATCGTTTCGTGATGTCACTGTTACGTGGGTAAAGTTTTGGGGAGGCGTGGGCAAAATGGTCCGCGCCTCCCGATAACGACCATGCCGGGACGGGCTCGCGCCCCTGGCCGGGGTGTCAGCCGGCCACCTTGTCCACCAGGTGGGCGGGGAGCGGCTCGTAGCGCAGGAAGGTGCGCTGGAACGTCCCCGTGCCGTGCGACATCGACCGCAGGTCGATGGCGTAGCGGGTGATCTCCAGCGCGGGCACCTCGGCCCGGACCAGGGTGCGCCCGGTGCCGACCGGCTCGCTGCCCAGGACGCGGCCCCGGCGTGACGACAGGTCGGACATCACCGCGCCGACGTAGTCGTCGGCGATCAGCACGGCCACCTCGTCGACCGGTTCCAGCAGCAGGGTCGCCACCTTCGTCGCGGCCTCCTTCAACGCGAGCGCCCCGGCGATCTGGAAGGCCATGTCGGAGGAGTCGACGGAGTGGGCCTTGCCGTCGTACAGCGTCACCCGCACGTCCACCACGGGGTAGCCGGCCATCACCCCGCGCTGCATTTGGGTGCGTACACCCTTCTCCACCGAGGGGATGAACTGGCGTGGCACCACACCACCGACGATCTTGTCCACGAACTCGAAGCCCCCGCCGGAGGGCAGCGGCTCGACTTCCAGGTGGCAGACGGCGAACTGCCCGTGGCCGCCGCTCTGCTTGACGTTGCGGCCCAGAGCCTGGCAGCTGCCGCCGAAGGTCTCCCGGAGCGGGACCCTCAGCTCGATCTTCTCCACCTCGACGCCGTGCCGCTTGCTCAGCCGGTCCAGCAGGACATCGGCGTGGGCCTCGCCCATGCACCACAGCACGAGCTGCCGGGTCTCGGCGTTGTTCTCCAGCCGGAGCGTGGGGTCCTCGGCGACCAGTCGCTGGAGCGCCTGGCCCAGCTTGTCGTCGTCCGCCTTGGACGTGGCCTGGATGGCCACGGGCAGCAGCGGTTCGGGCACCGCCCAGGAGGCCATCAGCAGGGGCCGGTCCTTGCCGGAAAGGGTGTCGCCGGTCTCCGCGCGTGACAGCTTGGCCACCGCGACGATGTCGCCGGCCACGCACTGGGCGGTCGTCCGCTGGAGCTTGCCCAGAGGCGAGGACAGCGCGCCGATGCGCTCGTCCACATCGTGGTCCTCGTGGCCGCGGTCGGCCAGGCCGTGTCCTGAGACGTGCACGGTCATGTCCGGGCGCAGTGTCCCGGAGAACACCCGGACCAGGCTGATCCGGCCCACGTAGGGGTCGCTGGTGGTCTTGACGACCTCGGCCACGAGCGGCCCCTCGGGGTCGCAGGTGATGCCGGGGACCGGCGTGCCGTCGATCTCGGTGATCTCCGGCAGCGGATGTTCCAGCGGAGAGGGGAAACCCTGGGTGATGAGCTGGAGGACCTCCAGCGCCCCCACACCGGCCCCGGTGGCGAGCACCGGGTAGAAGCCGCCGCGTGCGACCGCCTTCTCCAGGTCGCCGATGAGCGCCTTGGTGTCGATCTCCTCCCCGGAGAGGTAACGGTCCATCAGGGACTCGTCCTCGCTCTCCTGGATGATCCCCTCGATCAGCGCGCCGCGATACTCCCCGATCTGCTCCTGGTAGGAGGGACCCGGGGCGTTCTCGGTCCGGGTGCCGGTCGCGTAGTTGTAGAACTTCTGGGTCAGCAGCCCGATCAGGCCGTTCATCCGGCCGTTGGTGACCACCGGGAGATACAGCGGGGCCACGCTGTCGCCGAACGCGTCCTGGCAGGAGGCGAGGACCTCGTGGAAGTCGGCCCGCTGGTGGTCGATCTTCGTGATCACGACCGCCCGCGGCATCCCGACCGCCGCGCACTCCTCCCACAGCATCCGGGTCAGGCCGTCCACGTCCTCCGCCGCCGAGACCACGAACAGCGCCGCGTCGGCCGCGCGCAGTCCGGCGCGCAGGTCACCCACGAAGTCTGCGTAGCCGGGGGTGTCCAACAGGTTGATCTTGATGTCGTTGTGGACCATCGGGGCCAGAGTGAGGTTCACCGAGCGCTGCTGGCGCACCTCGACCTCGTCGAAATCGCTGACGGTGGTGCCGTCCTCGACCCGGCCGGGTCGCTGGACGGTCCGGGTGGCGGCCAGGAGCGCCTCCACGAGGGTCGTCTTTCCCGAACCGGAATGGCCGACCAGCACGACATTCCTCACCATGTCCGGCCGGTCGGCCGCCGGAGCCCTCCCCGCGGCTCCCGCTGCCCCGCCGGTTGCCTTCTCTGCCACGTCGCCTCCCGCATCGTTGCCGAAAAGGAGCACGGCCGGATGCGGCCACACCCCGGGCTCGCTGCCGCGTCCATACACCGCAAGGACGCGGTCTGTTCACCAAATACCCATGTGGCGAATATCACAAGAGGTTCGAGGCGATCCTATTGCGGAGCGTTGAATACGCGCTGACAAGCCGTTTGGCCTACGATCGGAGCGCGATGCTGAAACTTCTGCGCCCCGCCGTCACCCGAGCTCTGACCCCCCTGGGCAGGGCACTTGCCCGCCGGGGGGTCAGCCCCAACGTGGTCACCACGGTCGGCACGCTCGGCACCGTCGCCGCGGCTCTCTTCTTCTATCCCCGAGGAGACCTGTTCCCCGGCACGGTGGTGATCACGTTTTTCGTTCTCGCCGACCTCCTCGACGGGGTGATGGCCAGGATGACCGGTCCGGGAAGTGTCTGGGGAGCCTTCCTCGACTCCACCCTCGACCGGGTGGGCGACGCCGGGATCTTCTCGGGGCTGGCGATCTGGCTCACCGTGAGCGGTCAACCGGTGCTGGCCGGGGTGGCACTGTTCTGCCTCGTCGCCGGTGCCCTGGTGTCCTACGTCAAGGCCAGGGCCGAAGGTCTGGGAATGACATGCGACACGGGCCTCGCCGAGCGCCCCGAGCGCCTGGTCGTCGGCCTGGTCGCAGCCGGTCTCGCCGGCCTCGGCGTGCCGTACATCCTGGCCGCGGGGCTCTGGCTGCTCGCCGTGGCCAGCGCGGTCACCGTCGCCCAGCGCCTGCTGCACGTCCGCCGCCAGGCCGTCTCCGTCCCGCCCCAGACCCTCCGCTGACCGGGAGAGCGATGACCGACAAGCCGTCCCTTCAAGATCGTCTCGTCGCGGCCGGGTTCGGCGCGGGCTGGGCGATCGTCCCCCGACTTCCCGAACGCCTCACCGCCTGGGCCTTCCGCGCGGTCGCCGACCGGCTCTGGAAGCGCCGCGGCGGGTCGGTGCTCCGGCTGGAGGCCAACCTCGCGCGGGTCAAGGGCGCCTCGCCGGACGATCCGGTGATCAGGGAGCTGAGCCGCGAGGGCATGCGCTCCTACTTCCGCTACTTCCACGAGGTGTTCCGGCTGCCCTCCATGTCCGCCGAGCAGCTCCTCTCCCGCACGAACGCCATCGGGGACGCGCAGGTCTACGACAACCTCGCCAGGGGCCGCGGTGTGGTCCTCGCCCTGCCGCACATGGGCAACTGGGACCAGGCGGGTGCCTGGTTCGTCGCCAAGGGGCACCCGTTCACCACCGTCGCCGAGCGGCTCAGGCCCGAGTCGCTGTTCCACCGCTACACCGCCTTCCGCGAGGGGCTGGGCATGGAGGTGCTCCCGCTCACCGGCGGAGAGAGCCACACCTTCGGGACCCTGGCGCAGCGACTGCGGGCCGGCCGCCCGGTCGCCCTGCCCGCCGAACGCGATCTGACCGCCAAGGGCGTCGAGGTGCAGTTCTTCGGTTCGGCCACGCGCATGCCCGCCGGGCCCGGCCTGCTGGCGGTGCACACCGGAGCGGCCCTGATCCCGGCGATCCTCTCCTTCAAAGGGGACGACTGGGTGGTCCACTTCCACGACGAGATCGTGGTGCCCGCGGAGGGCACCCGGAAGGAGAAGGTGGCCGCCGTCATGCAGAGCCTGGCAACCGTCTTCGAGAAGGGCATCTCCGAGCACCCCCAGGACTGGCACATGCTCCAGCGACTCTGGCTTGAGGACCTGGAGCCACGTGACTGAGAAGGCTCGGCCGGGCCGGGAGCACGACGAGCCCGGCTCCGCGCGGAGTGGGCGGGGAGCGGTGAGGGAGCAATGAGGATCGGCATCGTCTGTCCCTACATGTGGGACGTGCCGGGTGGCGTGCAGGTGCACATCCGCGACCTCGCCGAAGCCCTGATCGAGGACGGCCACCAGGTCCAGGTGATCGCGCCGGCGGGCGACGACGCGGCGCTGCCCGCCTACGTGACCTCTGTCGGCCGCGCCGTCCCCGTCCCCTTCAACGGGTCGGTGGCCAGGATGTCGTTCGGGTTCCTGTCGGCCAACCGGGTGCGCCGCTGGGTGCGTGAGGGCCGTTTCGACGTGCTGCACGTGCACGAACCGTTCATCCCCTCGGTGGGCCTGCTCGCCTGCTGGGTGGCCAGGGGGCCGATCGTGGCCACCTTCCACGCCTCCTACGGCCGTTCCCGCGCGTTCTCGGTCGCCTCGCCTGTGATCACGAGCGCGCTGGAGAAGATCAGCGCTCGGATCGCGGTGTCGGACGCGGCGAGGAAGACCCTGGTCGAGTTCATCGGGGGGGACGCCGTGCTCATCCCCAACGGGGTGACGGTCAGCCGCTACAGCGAGGCCGAGCCGCTGCCCGGCTGGGAGCACGGAGAGGTGATCGGCTTTCTCGGCCGGATGGACGAGCCCCGCAAGGGCCTGCCGGTCCTGCTGGAGGCGTTCACCCTGCTGGCGGCCGAGCGTCCCGGGCTCCGCCTTCTCCTCGCCGGACCCGGCGACGAGAAGGAGGTGCTGGAGAGGGTGCCGGCCCGCTTCCACGACCGGATCGACCTGCTGGGCATGGTCAGCGAGGAGGACAAGGTCCGCGCCTACCACACGGTGGACGTGTTCTGCGCGCCCAACCTGGGCGGGGAGAGCTTCGGCATCGTGCTCACCGAGGCGATGTCGGCCGGTGCCGCGATCCTGGCCAGCGACATCCCGGCCTTCCGGAAGGTCCTCAACGACGGTCAGGCCGGGGCACTGTTCGAGACCGGCAACGCGGAGTCACTCGCCCGTGAGGCCGCCGTGCTGCTCGACGACCCCGAGCTCCGGGCCGAACTGTCGAGGGAGGCGCGTGACGCCGTCCTGAAGTACGACTGGTCCACGGTCGCCCGCGACGTCCTGCGCGTCTACGAGACCGTGGCGAGCACAGCCGGAGTCGAGGAGGACGACACGCCGTGACCACCACGCTGATCCTGGTGGTGGGCGCGCTCGTGCTGCTCACCGCCGTCTACATCTCCTGGCGGGCGGGCCGGCTGGACCGGCTCCACATCCGGCTGGAACTGGCCCGCGAGTCCATGGACGCCGCCCTGGTGCGGCGGACCGCCGTCTGCCTGGAGCTGGCGGCCTCCCGGATCCTGGATCCGGCGACCAGCCTGGTGCTGGCCTCGGCCGCTCACGAGGCCCGTACGGCGGGGCCCGACGAGCGCGAGCACGCCGAGAGCGACCTGTCGCGCACGCTCCGGGCCGTGGTCGACCAGGAGCGCTTCAGCGACCGGCTGGCCGCCACCCCGGCCGGTCCGGAACTGCTGGAGGAGCTCGGCACCGCGGTGGCCAAGGTGCTCTACTCGCGCCGTTTCTACAACAACGCGGTCGGGGTGACCCGGGCCGCCCAGCGCCGCTGGCTGGCCCGCACGTTACGGCTGGCCGGGTACACGGAGTATCCGGACTTCTTCGAGATCGACGACGCGCCTCCGGAAGCCCTCGCCATCGAATAGGGCCGCACGGAGCGGGCTGCCCGGCAGGCGGGCGAGGGGTATCCGAAGCGTGGTATCCGATAAGTCGGACACCGGTAAGCTCGTGGGCGTTTCAAGGCCGATTTGAGGAGATGAGCCGTGCGGGTGCCCCGGATGATCGCCGTTACGCTGGTGGGAGCGGCGGTTCTCGCGCCGGTCGCGGCCTGCTCCTCCAACGAGCCCGCGCCGGGGAAGAACCCGCAGGCCGCCGATGCCTCGGCGCCGACTCCGGTCCCCACGCAGGAGCCGACCCATCCCTTCACGGGCCTGCCCGGCTCCGCCCGCAGACCCGTGCTCGCGGCGAAGATCGAGAACACCTCGGCCGGCAAGCCGCAGCTCGGCCTCAAGAGTGCCGACATCGTCTACGTCGAACAGGTCGAGGCGGGCCTGACACGCCTCATGGCGATCTTCTCCTCGAAGCTCCCGCCCAAGATCGGCCCGGTCCGCAGCGCCCGGATCTCCGACATGCACATCGTGCCGCAGTTCGGCAGGCCCGCCTTCGCCTACTCGGGCGCGCAGACCAAGATGCTTCCCATCATCGCGCAGTCGTCACTGGTCGACGTCTCCGACAGCAGGGCTCCGGGCGCCTACTTCCGCCAGCCCGGCCGCTACGCGCCCTACAACCTGTTCGCCGACACCAAAGAACTGCTGGCCAAGGCGCCCAAGGCGACCAAGGCCAAGGACATCGGTCTCACCTTCGGGGACGCCCCCGAGGGAGGCGTGCCCAAGAAGGCGTTCAGCGTGAAGTACCCGGCGGCCCGTTTCACCTTCGCCTGGTCGGAGCCCGCCCAAAAGTGGCTGATCTGGCAGGACGGCAAGAAGGACATGGCCGCCGAGGGCGGCCAGCTCGGCGCGCCCACCATCGTCGTGCAGTACACCAAGACCGAGCGCTCGGAGTTCCACGACCTGAACCAGAGCTACACACCCCTGGTGCACACCACCGGCGAGGGCAGTGCGATCGTGCTCCGCGACGGCCAGGCGTTCAAGGCCAAGTGGTCACGTGAGACGGAGAAGGACGGCACCGTCTTCACCACCGAGGCGGGGGATCCGATGAACTTCGCCCCCGGACAGGTGTGGGTCGTCCTGGCCTCCCGCAAGCCCGTCATCCCCTGATCGCCCGCCCCGTTCACGCCGGGGTGGCCATGTTGTCCAGCAGGGCCGCCGGATCAGGACATGATGGCGTGTAAGGGAACGGGTGGATCAGCGCCTACCATGGAGATGTGGTGCCGTCCCCGCGGACGGTCCGTGATCCGCAATCAGCCGTCGTGAGGTAGAGACCGTGTCCAGCAGCACGCCCGAAGTCACCGAGACCGCCGTCACCGGAACCGCCCGGGTGAAGCGAGGCATGGCCGAGATGCTCAAGGGCGGCGTCATCATGGACGTCGTCAACGCCGAGCAGGCCAAGATCGCCGAGGATGCCGGTGCCGTCGCCGTCATGGCCCTCGAGCGGGTCCCCGCGGACATCCGCGCCCAGGGGGGCGTCTCCCGGATGAGCGACCCCGACATGATCGACGGCATCATCAACGCCGTCTCCATCCCCGTGATGGCCAAGGCCCGCATCGGCCACTTCGTCGAGGCCCAGGTGCTCCAGTCGCTCGGCGTCGACTACATCGACGAGTCCGAGGTGCTGACCCCCGCCGACTTCGCCAACCACATCGACAAGTGGCAGTTCACGGTGCCCTTCGTCTGCGGGGCGACCAACCTGGGTGAGGCGCTGCGCCGCATCACCGAGGGCGCCGCGATGATCCGCTCGAAGGGCGAGGCCGGCACCGGTGACGTCTCCAACGCCACCACCCACATGCGCAAGATCCGGGGTGAGCTCAAGCGCCTGTCCTCGCTGCCGGAGGACGAGCTGTTCGTCGCGGCCAAGGAGCTGCAGGCGCCGTACGAGCTGGTCGCCGAGGTCGCCAAGGCCGGCAAGCTGCCCGTCGTGCTCTTCACCGCCGGCGGCATCGCCACCCCGGCCGACGCCGCCATGATGATGCAGCTCGGCGCCGAGGGCGTGTTCGTCGGCTCGGGCATCTTCAAGGCCGGCAACCCGGCCCAGCGTGCCGCCGCGATCGTCAAGGCCACCACGTTCTTCGACGACCCCGACGTCATCGCCAAGGTCTCCCGCGGTCTGGGCGAGGCCATGGTGGGCATCAACGTGGACGACATCCCGGTCCCGCACCGCCTGGCGGAGCGCGGCTGGTAGGAAATTTCAGGGAAGGCGGCATCCGTGAAGGATGCCGCCTTTTCCATGACAGGGGGAGTTCACCCTCTCGTCATGATCCTCCATGAGGCTGACGGGCGTCCGTGCCAGATCATCCTGGGAGGCCCCCATGTCCCGGCTCACCCGACGCTCCTTTCTCGTCACCGGCATCGCGGCGGGAGCGGTGGCGAGCGTTCCCGCCGCCGCCCTCGCCGACCCCGGAACCGCTACGGAGAGCGCCGCGTCCCTGGCCTCCCGCGGCCTGCGGAGCGACCCCTTCATGCTCGGTGTCGCCTCGGGCGACCCCGACTCCGACGGTTTCGTGATCTGGACCCGGCTGGCGCCCCAGCCGCTCGCCGAGGACGGCCTGGGCGGCATGCCCGACCGGCCCTTCCCAGTCCAGTGGCAGGTCTACGGCGACGCGGCCGGCCACCGGGTCGTACGGCGGGGCGTGGCGATGGCGACTACGGAGTGGGGCCACAGCGTCCACGTCGAGCTGGACGGGCTCTCCTCCGACCGGGAGTACTGGTACCGCTTCAAGGTGGGGCCCTACGTCTCGCCGATGGGCCGTGCCAGGACCGCCCCGCACGTGCTCTCCTACGGTTCCGGTCTGGCGATGGCCTTCGTCTCCTGCGCCCAGTACGAGCACGGTTACTTCACCTCCTACCGGCGCCTGGCCGAGGAGCACCCCGACCTGGTCCTGCACCTGGGCGACTACCAGTACGAGTACACCAAGGACACCTACACCATCCCCGGCGGAAACGTCCGTGACCACGAGGGTCCCGAGACCGAGACGCTCGCCAACTACCGGCAGCGGCACGCCCAGTACAAGGCCGACCCCGACCTGCAGGCCGCGCACGCCGCCGCGCCCTGGCTGGTCGTCTGGGACGACCACGAGGTGGACAACAACTGGGCCGACGAGGTGCCGGAGAAGCCGGAGGTTCCCCAGCCGAACTTCCTCGCCCGGCGGGAGGCGGCCTTCCGCGCGTACTACGAGAACATGCCCCTGCGCCGCGGGTCCATCCCCCGGGGCATCGACATGCAGCTCTACCGGCGGGTCCGATGGGGCAGGCTCGCCACCTTCCACATGCTCGACACCCGGCAGTACCGCAACGACCAGGGCTGCGGCGACGGCTACCGCGACTGCCCGGAGGCCGTCGACCCCGCGCGTTCGATCACCGGTGACGCGCAGGAGCGCTGGCTGCTGGACGGCTTCCGCCAGTCGCGAGCGCAGTGGGACATCATCGGCCAGCAGGTCTTCTTCGCCCAGCGTGACAACAACGCCGGACCCGCCAAGATCACCAGCCAGGACGCCTGGGACGGCTACGTCGCCTCGCGGCAGCGGATCACCCAGGGCTGGGTCGACGCCGAGGTGCGCAACCCCGTGGTGCTCACCGGCGACGTGCACGCCCACTGGGCCAGTGACCTCAAGCTCGACTACGACGACCCGACCACGCGCACGGTCGGCTCGGAGCTGGTCGCCTCCTCCATCACCACCGGCGGCGACGGCCGTGACTCCGATCCCGCGACCCACCCGTTCCTGACCATCAACCCGCATCTGAAGTTCTACAACAACCAGCGCGGCTACGTTGTCACGCGGATCGAGCGCGAGCAGCTCACCGCGGACTTCAAGGTCCTGCCGCAGGTCACCCAGGCCGGTGCGGCGGCGCACACCAAGGCGACCTTCGTGATCGAGGACCGGGTCCCCGGCGTCCAGCAGACCTACCTGCGGCCGCTCGACCCCTCGGCCGCCCGGACGCCGGAGCCGACGGCGGACCAGCGGATCCAGGAGACGGTGGACTGGGAGACCAAGCGCCCCTGACCGCCTCGGGGCGGCGTCCTTCGGGGCGTCGCCCTCTCTCCGGGCTACCACTTAGCCAGGCTGACCCTGATGAGCTGAGCATGACGATGGACGATCCTACCCACGGCCTTTCGGGAGAGCCGCGCCATCTCTGCTACCGCTCAGCCATACAGTGGCCGATGGTCACTCACAACGATCTGTGCCGAGGCGTGATCCGAAAGATCAGAGGAGATCGCCCCCGCGGTGCCGTACTTTCTCGGCGCGTCCTGCTGCCTGGCGGGAATGGCCGTCCTGTACGGCAGGCGCCACCACGTGAGGAGCCTGGAGCGGGTCGACGCCGACCACACCTCGCACGGCGCCCCCGTCGTCGCCTGACCCGGTTTGGGCGGCGAGCCCAGTGGCCATACGCTGAGAGAGCATTTCGAGCATCTTGAAAGGACCACTGGTGAGCATCGCCCCGACAATCGGTGTGTTCGCCCTGCAGGGAGACGTGCGTGAGCACCTGCGCTCCCTGGAGGTGGCGGGCGCCAAGGCGGTTGCCGTACGGCGACCCGGCGAGCTGGA